>JBCCQK010000346.1:0-9196 GCA_039024375.1 Bacteroidota bacterium
ATCTTGTACAATTTCGACGAGTGCATATAGCCAAAAGCCAAATGTCCCTAAAGCAAGGGTTAATAAAGTGACTAAGACAAACAAGGCAAACATAATTATTAGATTTTTGGTGAGATGTATTATACCAAAGTACCATAGTTGTCAGTATTTTGCCATTTTGTTCGGCTAATCAAGTAGGATTATCGACTAAAGATGGATGCTTAATCCCTCACTTTACAGCATCGAAATTGAGCTTTTCTTTCACCTATTCAAAAGTTAAATACGGCGCAATTCGGTCAATAAACTCAGGGGTTAATATTTTTACTTTCTGCAAATCTTCAATCCGTTCAAATCGACCGTGATTGGTTCGATAGTTAACTATGGTATGTGCCTGTTTGGCTTTAATGTAAGGATGATTTTTTAGAATATCTGCCGAGACCGTGTTGATATTAATTTTATTGGGAATGGGTGAGTAAATCAATTGCGATGCTACTTTGTCGATTGTGCTATCAGGTACATTATAAATCGTTTTCAGTTGTTCCACCGAAGTGAAGCCACCTAATTGCTGTCGAAAATTAACGATTCTTCTGGCTGTTATTTCGCCGATGCCTCTCAACTGTTGCCACTCTGCTTCGTTGGCTTGGTTAATGTCTACTTTGACTAGTGTAGGGGCTTCGTAAGTATTCGGCAGTGCTTCTGGTATCACATCCATTTTAGCGAGAATTTGCTTCGCTTCGGGTATTTTAATGTAAGGCTCAAGAGTTGTGTACTGCGCTTCTTCTAAACCGTATATTTTTTTAAGGTGTTTGGGTTTCCAAAATTTTCCGCCGCTGGCCCTAAAGTTGAGGAGCGTCTGAACGACTTTTGGCGAAAGCCCCAAATCCAATAACTCGTAACGGCTAGCAGTGTTAGGGTCGAATTCAAACAGTTGGGGCGGATTTGAAACTTCTGCGGGAGGCGCTGTTGTTTTACTCGCAATTGCTGATTTTCTCGAAACAGGAATAGCAATATAGGGTACTAGTCTTTGATAGTCTGCTTCCGTAATGCCGTAAACGTTTTTTATATCTTCTTTTTTAAAAAATTTTGCGCCCGCCTCCCGATAATTGATGAAAGTGGTCGCCACTTTGGGCTGCAATCCTAGGCCAATTAGTTCTTCTTTAGTCACGGTATTAGGATTAAAAGAAAATAGTTCAACGGGACGACTTTCATTTACTTGCTCGTTAGGAGCAAACTCCGTTGTGGCTTCGAAGTCGGCAATATCACGTTCAATTTCTGAAAAGTCTGTAGGTGGTAACTCTAGATAATTGGGTAAGATATTTGGCAGTATAAAGAATAAAGCAGAGAGGCATAAAAGAATAATTATACCGTTTCGCTGGGTTTTGGAGAAGTAGAAATAATTGTACCATTTAGTCTTCATAATAGCTGTTTTGAGTACTAAAACGAAGCCCTAATATACCAATTTTTGTAAGTGTACTACTAAATAAAATGGATTTTTTTGAAAGAATAAACGGTGTCGCTGATATATGAAAAATTTTTATTTTTAAAACAACTTACCTCCCCAAACAAATTTTGGTGTTTTTTTTTGGAAAAAAGTCAAACTTTCTTTTATCTTTGAATTGGACTAAACAGAACTATGAGAAAATTTTATCGTGTTTTCTACTAAAATTTTCACCTACACACATTTTTGGCAAACACTCATCATCTTGCCAATTCCCTGCCTTAAGAAGTGATAAGTTAACCCCAACTTGTCACTTCTTCGTGTTTTTGGGAGGAGCTATTATTTTATTTTCTGGCTTCGGACAAGGAAATACGCTGTCCGTCTTTATATGCTACTACAAAGGCACCGTTAAAGCCCTTCGCTAAAATCTCGTTTCGTTGTTGGACGGCTGCTTCGTAGGCTTCGTGGCTACCAGTAAGGTATTTGAATAGACTTTTTTCTTTTCTAACTTCGATGTAGGGAATTTTGCTCCATTTTTGACTAGATGTTTCAATTTCGTTGGGCGAAGCAGCTAGTTGAACTTTGAAGGTTATGGAAGCTTTTGCTTTAGCCTTATCATCTACAATTGCTGTCCCAGCGGTCGGTGTCTTTGGTTCCTGTTTTGGCTGCTCCGCTAAGGCCAAACGAGTTGGAACGGCTTTAGGGGTTTTAGAAAAATAGACCGCTTTTTCTGGATTATTGGCAGGGCGTTGGGATGGGACTACACCGTTTTGACGCTTGACCGTTGGCAAACTTGATTGCAGTGCTAGTAATGGTTCGGAAGATTGGTCTTCAACTTCCAGTTTGTATTCCACAAAAGCTTCAAAAATAGCGTTGGCGATTTTGTTTTGTCCATTGTCCGTTATTAGAAAATTCTCCTCACTGTTGTTACTCAAATAACCCGTTTCAATTAGTACGCTTGGCATGGTCGTTTCTTTCAAAACAACGAAGCCTGCTTGCTTGACGCCTCGACTTCGTCGTTTCGCCCGACCCTTTATCTTAGCTTCTACTTTTTCGGCAAACTGAATACTTTGGTCCAAAAAGGCGTTCTGAAATAGGTTCAAAAAAATATTCCCTTCGTCGGAGTTGGGGTCAAACCCTTGATAGTTTTTTTGATAATCTTCTTCCAACAAAATGGATTCATTCTCCCGCCGAGCAACCTCCAGATTGTGCTCCGCCGTATGTAATCCCATCACGTACGTTTCGGAGCCTTGTACTAATTGTGCTTTATGGCTGAGTGCGTTGCAATGAATAGAGATAAATAAATCAGCATTGTTTTTATTAGCAATGGCAGCTCTTTGATACAGTGGAATAAAAATGTCCGTTTTTCGAGTATAAATCACATTGATGGAAGGGAATTGACGTTCGATGGCTTTCCCCAATTTCAACGCCAATTTCAACGCAATGTGCTTTTCCTGGGAATGTTTTCCGTGACACCCAGGGTCTTTTCCGCCGTGTCCTGCGTCTATTACGACTGTTTTGATTCGGTAACCGTTCGGTAGGTTTTCTTTACCTTTGTTGACTTTTCCAAAAGGGGAACGAAAAACTACAATTGGAGTATTGCCAGATGCGGACAGTGATAGTCCCAAAAAGAGATAAATACCGATAAATATTGCTTTCTTCATAGTATTTCCTAGGTTGCAAGCACAGTCAAATAATAGTTAACAAAAAGTATTCAGTAAGACGAGGCGCATGATTTTTTTATAAATGAATGATGGATGATGAATAATTCTAATCAGTAGTGACGATAAAATTCTTACAGCATGGAATGTGGAAACTATTAATTCATCAATTATCATTAATTGTCGTTGATGGCCACATGAATGGACAAAAGGCCGTTAATAATAGGTTATTCCCTCTCATTAACTTGCCCTTATTCTTACTACTATTTACTTTGCATGGCCAATTGATAGTTGTATAAAATTCTATCAAAAATAAAATTTTAACACAAGATAACCATTTATTCGGTTGAAGGAAACGCTTATTTGCTTATTTTTTTTAGGGTTTGTTTGTTTTCAAACAATGTTCGGGCAGGTGGACTCCTTTCCCAATGGAATGACGATGCCGCCTTCCGACCTAGAAATGCCACCTTCAGAGGTGGTGTCCACTTCTGCGGAAAGTAGTGATGTTGATGTAAAAATTTCCGATAGTGCTTTAGATGAGAAGCTAGAAATTGGCGCCAAAGATTCCATGAGTTTTGACAACGCTTCCAATAAAATGTATCTCTACGGCGATGCTTTTGTTAAGTACGAAGGTCTGGAATTAAAAGCAGGTTTTATTGCTATTGACCTAGATAGCAAAATAGCTTCGGCGGAGATGTTCAAAGATAGCATTGGACGGGAAGCGGGAAAACCAAGTTTTATTGGCAACGGCCAAAACTTTCAGGCGGATAAAATGCGGTATAATTTCAATTCCCAAAAAGGCTTAGTATATGGTGTCTCTACGACTCAAAGTAACTTATTTTTAACGGGTACGAAGACCAAGTTCATTTCTAGAGAAATTGTCAGAGAGGACACCGCCACTACCGAAAACGTACTCTACAACAGCAGAGCTATCTTTTCTACTTGTGATTTACCACATCCCCATTTTGGTATTCGCAGTAGCAAACAAAAAGTAATTGCGGATAGAGTAGTCGTAGCGGGACCTTCCAACTTAGAAATTGGTGGTATTCCGCTTCCCATCGTATTGCCTTTTGCCGTTTTCCCATTGAAACAATTTAAAAGTACAGGGCTTATTTTCCCACAAGGCTACGAATATTCTCCGCAGTTGGGCTACGGATTGGACGGAGTAGGCTGGTATTTTCCCCTTAACGATTATATGGACTTGCGAATGACGGGGCAGATTTATTGGCACGGCACTTGGGGGATTACGGCGGATTCGAGGTATCGGAGACGCTATAAATATAATGGCAACTTAAATTTGACTTTTAACAGTCGCCGTTCCATTGGCGCTACGAGTCGGCAAAATTCCTACGCTATTCGTTGGTCGCACACTCAAGACTCCAAAGCACATCCGACCCGAAGATTTAGCGGTAGTGTGAATATCCAAGGAAACGGTTACCAAAGCTTGATTAATAATGATGCTCGAAGTGTATTGCAGAACACGCTTTCGTCGAACGTTTCTTTTAGTCAAACCTTTCCCGGAAAACCCTTCCGCTTGTCCGCAGATATGCGTCATTCCCAAAACACCCAAACCAATAAAGTAGATATTAGCTTGCCTACGGTAAGTTTCCAAATGAATCGAGTCTATCCTTTTAAAAGTAAAGAACGCAGTAGTGGCAGTAAAGAAAAGTGGTACGAAAAAATATCTTTCCGCTACGATGCACAGGCACAAAATAAGTTTACAGCAACGGACACAACCCTATTTACGCAGAAAACACTTGAAGATGCTCGCTTTGGCTTTCGGCATAACATGAGTACGGACCTCAACTTTAATTTACTCAAATACATCAATGTTTCGCCGAACGCCACTTTACGAGAGGTCTACAACTTTCACACCATTCGCCGAAATTTTGACCCTACCTTTTTCGAGGAAGTCATTATTGACACGCTGGAAAATATTGTAGATACGACCCAATACGGTGCAGTGATAACCGATACATTATTCGGACTAGAACCCTTTCGAGAACTGACGACGGGTGTGTCTTTTAATACAATCCTATACGGTATGCTTCAATTTAAGAAAGGACCCTTAAAGGGAATTCGGCATACGGTTAAGCCGACGGTTTCTCTGAATTACATTCCAAGCTATATTGGAAGAGACGGTTTTTTTCGCAGTGGCGTCGATTCGGTGCAAACGGATACGCGAGACCCATCGGACTTAGATGCCTACAACATTTTTCAAGGAGGAATTTACGGAACGCCCCGTGCGAGTAAGCGCCAAATGCTACTCAACTATTCGCTCAATAATATTTTTGAAGCGAAGTTCTTTTCAAAAAAAGATTCCGTTGATAAAAAAATAAAGCTATTTGATAATATCAGAGTGGGAGGTAGTTACAACTTTGCCGCAGATTCGCTGAAATTTAGCACCATCTCGGCCAACGCAACGACTCGACTCTTCAAAGGAATTACGACCGTCGGCATCAATGCTAGTTGGGACCCTTACGCCGTCAATGCTAATAATCGAAGGATTAATAAATTTTATTGGCGAGAAGCGGGGAAACCACTCCGATTTTTGCAAGCCAGTTTCCGTTTCAATAGCCGAATGTCCGTCAGTTCTTTAAAAAAGTTATTCAAAAAAGAAAGCCCTAAAAGTAGTGGTCAGAGTACGACTCAGCCGTCGAGAGGCAGTCGTTCGGGGGGCACCACGCAGCCACAACCCCAAGACGGATTTTTAAAGTTTTTGGAAGGCTTCAACTTGAATCACTCTTTTGTTTTTAACGCCGCCAAAGATAATAATCAACAGACTCAGTGGGAAGTTCGTACCCATTCCCTCAACGTTACCATTCAGCAAATACAGCTAACTCCTAATTGGGGCGTTGGCGTCGGTAATATAGGGTACGATTTTAAAAATAGCCGAACCACCTACCCCGATTTGCGCATCACCCGTAACCTCCATTGTTGGGAGGCCTTTTTTGCTTGGCAACCCCAAAGAGGCACCTATTATTTTACCATTCGGGTCAAAAATGCGCCACTCGATGCGCTAGAAATTCCTTACAGCAAAAATAACGTAGATGCTTTTGGAGGATTTTAGCAAAATTTGATTTTTCTTACTCATACTCTATTTCCTCACCGCTTTAAATTTTCCGTTTTATATCTCAATTATTTTTAGTTAATTAAATATTTACAAAACACTAATAGATTAGTCCCGTAAGAACAGGTCGCCTAAATTCAGCGATTGTTGATGTTCTTTTTGGTTGTTAAAAAAAGAATTTTTCTAAACAATAGCTTGATAAAGAACGTTTTATATTTTTTTGGCAAGGTTTTTGATAAAAAAGTCGCTCTATAACTGGATATATTGTTGAAAATACCCTTATATTGCAAGAGATTAGTGTGGTCAGGAGAATTTTCTTCTAAATTAAGAAACAACGAAAAAATAAGTTGGTCGATTTTTAAATGGATTCTTTTTTCAATGGGCTGAAAACCTATAGAAAAAAGATTCAATTAAAAATCTAAAAGACTAACTTATTTTTTCGTCAATACTAAATATTTCTACGTCTTTCCAAATTAGACCGCCTACCTCTGCGACTGTAACCCGGCTAATAGTTCTATAGATTTCCCCTTTTTTTGAGATAAAGATAAACGGCACAAAACTTAAAAGATACTGCAACAAACATGGCAAATCCATTATTAAAACAAAGTTTAAGTCACAAGCTGCTCCAAAAGCTGTCTCCTCAACAGATTCAATTAATGAAACTGTTGCAGATTCCGACCGCTACTTTAGACCAACGAATTAAGGAAGAATTAGAAGCCAATCCTGCTTTGGAAGAGTCCGAAGACCAAGAAGAAATTGTGGATGTTGGTGAACAGGTGGAGGATAACTACGGCAGTAGTGAACCCAAAGAAGCCGATGCTGAACCAGAACCCGAAATTACAAAAGATGACGAATTTGAATTAGACGACTACTTGACAGAATATATCGAAGACGACCCGTCTTCTTACAAATTACGTTCGGATAATTACAGCATCGAAGAAGAGGATAAATCCATTCCGATTGCCGTAGAGAGTTCTTTTCACGAGTACTTAGAACGACAATTAGGCCTATTGAATCTAGAAGACGAAAGGGCGTATAAAATTGCGGAACAAATTATTGGGAGTATTGACGACGACGGCTACCTCCGAAGAGAACCCATTGCCATTATCGATGATTTGATGTTTTCGCAAAACATTACCACCTCGGAAGAAGAAATCAATTTTTTGTTGGCGAAAATTCAAAAATTTGACCCTCCGGGAACGGGTGCTAGAGATTTGCAAGAGTGTCTAAAATTGCAACTGGAACATAAGTTGGAGCAAGACAACTTGTCAACAACGGAAAAGCGGGCCATTTCGCACGGTCTGAAAATCATCAGTAGTTACTTCGACCAGTTTTCTAAGAAACACTACATCAAGTTAAAAAGACAGTTGGGCGTTAACGACGAAGAGTTGAAATATGCGATTGATGAAATTTTAAAACTCAATCCTAAACCTGCCAGCGGACACGACGGCGGTGGCAATCGAAAAAATCTCCATTATATCGTACCCGATTTTATTATCGTTAATCGGGACGGAGAGTTAGATTTGACGTTGAATTCCCGAAATGCCCCTGACCTGAGAATCAACGACCAATATAAAGACATGCTCAAGTCCTACAAAGACAGTAGCAAAGCCAAGCGGTCTAATCGTCAAGAGAAGGAGGCCGTTATGTTCATTAAGCAAAAGATTGACTCCGCTAAATGGTTTATTGATGCGATTCGGCAGCGGCAGCAGACGATGTACCGAACGATGTACGCAATTCTACAGTATCAGTACGATTTCTTTTTGTCGGGCGACCAGAAGACCTTGCGTCCGATGATTTTAAAAGACATTGCGGAAATTACGGGCTTAGATATTTCGACTGTTTCTAGGGTTGCTAACAGTAAGTTTGTACAAACCGAATTTGGAACGAAGCGATTAAAAGATTTTTTCTCCGAATCGCTGATGACCAAAAATGGAGAAGAGGTATCTACCTTGGAAGTTAAGAAGATATTGACTGATATTATTAATAATGAAAATAAGCGGAAGCCACTTTCGGATGAAAAGCTGAAAAATATGCTGCGCGAGAAAGGGTATAATATTGCCCGAAGAACGGTGGCTAAATATCGAGAGCAGTTAAATATTCCTGTGGCTAGATTGCGAAAAGAATTATAGACAGTTAAGATAAAAATGAAACTAATTATCAGATACGGAATTAGATAAAAGACACAAAAAAAGGAGATGCAGTTGCTGCACCTCCTTTTTTTGTGTCTTTAATGGTTGCGTATCAGCCTGCTTACTGCTACTAAAAACAGCCTACTATCTTAGATTCCCAACTTTGCTTTTACTTTGTCCGTCACGTCTAACGGCTCATCTGCGAAAAGAATGACATTTGGAATAGCGGTATCAAAAATGAAGAGAAATCCACTTTCTTTTCCTACTTCTTGAATGGCTTTATCAACTTTATCCAAAATCGGTTTTAATAGTTCTTCCCGTTTCTTCAAAACGTCCATCTGAATCTTTTGCTCATATTGCTGAATTTCTTGTTGTTTTTGCTGTAAGGCTTTCTGCTTTTCTTCTTGTTGTACTCTATTCATATTGCCCGCATTTACCTCGGCAACGACGGCTTGGTATTCGGCTTGAAAAGATTTGACCATTTCTTCTCCTTTGGCCATTAGTTGCTTTTGTAAGGCTTCTAGCTGACTATCTGCCGCTTTTACGGCTGGCATACCTTCCAACAAAATACCCGTGTTGACGTGTCCTACTTTTTGGGCGAAAGCACTTAAGGCAAACACGGAAAATAGCAAGGTAAAAAATATTTTCTTCATGACTCTTTTTTGATTTAATCTAAACTGTCTGAGCGGTTTTTATTCGCATTGCTCGCTCATCACGTACCCCAAAATTAGGGGCAAAATGCAGCAAAAACCCGTTTTTGTTAAAGATTAAGGAATATTTAATAAAATAAGTTAGTAGTGGGTTAATGGGTATCTGGACTCGTGACTTTTTGAACTTAGGGGCGTCCTTTGATTTTTACGGCGCAAATATAACAGAAAACCCTTCATAATTCTATGAAAAGAAGGGGATTTACTGC
>JBCCQK010000347.1:0-9174 GCA_039024375.1 Bacteroidota bacterium
AGTTTAATCGAGTGTATTTTTTCATTAGACAAGGCATTTTTTTTTGAGAATAGCCGTAGCTCTTTGAGAAAAAAATAACGCAGTATAACGGAAAAAGGCGCCGATTTAACCTGTCAAGGATTTATGACTTGAACCACTAGTCACTACACATAGGTATTTGGAAAAAATGAACAGAAATAATTTCATTTCGCTACTTTTTAAAAAATTCAAAGGAGAAATTTCTTTGGAAGAACAGTCTATGTTAGACGTTTGGGTGAGTCAAGATGCAGCAAATGAAGCGGAAGCACTCCAAATGGAAAAGGATTGGCAGTTAAGTAAGCGGTACCAGCCCAAAGAGGCTGTTTCCGTTGATATAGAGTCTGATTTCCAACAGTTGATGCAACGCATTCGAACGGAAGAATCCCTTGCCGTCGCGACAAAAGACAATCTACGGGTGGCCCACAAGCCCGTCGGAAAAATGGTAGCGATGTCTTCCAAAAAATCCAACCGTCGATGGCTAGCATGGGCTTCGGCGGCGGTGATTGCTCTAGCCATTGGATTTTGGTTTTCGAGCGGTGTGAATGGAGTAGCGGTAGAGGAATTAGCGGTTGAAACGGCTTTCCAAGAGGAACGAGACGTTACCTTAGCAGATGGTACGACGGTGCGCTTAAATCAAAACAGTCAATTGCGTTACCCAGCAGCATTTGACGGAGACAGTCGAACAGTCGAGTTAATCGGAGAGGCTTTTTTCGATGTCACCAAAAATCCACAACAACCTTTTATTATTAAAACGGCAAAGGCTAAGGTAACCGTTTTGGGGACTTCTTTCAACGTTCGGGCCAAAGCCGCAGAGCAGGAAACAACAGTTATCGTCAAATCGGGAAAAGTACGTTTAGAGAATACGACGGGGGGCCAGAAAGTTGACCTAACAGCTAACCAAAAAGGCATATTCAATAAAAGTACCAATCAAGTTATTAGAGCCAGTACGCTCAATCAGAATGACTTGGCTTGGTATAGCGATAGAATTATTTTTGACGGCATCCCCATAGAAGAGGCTATTGCCGATTTGTCAAAGCAATTTGACGTCAAAATAACCGTCACTAATACGGCGTTGACCAATTGTCGAGTTTCGGGTCGCTTTCGAACCGATGACGGTATTGAACAAATCTTAAAAGCTATTGCTGATTCCTTTGCTATGAAACTTAAAATCGTCGGTAATACTACTTTTGAGTTGAAAGGGGGAAGTTGCTAGTAGTTGAGTGATAAAAAGGCAGTGGCAGTAGGCAGTGGCAGTAGGCAGTATTTTCAAGTAGAGGCGAAAATCAACTTCTAATTCCCTGTACGGGCAAGCTGTGTTCCCAAAGTCCGTATTAGAACAAAAAGAAATAGGAAGGAGAGGGAGCGTCTTTCGTGCCGAAGTCTTTCAGAATTCATTTTTGGTTCTTTGGCAATTTTTGCAAAACGTAGCTTAGACATTCCTGTCTGAGACCACAGACAGTTGATTCTCAGACAGGAATGTCTAAGCTACGAATTTACTTTTGTTACTCAAGTGCAAAAATTGTCAAAGAACCTCATTTTTTAGCCGAAGAAGGAGAAATTCCGAAAGCGTTCGAAACTAAAGGAATTTTCCTCTGGGGCATTTATAACTAGTCACTAGTCAACTAATTACGAGTCACTACTTTAACCGAAATGGTTAAACGCTATGAAGAAAATCTTACTTTCATCTGTCAGCATTATGCTATCCTTTATTGGACTAGCACAGTCGCCTTTGACAGAAAGAATAGATTTTTCGGTGGACAACCTAACGGTGTCGGAGGCGCTGTTATCTCTTTGCGAAAAAGCGGATTTAACCATTTCTTTTGATAGCCGATGGTTAGAAAATACCGAGCGCATCACTTTCCAAGAACGCAATCGTAACGTTACTTTTCTCCTCGAACGTTGTTTACAAAATACGGAAGTAGGCTTTAAATTTGTAGATAGACGACTCGTTTTATACCAAAAACCGCCGCCCATTTTTACCATCAGTGGTTTTTTAGAAGATAGTTTGTCGGGGGAAAGATTAGTAGCCGCCACCGTCTATGACCAATTGTCGGGGAAGGGGACGATAACCAACGAATTCGGTTTTTACAGCTTGTCCATTCCCCGTGGCAAAGCCCACTTGCAATATGCTTACCTAGGTTTTCAGTCTAAAAAATTTCGTATCAATATCCGAAAAAACCTACAGTTTAACGTGCCGTTAAAAGCAGCCATTACCTTGGCCGAAGTGATTGTGACCGACCAACGCTATTATTTGAGTACTGGATTATCCATGGTAGAGGCCCCTAATTATGCGGATGGTACGCTCAAACAAATGCCAACCGTAGGTGGGGAACCCGATTTGATTCGCTTTTTTCAGTCGCTTCCGGGCGTTCAGTCGGGTTCGGGCAGCTTGGGTGGAACACACGTTCGAGGGGGCGAGACGGGGCAGAATTTGGTACTACTGGATGGCGTTCCCGTTTATAGTATCTCCCACTCCTTAGGCTTATTTTCGATTTTCAATGAAAATATGGTCAAAAGCGCCCAACTGTACAAAGGTAAATTTCCCGCAAAATACGGTGGTCGTCTTTCCTCTGTCATGGATATTCAAACCAAAGAAGGTAACGACAAAGCGTTTCATTACGGGGCAAGTGCGAGCCTCGTTGCTACGAGTGTTTTTGTAGAAGGTCCCATTCGCCAAGATTCTACTTCGTTTATCTTATCGGGACGACGTACTCATCTAGACCCTCTATTTGGGGAAATACCTGCCGAAGAATTTGACCCTGCAACTCGTAGTAGATTGGGCTACTATTTCTATGATATTCACGCCAAGATTAACCATACCCTTTCCGAAAAAAGTAAAATCTACGTTAGCTTTTACAAAGGAGGCGACGACTTAAGAGTTACCAACTCTTTTGCCAAAGGCGAAAATCCATCCCCCATATTTCCAATTGATTCCTTGCCCTCTAATATTTCTTTAGCGAACGATTTTGTTCGAATCAATTGGGGCAATACCATCCTGTCGGCCCGTTGGAATCGGACTTGGAACAATCAACTCTTTTCCAATTTAACGGCAACGTATAGTCATTTTAGCTTTCAGCTTTTGAATACAACGGTGCAAAGTGGCCAAACACCAACCGAAAACTTCACCCGAATTGAACAATACAATTTTGATTCTAATATCAACGACGCAGGACTCAAACTAGATTTTGACTATCTACCTAGTAGCAGCCATTATTTAAAGTTTGGAGGCGGACTGTTATTGAGGGCATTTAATCCAACCATCAACTACTTCGAATCTGAATCGCCGAGTCTTTTGGAATACAACTTCCAAGACGGTTTACTACAGATGCCGAACACGGACGAACAACGCTATTTCGCAACGGAACTTAATTTTTACTTAGAAGATAATATTCAATTCACACCAAGGTTAAGCGCACAACTAGGTTTCCATAATGCCGTTTTTGTGAGTAATAATGCCGCTTGGATGTCTTTTCAACCTAGACTTTCCGTACAGTACAATTGGGAAGAAAAGGGAAATATCTACGCAGGCTACAACAAAATGGGGCAGTTTCTGCACGTTTTGAGTCCCATTGGCTTTAGTATGCCTTTCGACTTGTGGGTGCCTTCGACACAAACGGCTCCGCCCCAAACGGCGCACCAATTTTTAGTGGGAACTCAATGGTCGCTGCCTGCTCATTTTTCTTTTGGCTCGGAAATCTATTACAAAAAACTGAACCACTTAATTACTTACGATTCCGATTTGAATCAAATCCTCACGGATGCTAGTCAAAATTTTAACTGGGAAAACCAAATCACCTCAGGACAAGGTTGGAATTATGGAATTGAGACCTCTTTAAAAAAGACTAAAGGAAAAACGCAAGGCTATTTAAACTATGCTTGGTCAAAAGCCGAACGCCAATTTGCTGGCTTGAGTAATGACCAACGTTTTCCCTATCAATTTAATCGAGAACACGAATTGAAATTAGGCCTGCAGCAGCAATTTGGTCCGATTTTCAGCCTCTTTGCAACTTGGATGATTGGTTCAGGACAGTTTACTACGCCCAAAATTGTACAGGTTGCCGAGGACGTTTTCGAATTTAGTGTAGTACCTGATGACATTGCGTTGAATACTTTTCGCCTACCGCCTATCCACCAATTGAACTTAAATTTTAACTTTCACTGGGAGCGCCCAAAAGTAAATCATTATTTATCCGTCGGTATTTCTAATGTTTACAACCACCGAAATCCACTATTTGCCGTTATCGTCGAAAATACAGATAGTTCCAACGAACGAGAAACAAAGGAATTTTTTAGCTTACCTACATTGCCAAGTTTACGTTACGCTATCAAGTTCTAATGTAACTAGATACTAGTTGCTCGTTACTAATTGCTAGTCACTAGTTACCAGTTACTAGTCACTAATCCTTCATTTATCTAACAAACTAGCTGCTCCTTCGTCCAAGAACCAACTTACTTCTCCAATTGCGTTGCGTAAAGTTTGAGCAGGAAGTAACTCGGGATTGTACTCTCCTTCCAGCACTTCTTTCAACGTTGCGGCCTTCTTTTTTCCCGATACTAACACCACCACCGATTTCGTCCGATTAAAAACGGAACTAGTAACCGTGATTCGCCAAGGTTGATTTTTACCCATTTTGACCTCTCGAACCCGCTTTCTAACCATTTTGACAGCATCTGTCCCCGGAAACATGGAGGCAATATGGCCATCCGTTCCCATTCCCAAAAACGCCAAATCGAAAAAAGGCTTCGTTGCCCCAAAAAATTCTTGGAAAACTTGAGTGTAGGCTTGTGCTGCTTGTCTAGGCGTCTTAGAACCGTCCATTTTATAGACGTGCGACTTAGGAACTTTTACTTTTCTTAGCAATAAATCGTACACCATGCCGTAGTTGCTATCGTCGTGGGTAGGTGGGACGCAGCGTTCATCACCAAAGAAGATATGGCACTTTTTCCAATTGACCTGTTCAGCGTATTCGGGAGTAGCCAATAATTCATATAGCGGTTGGGGGGTTTTACCACCAGAAAGACAAACCGTAAATTTTTCCTTCTTTTTGATAGCAGCCTGTGCTTTTTCTACAAAATGGTCGGCCGCAGCACGATATAAATCCGCTCGCTTTTTGTGAATTTTAATAATTGGTTCAGTTGACATTAATTATTTAGTTTGTTTTTGGCGCCAGTTGATACCGACAAATCAAATCGTAGCTTTTAAAATATGTAAAATAGAGTAAGAAGAGCGTTTTTTGGGTAAGTTGGATAGATTTGCAAAGTTATGCGTCGATTTACTACTACCCCATCATCGCAAACATACTATAAAAATAAGTACAATAGTAGTGGAATAAGTAATTTTTTTGCCATTCCTGTCCCCTATCGCCTACGAAATACAGCTTAAAGCTTCCCCTATTTGTTTTGCCAATTGATTTGTTATTTACCAAGTCACTACCATCAAAGTTGTCGGTAGGTAAACCAATGATAGCCATCTTTAGCAATTAGTCGGGCAGCCGTTTGTGGTCCCTCTGACCCCGCATCATAATTAGGAAAATAGTACGCTGGATTTTTCCCCCAGACGTTCAAAATGGGCATCAACAAGGCCCATGCCTCCTCCACTTCGTCCGAACGCATAAATAGCGTTGCATCGGCGGTCATCACGTCGTGCAGGAGCGTCTCGTAGGCCTCAGGTTGCGCATCTGCGTAGGTCTCGCTGTAGTTGAATTTCATATCAACGGGGTTTAGCATCATATCTAACCCTGGGCGTTTGGCTTGAAAGCGCATTTTGATGCCTGTATCAGGACTGATGGCAATGGTAATCCGATTCGGTCGAACCGTACTGGCCGTTTTTTCTGGAAAGACTTGGTGCGGCGCATTTTTGAATTGGATGGTAACGATAGACGTCTTCTTAGGCATCCGCTTACCCGAACGCACGTAGAAAGGAACGCCCGTCCATCGCCAGTTGTCAATGTAGAATTTGACGGCGGCGAACGTTTCGGTGCTAGACTTGGAGTTCTTACCTACCTCTTCTCGGTAAGACTTAGCCGCTTCGCCTTTGGACCAACCTTCGCCGTATTGGCCCCGAACGGCAAAGTCACTCACTTGGTCTTCGGGAATCCGCCGAATAGCTCGTAGAACGTCCACTTTTCGGTTCCGAATTTCATCGGCTTTGAACGAAACGGGAGGCTCCATTGCTACGAAACAAAGCAACTGCAAAACGTGATTTTGTATCATATCCCGCAAAGCACCCGATTTGTCGTAGTACCCCCCTCGGTCGCCGACGCCGATACTTTCGGAGACGGTAATTTGGACGTGTTCGATAAAATTATGATTCCAAATGGGTTCGAAGAGTAAGTTAGCAAATCGAAAGACGAGAATGTTCTGAACCGCATCTTTGCCCAAATAGTGGTCGATGCGGTAAATCTGACTTTCGTCAAAATAGGTAGTCAATAATTTATTCAACGAACGGGCACTTTCCAAGTCGTGCCCGAAAGGCTTTTCAATTACCAAACGAGTGCATTCGGGGTCGGTACAAATACCCGATTTTCCCAAGCGAGTCACTACGTCGTCCATCAGAGAAGGTGCTATGGCCAAATTGAAAATTACATTAGGGCGAACACCCCACGCTTTTTCCGTTTCTTTGATGTGTTTTCCCATCGCTTGGTAGCTCTTATCGTTGAACACATCGCTCACTTGATACACAATGGATTTGGAAAAGGTGTCCCAATCTTCTTTAGTACCTTCTTGGCGAGAAAATTCTTGAATGCCTTCGAAGACTTTCGCTCGATATTGCTTATCGGTGTATTTCGTTCGGCCTAACCCCACAATGGAGAATTTTTCGGGCATGTATTTGTCCAAGTATAAATTGTACAAAGCAGGAATCAATTTCCGATTGGTCAAATCGCCACTACCCCCAAAAATAAAAATAATCGTTGGGTCTGGAGTTAGGATGTTATTCATGTCTTTTTATTTATGTTCGGAATAGAGAAAAGAGACCATTTCATTGAGAGAACAGGGACGTAAATTTCGGAGAATTCGACAAAAACTTCGATTTTATGCTCATTCGTCAACATTCTAAGGAGCGGAGAAAATAAATTTACATTTTCAAAACTTCAACTTTCTAATTGTCGGTACTTTTAAGTTTTGTCCCGATTTTTCATCAGGGTTAAATTTTACATTTTCCTAAGTCTCTACTCCCTATTCCCTACCCCGCCCGCATGACGCAGTCGGGCTGGTCTCGGTTCTGAATAGTCACTATTACTTTTTGATTTCTTTTTACCACTCATAATGAAAAACGCCTTTTCGGTCTAATCGTTCAAAGGTGTGCGACCCAAAGAAGTCCCGTTGGGCTTGCACCAAATTCATCGGCAAGCGAGCATTTCGGTAGCTGTCGAAGTAGGCCAAACTACCCATCAAACACGGTACGGGGATTCCTATCTTTACGGCTTCACCAATGACCGTTCGAGTGTCTTTCTGCGTTTTATTCACCACTTTGGCGATGCGTTCGTCCATTAGCAAATTAGCCAAGTCGGGTTGTTTCTTGTATGCTCTGCGGAAGTCTTCCAATAACTTGGCTCGAATGATACAGCCACCTCGCCAAATTCGAGCTACGCCTTCCAAATCTAGATTGAAGCCGTATTCGTCGGACGCATCTTTCAACATGGCCATGCCTTGTGCGTAAGAGACGATAAAAGAAAACAACGTCGCATTTTTTAACCTTCGCACAAACGTCTTTTGGTCTTTTTTGATATTTCCATCGGGGCCCTCTAACACTTCAGAGGCCGCCACTCTTTCCGTTTTCAAAGCGGAAACAATACGAGCAATCACAGCCAAATCAATCGTCGGAATCGCCACGCCTAAATCTAAGGCTTCTTGCGAAGTCCATTTACCCGTTCCTTTTTGTTTCCCTTTATCCATGATTTGGTCCACCAAATCGCCGTCGCCCAAATCGTCTTTCGCTTTAAAAATTTCAGCGGTAATTTCTACCAAAAAAGAACGCAGTTCTTTGTTATTCCAATCTTCAAAAGCTGCTTGAATATCCGCATTGGACATTCCCAATCCCCGTTTCATCACATCGTAGGCTTCCGCCAACAACTGCATCAACCCGTATTCGATACCGTTGTGCACCATTTTGACAAAATGACCAACGGCGCCCTCACCGAGATACGTCACACAAGGCTGCTTTCCAATTTTTGCCGCCACAGCTTCCATGATGGGTTTCACTTTATTGTAAGCCGTTCGATTACCGCCCGGCATCATACTGGGGCCTCGCCTAGCGCCTTCTGCCCCACCTGATACACCGATGCCCAGAAAATGAATCCCTTTGGGGGTCAATTCTTGTTGACGGCGCATCGTGTCTTTAAAGTAAGAGTTACCGCCATCAATAATAATGTCTCCCTTGTCCAAATGAGGTAATAAATCGGCGACAACGTAATCGACAATTTTGCCCGCAGGGACGAGTAAAAACACCCTTCGAGGTTTTTCTAAAACTTCCACAAATTCCTCAATGGTCTTTGCTCCGTAGATGTCGCCTTCGGCGTCTTTTAAAGAATCCACTTTAGTGGTATCTTTGTCGTAACCCGCTACGTCAAATCCATTATCCGCCATGTTCATCAATAGGTTTTTACCCATTGTTCCCAAACCGATTAGGCCCAAATCGTATTTATTCGCACTCATTTATTTAAAGTTTATTAGTTTTTTGCTCTTATTGAGAACAGAAAAAAGAAATGGGGTTGTGTAAAAAGTCTCTATATGTAAAAAATTATCTGTGTAACTGTTAAGTATCTTAGGGATAATTGTTTTATTGCTTTATTGTTAAATTGTTATTTTGCAGTATATTACGCTAACACATAACAATCAACTAGAATTACTTGATTACACATTTCGGGTTCTTTGACACATTACGAAAGTTCAACTCCTCTGGGGTTGTAGGCTTCGGAGACGCTCAAATTCTCCGCATCTCATACGAAGTTATTCAAGTTTAATCACTTTCCATACGGACACGCCTGTGCGTGATTTCATGGAATGAAAAAATTATCAAAGAGCGAAAATTTATCTTTCACTTGTAGGCCGATGTCAGACCTCTCTTTTCTCTGCTCTCTTTTCTCTATTCTAAATCATTAACTTTTAGAAAGTTTAGGCGTTTTAGAAACGCTGTAACTTTTAGTTAGCAAAGAA
>JBCCQK010000348.1:0-9128 GCA_039024375.1 Bacteroidota bacterium
ACTTCGAGTGCTGGAACCACTTTCCTTGCGAAAAATTTCAGAATAAACATTAATGGAACACGATAGAGCAGAAAACATAAAAAATCATAAATTAAAACAGCGCCCGTCAGCGTCAAAAAGAAAACCTCATAAACGCATAATGGTAAATTTTGAATGGTAAGCTTAGATGCGTACATTTACGAATCTATCGTATCAAAACTTCATCATGAAAAACTTACTTTTTTCCCTCTTCTGTTTAGGACTAGTAGCTTGTCAAAACAGCACCCCTAATAACAATACGTCGGCTATGGCAACGGAAAAACCAACTAAGCAAACTTACCAAACAACGGGTTCCATTGAAAGAATGGACCCCGCCATCAACGAATTAATTGCCGAAGATGCAACTATCGAAGTATTAGCGGATGGATTCACTTGGTCAGAAGGCCCTCTATGGATAAGCGAAGGGCAATACTTACTATTCTCCGATATTCCACCCAATCGAATTATGAAATGGTCGGAGGAAAAGGGAACAGAACTGTATTTATCGCCATCTGGATATACGGGAGCAATAGAACGAGGCGGTGAAGGAGGCTCCAATGGCTTGATTTTGGATAAAGACGGGCGGCTGGTTCTGTGCCAACACGGTGACCGCAGAATGGCCCGAATGACCGCTCCGTTGGATGCACCCCAACCAACATTCGAAACCATCGTTGCCCAATACGAAGGCAAAAGATTCAATAGCCCCAACGACGCTGTTTACGATAGTCAAGGTAATTTATACTTCACCGACCCGCCCTACGGATTGGAAAAGCAAATGCAGGACCCTACTAAAGAAATTGACTTTCAAGGGGTCTATCGCTACAGCCAAGATGGACAATTGACCTTGATTTCGGATAAAATTACTCGCCCGAACGGTATTGGTTTGTCGCCCGACGAAACCACTTTATACATCGCTAGTTCCGACCCCAAAAAGGCCATTTGGATGGCTTTTACCTTAAACGAAGACGGTTCCGTGGCCGAGGAACAGCTATTCTACGATGCGACCGAAGCGGCTAAAGAAGCGAAAGGCTTACCAGATGGTTTGAAAGTAGATACCAAAGGGAATATTTGGGCGACGGGTCCCGGCGGCGTTTGGGTCTTTGCGCCCAACGGAAAAGTATTGGGGAAAATCTTGACGGGGGAAGCGACTTCTAATTGTGCGTTTGACGACAAGTATCAGACGTTGTATATGACTTGCGATGATTACTTGATGCGGGTTAAATTGTGAGGTCAAAATTGACTTAATAGATACGCCAAATTTTTGAAATTTGGCGTATCTTATCTTGACTTCTTTATATTTCACCCAATTTTACCTTGGTACTTCAATCTTCCGAAGAATATCAGCAACCACATCCTTCGTATCGTAGCCTTCCATTTCTCGTTCGGGCGTCAAGATAATTCTGTGATTTAACACGGGGTAAGCAACGTACTGAATGTCGTCGGGGGTCACAAAATCTCTGCCATTCATAGCCGCGTACGCTTTGGCCGATTTCATAATGGCTAGCGAAGCCCTTGGGGAAGCCCCCAAAAATAAGTCACCGTTATTTCTAGTGTTGTGAATAATGGCAGCGATATAGTCCAGTAACTCATCCTTAATTTGCACTTGTTCTATCAGCGATTGGCATTCTTTGATGTCTTCGGGAGTAAACACGGCTTTTACTTTTTCCTGCTGCTGATTTTTAAAATCTTTACGAAACCGCCCTAAGATGGCTCTTTCTTCCGCCAAATTGGGGTAGTTCAAGGTGATTTTAAATAAAAAGCGGTCCAGTTGCGCTTCGGGTAATTTATACGTTCCTTCCTGCTCAATTGGATTTTGCGTAGCAATCACAAAAAAGGGAAAGCCCATCGGATGCGTTTCGCCGTCAACGGTGACTTGGAACTCTTCCATCACTTCGAATAGGGCGGCTTGCGTTTTAGCGGGCGCTCGATTGATTTCATCAATAAGGACAACGTTGGAAAAAATAGGTCCCGCTTTGAACGTAAAGTCCGAACTTTGCATATTGAACACGTTCGTCCCCACTACGTCCGTCGGCATCAAATCGGGCGTAAACTGGATACGGGAAAAATTGGTTTCTAAGGTCTGCGCCAATAGCTTTGCCGTTAGGGTCTTAGCAATGCCCGGTACGCCTTCCAGTAAAACGTGTCCACTCGTAAACAAACCAATTAACAATTGGTCCATCAAATCTTCCTGCCCGATAATGACCTTTTGCAACTCGCTTTTGACCATTTCGGTAGATAGCTGCACCTTGGTTAAATCCAACCGATTTTGCTGCCAATCGGACGTTGCTTCTTGATTGGCCACGGACGTGGATAAAGGAATATTAGTGATAGCGGGATTCACCAATTCTTCGGCGTTACTTTCGGGCAACGGCTGATTGGATATCGGGTCATTCGTATTTTCTTGTGGCGTTAGTTCGTCGTTTTCTAAAGACATGTTGATTTTTTTACTTCTTTTGTAGCTACTCAGCACTCGTTTTTTTTTACCATAAAGGTATAAAGTTCATAGAGTACATGGAGTTCTTTTTCAAGCGCAGATTTGACAAATTGCTTTACAATTTCAGTTTAAGTTGCAAAATTTTGTCCGTTCTACTTTTGTAATTACTATACGTCTCTATTCTCTAATCTCGACTCCCTGTTCTGAATAACTACCGGCAATTTTTATAAAAATAATCGGTCAATTTATGCAATTCTATCAGCGTTTTATCCGACGTAAAATTAGAACTTTTAATATTGGTGTATAATAAAAACATCTTTTCAATTGTCGGTTTATCTATTTCCGAAGCATCGCTCAATTGTTCGGCAAAGTTTGCGTCTCCTTTTTCGAAAGACAGTCGATATTTTGACCGAATAAAAGATTGTAGCAAGTCCATTTGTTGCAAGGCGATTCGACGGTGATTTTGCCCCGAAAAGTGCATTCTACCAATGGTGGCAATAAACTCCAACGACGTATTCCGACTTTTCTCCAACACGGGAATAACTCTCTGCTGACGTTTGGCACGGAAAATTAAGTACAAAAGTCCCAACGTTAGCAGCAGATACCAAGCCCACGCTAGCGGCGGTTGAGATAGCACATAGTCTAGGGGGCCTTGCTTGGGTTCCAATGGATTATTATTCGCCCAATTTTTTCGTCTTCCCACGGCGGCGGGGACATTGCTGAAATCATCCCAATAAATGGGGCCGTCTTGTAAATGGGAAAAGGCACGTTCTACGTAGGCTTGACCCCGTTCTTTGGTCAAATAAAAATTTGTAAACGCTATTGGTGACGTTTGTAAATAAAATACGCCGTCGCCGTAGGGCAAGCGTATCATATCAACGATAGCTGAATCGGGGCTTTGTGAAATGACTGTTGGATAGCCCGAGTCCCCGCAGAAAACGTGGCCAGCAATTTGCTCCCAATACGTATCTTGTATTTTATTTCGAACGACGTAAGGAAACGTAAAAGGCGTTTCCGCCCGCAGGTCGGGATGCACAAAATTAGTCACAACGGCCGTGTCGTAATAGGTGGGATAATCTTCCCAGTACAACGTGTCACAAGGACTAAAGAAAACCTCGTCCATCAACAAATCGGGAATGGTCATACTGGAAATAAAAGCCGTATTGCCATTTTCCACAAAATATAATAGCCTATCCACATCGTTTGTGTCTAGTAATAAGGCTTGTCCAATGAAAATAAAATTGCTGGGCAATTCGGGTGATTCGGGAAGGCTTTTGTTTATTTTCTTATCCAATACTCGAAAAGAATCCTGCGCAATACTATTTTCTAAAACTTGCTTAACGACAACCGTACCGTAAGGCTCTTCGCTTTCGTCGTCCAAGCTCATACTCCAATCAAACTGTTTGAATCCACCGTACTGATAGACAAAGAAAGCGAGCAGCGCCAAAGCCGCTATGCCTAAAGTAATCCAAGTTTTTGATTGTTTGAAAATTTCCAAAAGTTATTCGGTTTACGGTACACGGTTTACGGTCTGGGGGAAATAATAGCTCAATCCGTTCGTAACTCATTTCCGCCATTAAAATTTTGAACGAATTGTTGAAATTGCGGTTGAATTTGTTCAAAAACCGCTTCGTCAACCACTACTTCGCCGTACCATATTCTCTCAAAAATAGTAGTTAGTTGTCGGAATTGCTGCTTGGTTGTTTGATTGGACAGTTCCTGCAAATATTTTCGATTGGTCTTATCCTTCTTCCACTGAATCAAGCCCTTTTCCGATAAGGATTTAATGGCCAATAAATAGTACAAACGAGTGGCGGCAGAGAAGTCTTTTTGTGCGATGGCCTGCTGAATGAGTTGGGGCAAATCGTATTCGTGGATGTTATCCGCAACGGTGTGGGTGTTGATTTTTTCGTTGGGGTCGAACGTTCTATTTTTTACTTGCTGAATGCCTTGTGCCCCCACGAAGAAGCGTAAGAGTAGCACAATCAAGACGATAACGCCAATAATCGCCAGCACTTTCAGAAGGCCACCTAACCACTCCAAGTCCATTTTTTCTCTTTGTGGCTTGGGCGTCCATACGCCTTCACCGTATTCCAAGTCCTGCGCCACCTTTTCCCAATCTGCTTTATTTACTTCAACGGGTATTTTTTCTTCTTGGACATAAGAAGAGGCATCATTTCCCAATAAAATATTAGAGAATCCTAGAAGAAGAAGTATAAGTAAGCATTGAAAAACTTTCATCCAGCAGTAGGCTTGTTTGAAAATCAAAAGTAAGGATTATACTAGAAACTGCCTAAAAAAAGTGACGTTCGCTCTTCGGAAATAAATAGAAATAATTGAAATACAATAGAAATATTTCTACGCATTTCTCTATTTCAACTGATTTCTAAAATCTTTACCATTGACTGAAATCATTCATCATTTATCACTCATCATTCATTTGTCGAAGACATCATCACTGAAACGGTGAATTTAAAACTAAGTTCAGCGAAAATTGATGACCATTTTGCAGAAAGTCAGCAGGCGTTCGCCGAATTGCCCAATCAAAATTTACCTGTGCGACGCCCATCAAGAGACGGAGACCCGCACCGGGAGACCACAGCGTTACGCTCATTTCTTTAGAAACCAATTTTCCGTAGCGACTAATATCACTAAAAATAGAAAAACGAAGGTGCTTAAATAAGTAGGCATTCAAGGGACTCAATTTATCACCGAAACGAGGAAGGGGCGTCCAAAACTCGATTGTTGCACCCCATAAATTCCGAGCAATCACCGCATCTTGTTTGAACCCTCGATTGGTCGCCACTTGGTGGCCTATTTGCTCAAAAAAAGGCGTTGCTTCGTCGGCAAATTGCGCATATCCCGTAAAATCGAGCGCCATTCCTCGAACCAATTGTTGATTCAAACGAGCGGTAAGACTACCCTTTTTATAAAATGTCGATTCCGATTGTTGCTCAATAGTTGCCCATCCTAAAGTTAGTTTACTATCTATTTGGAATCTGGTCGTCAGTAACCGGAAAGGCGTTTTTACAAAAAAAGTATTCCCCCAATCGAGGCTAAAAATATCCGTGGCCGCAAAGTCAATGGTCTCGGCGGATAGCTCAATATTTTCTTGGCTCGCTTGTAGATAAGATTGAAAAAGTTGATTCGTTTGATTGCGATACCAATCAATTTCTACATTCGCCTTAGCACCGTTTCTTCTTTCTTTTAAAGGGACACCTGTTAACACTCGATTGGCGGTAAACTGTGAACCCGCCGTTAGGGAAACGGACATTCTCTTTTTGATTGCATTGAAAAATAGGAAGTCTTTGAAATAATTGCCAGAAATAATCAGTCCACCGTTGTCAAAACCCTGTTCGTTGAAGGCGTAGGCCAATTCCAAAGATAATCGACTGGCGTTGCGCATCAATCGCTGATACACCAACTTAGCACGAGTTTCGTCGTTTAGATTCAAATCCACCCCGACTCCGATAAAGTTCCGTTGAAAAGTGGTCAATTGTTGCGGATTTCCGACGTTGGAAGTTGCTCTTGCGGATTCGTCTAGCGCCGCCTCTCTCACCGTGGACGGCCGATTAGCTACTTCTGGAACGGCAGTTGGTACATTCGTCGAACTGGTATCGCCTTCTAATTGCTTCACCAAAACATCCACAAAGAGCGACTGTTCTTCCAGCGGAATACCTCGTAAAAGATTACTGGGCGGTTCTCCTAAGTTGATGGTATAGCCTTGCTGCATCAATTGGGTCTGATACTGTGCCAACGTGTTCGTCGGTAAAATGGGTAGTTGGTCGGTTGGCCCGCCAACGTATTTGCGTAAATTGAACGGATAAATAGCGTCGCCACCTCCCGTTGCTATGCGGATACTATCCTTTTCAACCTCAAAAAAGGGTTTATAGAATTGTCTGGGCAAAAGCAAGTAAGCCATTCGATTGGTGGCTTCTATATCTAAAGTTTGTACCAAAAAACGATTGATGCGAGTAGGGAGAATTCGAATAGTTTCGGGCGAAATAAGGTAAGTAGGCTGAAAATTTAACGCGGCGTAGTAGTCCGATAGGCGCTGTTCAATTTGATGTTGAAAAAAAAGTTGTCCATCCAAAGTACCCAATATTCGTCCCTTCTGCTTATCATTCAGCGTATCTCGGTCTAGCCATATTAATGTCAATCTGTCGAGATTGATGGGCGCTTTAATGGGAAATGCAAATGTCAAATCATCGTAGTCGTCCTCCGTAAAGTCGTTATTGGTTAAGGTAAGGGGTGTGCCATTGAGGACATTTTTTTGCAGCACATCAAAAATAAAGTCACCCAATAATTCCTGCGGCACCCAATCAATCAAATTATCATAATAGTTACCAATAATATCTTCGGTCGTGCCTTCCCCTTCGGTCAAAACGAAGTAATCCTCTTTAAAATCATCCAACGAGTAGCATAACCCATCAGTACACCAATGCGTGGAATCGGCGCGCATTAAGGCATCCAAGGTCGAGAAACCTTCATTTAACAAATCGAGTAATGTGTTCTTAGCTCCTTTGGGGTAGGTTAATCCCGTTATTAGCTGTGCATCCTTGACAACGATTTTTTGATTTTCTACACCTAATTCTACTCGAAGCGTAGCGGGTACTTGGCCTTGGATATAAACCGAGAAGCATAATAAGAAAGCAGTGAAAATTTTCGACATGCTGGTTTGTTAGGATGTATTGTAGGTAGAGCGTAGATTATAAAATTAGTTTTCTTTTTCTGAAAAACAAAATGGGTTATTTGGAACATAGGGGGGGTACTATAAAAATATCAGTCTCTAAAAATCAAGTCAAAGACTTGGAAAATATCGATTCGAAGATAAAATCTTCGAATATCGAGCAGAGATTAGAGAATAGAGATTAGAGACGTAAGATGTTAACCAGCGAGAATAAAACTAAGTTTTTATTATCTTCCTTATCGCCACTTAAATATCCATTCAAAATAAAAAATCTACTACTTTATCGACTAAAAGTACCTGTTAATAGAAAATAATAGGCATTTCTATGTACTATGTATTGCATACTACTATAGTTGTACCCTATATTTGTCGTATGAAAATCGAAAATACAAAAGCACAAATGAGGAAAGGAATATTAGAATTGTGCGTGCTCTCCATCATTGCCGAGAAGGACGCCTACCCATCAGATATCATCAAGCAATTGGAAAGTTCGCAGCTAATTGTGAAGCAAGGAACCATGTATCCGTTGCTTACTCGGCTAAAAAACGATGGCATTCTGACCTATAACTGGCAAGAATCTGAAATGGGACCGCCTAGAAAATATTATCAACTCACCCAAAAAGGTGGAGAGTTTCTTCAGAGTTTACTCGAAACGTGGAACGATTTGGTAGCTACCGTGAATGCCACCACGCTACATGTAGCGAAAAAAGCTAAGGCTAAGACAAAAGTCAAGAAAGAATGAGGTTTATTAATAACTGTAAAGTCTAACTTTTCGAACAGAGAAAACCAATCTATCCATTCAAATTAAAAACGATGAATAAAGTATTCAACATAAATTTAGGCGGCTATCCTTTTACGATTGACGATAATGCGTATCAGCATTTGTCTAGCTACCTAGAAACCATTCATAACCACTTTAAAGATTCCGAAGGCTACGAAGAAATCACTTCCGACATAGAAACTAGAATTGCCGAATTATTTCAGGAAAGTCTAGGAAATCACTCGATTGTTACTTTAAAAATGGTCAAAGAGACCATTGTCATCATGGGAACGCCCGAAGAATTTGGGGCGGACCCCATTGATGACCGATTCGAAGAAGCCCCTTTTAGTACTAGTACTAGAGAAAAACGAAGTTCGTCGGAGAAAAAATACAAAACGGGAAAGCGGCTATTCCGAGACCCCGAAGACCAAGTCATTGGAGGCGTTTGTTCGGGTATTGCAGCCTATTTTGGTATTGCCGACCCACTTTGGGTACGATTAGGATTTGTACTATTCACCATTTCGGGAGGCGTTGGATTCCCCGCTTATATTATTCTTTGGGCAATTCTAAAAGAAGCCAAAACGTCCAGCGACCGTCTGGCCATGCGAGGAGATGACATTAATATTTCCAATATGGCTAAAATCATTGAAAAAGAGGTGACGAACTTTGGAGACAAGATTACCGAGATGACCGAAAATTGGGACGGCTCGGGCAAAAAAAAAAGTTTTACCGAAAAGGCTGAATTCAAGCAATCCGTAAAGGAAGGCATTAGCTTTTTTGGCAAAGGCATACGGATGGCGATAGAATTTTTGAGTGTTGCCATCAAACCGATTATTTTCATCGTAGGATTCGCGCTGATTATTGCGTTCGTCGCTCTGTGGCTAGCGTCAATAATCAGCTTTTTTGTAGGCTTTCCATTGTTGCAGTTCCTCTTTCCCAACCAAGCCCTTCTGGGTGGCGTACTCATCTTCAACTTGGCGGTCTTCATTGGTGCCCCTATTCTTTCCCTTATTTTGTTGGCAAGTCGATTGGTCTTTAGAACCAACTACCACGTTCGATGGAAAGGGGGCTTACTAGTTTTTTACCTACTGAATGCCGTTAGCTTTTTTGGCATTGGGGCATACTTAGCTAGTCAATTTCGCATGGGGGCCGAAACGTATCAAAGTTCCGAACGCTTTAGCTTACAAGACGATATTTTACAAATAAACTATTCGGAAAATCAGTAT
>JBCCQK010000349.1:0-9126 GCA_039024375.1 Bacteroidota bacterium
TTACAAAGTGTTACATTAACAATCAAGCCATCAGACTATCAAACCATCACAACCCATTTGGTTAATTACACATTTTACTAAAAATTATTTATACCCTTTTTACATAACCCCAACGTCTAATTTGTGGAAGAAAGTCTATTATTCACGACTCCTTATTCGCTTGAAACAATCGAAACTCTCCGTAAAAAATCATCAGGATACCCGCTACGATGGCGATAATCATCAATAAATTCATGGAACTAGCTAAGCCCGCAAAAAGGGAGGTTAGCAATAGTCCCAAAGCGACCAAAATCAAAATGACCATGATGCCGTACTGCGATTCGACGATGCCCGCCACGTACGTTTTTCGATATTTATGCGGAAACAATTTTCGGTCAATAAACTGGAACAAGCGGTCTTGTAGAAAGCCGATTAAAACAATGACAATCAGAATGGCAAACACTTTTTCCATCTGTCCTTGACGTGCTTTAATGTAAGCCAAAGACCCAATGCCACCCTGCCGATTGAGCAGTTCGGCGATGATGATGTACGTCCAAGAAATGGCCGTAATGACTCGAATGTCATCCATCAATCGGGACATGACCGATGGTATATACACTGTTTTGATAGTTTGCCAATCCGTTGCGCCTAAGGTAAAAACCGTTTTTAAATAGACATCTTTCACTTCGTCAATGCGCTGTACCACCACGGGCAATAGGAAGATGATAATACCAAAAGCTAAAAAGGCTATTTTCATCCCGTCGTCGATGCCAAACCATGCAGTAAACAATCCAACCAAAGCCGTCAACGGTAAAAACCGCAGAGCGTCCACTTGTCCCGCAAATAATCCTCGAAATAGAGGTATCAATCCAATCAAGAAACCGAAACCGATGGAAATTAGAATCGCCCAAAAGTAGCCCCGAATGTTTAGCCAAATCGACTGCAACGTATTCGATACTAATTCATCCTTGCTAATCAAAGAAGGAAAAGACTGGACTACGTGATGCGGTGGCGGAATGGATGGATAAATTTTTTCGAACTCGGTCGCATTGGCAAACGCAATGGAATCGGCCAAAATAAGCGAATCGCGCAACGCTCGGGTCGCCTTGTCCGCATTGATGGAAGATGGCAACTCCGTATTATACCCTTCAATAATCGGTTTTTGCACGGATTTGAGTTCGGCTAAGAGCCACCAAAATAGGATGAGTAACACAAAACCAATCGCTCCCAACAGCAACCGCTGGGAATTAGATAGTTTTCCTCTTAATTGAAATAAATCCATGGTAGAAAGACTTGTGGTTTCAGTGTTTTGTTAATTAAGGGATAATCATAAAATAGGCATCAAAAGTAAGGAAAATTTGGCAGAGACAAGACCGTTCCGAAAAGTCTATTGTCCGTAACTTTTTTCATCTTTTTAGAAAATTAGTAGGTGAAATTTTTGGAAAAGGGTATATTTATGTAGTTCATGACAAAAAACGAAAATCCAATGACTTCCCTTTTTCTAAGAAAACTAGCTTCTTACTCCATATTATTTGGTATGGTTCTACTCTGTCTCAATTGCCAAAATAATACGCCGCAATACGTCAACTGGTCGAGTTATTTGGGAGATAAAAATGTTAGCCAATTTTCTCCCTTAACGGAAATTAATAAAGAAAATGTGCAGCAGTTGAAAGTCGCATGGACCTACCAGACGGGTGATGCCGATACCGAAAAAAATCGGACGCAAATTCAGTGCAACCCGTTGATTATTGATGGAGTTTTGTACGGTAGTAGCGCACGATTAAAGTTTTTTGCGTTGGATGCCCAAACAGGTAAAAACCTTTGGACTTTCGACCCTTTTGCCGACCAAGCCTTCAAAGCCTTTGGGATGGGTAATAATCGGGGATTAGCACATTGGACGGACGGTAGGGAAAACCGCTTACTAGTAACAGCGGGTTCCTTTTTATATGCTCTGGATGCCCAAACGGGACAACCCATTGCTGATTTTGGTGAACAGGGAAAGGTTGATTTACACGAAGGTCTCGACCGCAACGTCGAAGGTCTATTCATCAATTCTAACACGCCCGGTATCGTGTATCAAGATAAACTCATTTTGGGCTGTCGAGTCTCCGAATCGGGTGGTGCGGGGGCCGTCCCTGGACATATTCGGGCCTATAATGTAAAAACGGGTGAACAAGAATGGCTGTTTCATACCATTCCTTGGCCGGGGGAATACGGCTACGAAACGTGGCCCGAAGGCGCTTGGCAGTATTCGGGCGGCGCCAACGCTTGGGCGGGTTTTTCGCTGGACGAAGAGCGAGGAACCGTATTTGTTCCAACGGGTTCGGCTTCTTTCGACTTTTACGGAGGAGACCGCATTGGAGAGAATTTGTTTGCCAATTGCCTACTAGCTTTGGATGCCAATACGGGCAAAAGAAAGTGGCACTACCAGTTCGTACACCACGATATTTGGGATAGAGATTTGCCCGCTCCGCCCAATTTGATACGAGTAAAGCACAAGGGGAAAATGGTGGACGCAGTTGCCCAAATTACCAAATCGTCTTACGTTTTTGTATTCGACCGAGACACGGGTGAACCTTTGTTTCCCATCGAAGAAGTACCCGTAGCTGCCTCCGAATTAGCGGGAGAAGAAGCGTGGCCAACGCAGCCAATTCCCGTCAAACCGCCGCCATTTTCTAGAAATCGAATTACGGAACAGGATTTGACGCAACGGACGCCCGAAGCGCACGCCGAAATCAAGAAAGTGTTTGCCAATTTGCACGAGGGTGCTAGTTTTGTGCCACCTTCCGAAGCCGGGTCCATTATTTTTCCAGGTTTAGACGGTGGTGGCGAATGGGGCGGTGCCGCCTTTGAAGAATCGTCGGGTCAACTAATTGTCAATGCCAGCGAAATGCCGTGGATTTTGCGGATGAAAAAAACGGAAACGGTGGCTGGGCAATCGCTCGGAAAAAGTACGTACAACGCTTTTTGCCTATCTTGCCACGGTAAGGATATGCAAGGAGGAGACATGTTCGGTGCAGCACCGAGTTTAGTCGATTTGAATCAGCGTTTGGATGCTAAAGCGGTTAAAATTACCCTAAAAAATGGAAAAGGAGCTATGCCTTCCTTTGGTTTTCTATCTGATACTCAAGTGGATGCCTTAGCTGGTTTTTTATTAAAAAAAGAAAGTACGGATACAAAAGAAGCAGGAAAAAGCGCTTGGCCCTACCCGTATTACTTCGAAGGGTATAACAAATTTGTGGACCAAGACGGTTATCCAGCAATTACCCCGCCTTGGGGAACGCTGAACGCCATCAATTTGAATACGGGCGAAATAAGCTGGAAAGTGACTCTAGGAGAATACCCCGAATTAGCGGAGCAAGGTATGACCGAAACGGGCTGCGAAAGCTACGGAGGTCCCGTTGTTACGGCTAGTGGATTGGTGTTTATGGCAGGTACGCTCGACGAAAAATTTCGGGTTTTTGATAGTCAGAACGGTGATTTGTTATTCGAGACAAAATTGCCCGCCGCTGGTTTTGCAACACCCGCCGTTTACGCTATTGACGGCAAGCAGTACATAGTAATTGCTTGTGGTGGTGGAAAGGTTGGGCAAAAATCGGGAGATAGTTACGTAGCGTTTTCGTTGTAACCGCTCGGTTATCCATCTTTTAAAATTAGGCGCTTGATACCCAACGGAGCGATGAGCTAAATACCTTAAATTTTATAAAAAGTGCTCTTAAGGTCCGAAATCTTTATAAGCTTATAGCAAAAAACGGGTTTTAAGTGCTACGACAAAATTAGCACAGTCTATTAGACAGGTCATACGACTCCGCATTCATCGGAGATGGTAAGATTTACAGGATTGCATCTTTCGCTAAATCCTGTAAATCTTGAAATCCGTTTGACCTCGTCCGCCTAAAGGCATTCGGGCGAGTTCAAGCCGGTGCGCAGTGGACAAGTCCTATTAAAAAAATATACAAAACGCTAATCATATCGCTTAATCGCTCCCGACTTGACCCGAGCAAAATAATCCTTCAAATCCTTTTTAACCTCGGGTGCTAAGAAATACAGTCCAAGTACATTGGGGAAACACATGGCAAAAATCATCGCATCGCCAAAGTTAAATACACTACTGGAACTAGTTGCCGAACCAACGACAACCATGATACAGAAAATCAATTTGTAAATATTTTCCGACATGCTTCCTTCTCCAAAAAGGTACGTCCAGGCTTTCAAACCGTAGTAAGACCACGCAATCATTGTGGAAAGAGCGAATAGAATAACCGCCATCGCTAAAACGGGAGGGAACCAAGGAATCACCGATGCGAACGACCGAGAAGTCAAGGCAATTTTCTCGGCGTCGTTGGCCAATGCCACGGCTTGGTCGGGGGCATTTTGGGTAATGATAATCACCAAAGCTGTCATCGTACAAACGACGACCGTATCAATGAAAGGCTCTAATAGCGCAACAATCCCCTCGCTGATAGGCTCATCTGTCTTAGCCGCCGAATGCGCAATAGAAGCTGAACCAATTCCTGCTTCGTTAGAAAAAGCTGCCCGTTGTACCCCAATCATCAAAACCCCAACGAAGCCACCGAAAGCAGCGTGCTTAGAAAAAGCGCCCCGAATAATTTCGCCGAAAGCCCAAGGTATATCGGTAATGTGGTAACCAATTACAATGATAGCACCAATGACGTAAATTCCTACCATAAAAGGAACAATCTTATCGGTTACCTTAGCAATACTTTTGATACCGCCAATAATAACTACACCAACAACTACGGCCATCATCGCTCCGAATATCCATTCGTTACCAAAGAAAAAGCTGGATTCTCCGCCCGTTACGGTAACCAATTGCGAAGTAGCTTGATTAATTTGTACCATATTTCCACCACCGAAAGACCCACCGATACAAGCAATGGCGAAGAATACAGCTAATACTTTTCCTAATCCCCCAAAGCCTTTCTTGGCGATACCTTCGCTCAAATAGTACATGGGACCACCCGATACGGAGCCATCGGGTAATGTCTTACGATACTTCAAACCAAGTGTACATTCCACAAATTTGGACGACATGCCGAATAAACCCACGATAATAATCCAGAAAGTGGCACCGGCACCTCCCAAGGAAATAGCCAAAGCAACACCCGCAATGTTACCTACGCCCACTGTCCCCGATAAGGCAGTCGCTAAAGCCTGAAAATGGGATACTTCTCCTGGGTGTGCAGGGTCGTCAAACTTTCCTCGAACAACGTCCAAGGCGTGTTTGAACCCCCAGATGTTAACAAATCCGTTGTAAGACGTGAAAAAAAGTGCGCCAATCACTAACCAAATCAGTACAAAAGGTCGCTCTCCAATGATGGGAAAGTCAACAGTAAAAAAGACGGCTGCGTTAATGGCGTCCAGAACACCTTCAATCGACTCCCAGATAGTTCCAGTGAGCAATAGGGTAACATCTGCTCCTTGGGCAAACATCCACACGGGCGTACAGAGTAGTATTAATAAAGTAGCTATTTTCTTATTCATAAACAGAAAGGTAAGTTATAATTAATCAGCATTCATTGTTACCACAAAGGTATGGAGTTCATAGAGCACACAAAGTTCTTTCGTAAGCGCAGTATTGACAAACGCTTTTGCAGACTCTGCCTATTTTACCATCAAACTCATTGGTGCTGAATGGTTACGATAAATTAAATTTTGAGGGCAAAACTAACAGATATTATCGAAAATCCTAGAATATAGGTCGTAGTATTCCCAAAAGCCCCTTTTTCAACAGGACTTTAAGGTATCTACAAATTTTAATCTTTTCAAAAGAAAAGGTAGGAATTTGAGAATTTGGCAGGAATTTGGTCGTCAGCGTGGCAGGTTTAAAAAAGACTTACTCTTTAAAAGGTTTTCGTTGTATCCATTCTACGGCGGGATTGAAGTAGGCCAAAATAGGAGAGAACAGGGTGTTTTTCAGAGGGTTGGTATGTTTTCCTAAATAAAATAAATCGACGGGAGCGGCTCCGACGGAACTCTTTATTTCCAAAGCCGTTCGGGCAAAATTGATGTGTTCTACTTTGAGTTCAATACCTTCTTTTACTAAATCGTATAAGATGTTTAGATAGACTTGGTATTGACGGTTAATGTCATCCGCAAAGCCTAGGAAGTGCGCTTCGAGTTCTTCGTGATTGCGAAAAGTGGTGTAGAACGCAATCATTTCCCCTTTTAGAAAATAACCGTAAAGTCGAAATTTCTTGGGAAAATGTAGCTTAAAATTTAAAAAGTATTTCCCGTCTAAAGTGACGACATTGAACCCTGCCCCTTCTGCTATTTGCTTGTATAGTTCGTCTATTTTAGGTAAAAAGGCTCGAATAGAATCAACGTTTAATTCTCTTTTTTCAATGCCTTGTCCTTTTTTGAAAGCTCTTTTGGCGCGTACCCTGTATTTGGAAGTCATTGCTGCCAAATAGTCATCAAAGTTGTTCCATTCCGAACGAATGGGCAATATCATTTTCGGCTGGATGGAAAACTCTCGGTATTCTTTTCCCAAATTGGGTTGTAAGGTCGTTTTTCGGGGAGCGTCTAAATCTTTTATTAAAATCAAAGAAATATGTTCGCCCGCATCTTTACAATTACTTTTTAAACACTCCATCCCTTCTTTGAGTAACAGACTTTCATCTTTTTGAGAAATATCAGCTACAAAATAACTACCGTGTTCGCCCGTCAATAAAATATTGCCACAGAAAATAGCGTTCATATTAGCTGCCTTTAAAATGGTATCGTTAATTTTTTGACGGAAAGCAGAAAGCGTTGGGTCGGTGAGGGCTTCTCTAATCTTTAGTTCAGAAATTTGACAATAAGCTAAGCCAATCGGCCGATGATTTTTGTAAAAAATGAGGTACCGAAAGTGCATGTCGCTTGGTGGTCGAGCTTCCATAAATCGGAAGTAAGGTATTTGCAAAAACTCGTCGTGGGGAGGTTGAACGCTCTGCCAATCTTCGGCAACGTCTTCGATAGATTCACCAATACTTAACTGCACAGAACCGTTGAGGAGTGGAAAATTCATCGTTTTTTTTGTAGAGTTCGTCTCGATACGGGTAGCTATTTTCGACCACATAGATGCTTGCGTCAATGTAGATGCTCTTAGTAGGGGCCTTTATCCAGTCCCATTTCCTAAGCGTCAATTAAAAAATTTAAGTCGTGAGCTTTTGGCCATCAATGAGGATTTTGACACAACCAATTAACGCCATCGAAATAGGAAAGTTCGATGGATAAAAATTTAATTGGACTGTTGCCGAAAATGAGCGTTACTATTCCTCATTATCTACTGCCGCTAACCAATCTAAAATCCGCCGTCGAACCGCGTTGTTTTCATAAGCCCAGCTAACGGACTGCAAATGAGAACCACTCACAATAGTATGAAATTCGAGGTCAATCGCCGTATTTTTTCGACAAGTTTCCACAAATTTTTTGGTGCTTTTATACTTTACTAATCCATCTTTAGTACCATGAACGACTAACCATTTTCCATATTGGCTAGGTGATAAATAGTTGATGGGGCTTGCTTGTTGAAAAGTAGCCGTATCGGGCGGTCCCGCATATTGCGTCAACAAAAACGAATCCGTCATTTCCGCCAAATGAAGCGGTGCAGCGCAGAAAAATCCACCGATGAATGGTATATTTTTCCAATTAGCTGCCGAATGTAGCGTCTTATCTAGTAGCAAAAGTGCCGCCAAATTTCCGCCCGAAGACATTCCACCAACGATTAGCGACGTCGAAGCCAATTCCTTTGCTTGACGGAGGTCCCGAATTTTTGCCAAAGTTAATATTAAATCCTCTCTTATTTCTTTGTAACCATTCAACGGTAATTTTCGGTGAGCAGGCATGACGACCGTGTAGCCTAAATCGACGAATAATTTCGCTCGGTCGCTAAAGATTTCTGGTTTGCCAAAGGTCCAAGCGCCGCCGTGGTAGAAGATGATTACTTTATCTTTTTGCCGACCTCTCTCTACATTTGGTTCAAACCAACACAAATACTGATTTTTTTCGGGGCCGAAGGTGTATTTTTCGTGCGGTACGACACCGTTCACGATTCTCGATGCGCCTACTTTGTAAGCGTGTCGAGGGAAGTAGGGGAGTTCTTGGAAGACTTCTCGCAGAAGTTGTAGGGATACCATGGGTTAATAGGGTTAATAAGGCTAATAGGGTTAATGAGGCTAATAAGGCTAATAGGGTTAGTAAGGCTAACTAGGTTTATGAGGTTCATCGGGTCGAACCTCATAAACCTTATTCACCTTATAAACCCGATAAGCCTTATTCATCTTATAAACCCGATAAGCCTCATTCACCTCGACAACCTACTTATCCAACCACCTCTTAAAATCGCTCACACGGTCACGACTAACAATAGTCTCCAAACTCGTCGTGGGCGCTAATTCCAACTTCAAGCGGCTATTAAAATAAGTGTGAATTTTTCGAATAGATTTTAGGTTGGTGATGATTTTACGATTAATGCGGAAAAAATCGTCGGGATTGAGAACGTCGGCCAGTTGGTCGAGCGTGTAGTCGAGATTGTGGCGTTTGCCGTTTTCTTGGCTTGCAAAAATTAGTCCGCCTTCCGAATAAAAATAAGCAATTTCGGCTACTTTTAGGTAGGTCAATTGCTGGCCAATTTTGACTAAAAACCGTTCCTTATATTCCTTTTTAGTGAGCGTTGCTAACAGTTGTTGGATGGCCGAATTATCAACGTTTTGGTCATTTTGTTGGTGGTATTTGTCAAATTTTTGCAGGGCAATTTCTAATGCTTCGGGGTCGATAGGTTTCAATAAGTAATCGACACTATTGACCTTAAAGGCTTGTAGGGCATATTCATCGTAGGCTGTCGTAAAGATAATGGGCGAATGTACGTCCGTTTGGACAAAAATTTCGAAACTCACCCCGTCCGCTAACTGCACATCCATGAAAATCAAATCGGGCTTTCGATAGGTTTCCAACCATTCTACGGCGCTTTCGACGCTATCTAGCACTTCTACAATCTCGTATTGAGGGCGTATTTTTTGGATCATTTTGGTCAACCGTTTGGCAGCAGGTTTTTCGTCTTCGACAATTAAAATTTTCATAACTAGGGTCGTGTGTGGAAGAATGCTTGTGGTATATCATGGGAGAGTCGTTCCAGCACTCAAA
>JBCCQK010000350.1:0-9093 GCA_039024375.1 Bacteroidota bacterium
ATACCCAATGGGGTGATAACAAGAATTCTGTAGGTAAAACCTGTTTTTTGCTATAATTTGTAGCAATTCCGTGCTTCAAAAGTACTTTTTTGTGTAAAATTCAGAGTGTTCAATTCATCACCCCGTTGGGTATTAAGAGCCAAAAATATTAGATGGCTCACTCTATAAGTACGGGATTAGTGCTGGCCTTATTGATGAAAATGGTTACTCCAACTAGTTTACAACGACCAAGCCTTCCCCTCAGTAGCCTCCTGCAAATCAACACAACCCTTCTGCTCACCTGGCACGGGCGCATAAGCCAACACCTCTTCTCCAATATACTCCGTCATTTTAAAAGCGGAAATACCTCTACTCCTCAACGATTTGAGTACACTAAAATTGACAGCATCATCGGAAGGAGTTGTACCATTTTCTTGCTTCGCCGCCGATACTTCCTGATTCCATGCCTTTTGTTGGTCGGGATTGGCTTTTAGGTAGTAAGCCAATCGTCCATCAATATCGACTAGGCTCAAATCTGCCGCTTCGGTTTTGCCAGTTGCTTGTAGCGTAGTTGTCAAATATTGTTCGATGCCTGCTTTAAAACCTATTTTTTCTTTTTCAGAAACTACCGTATTGAGGTAGCCATCAATAAACTGCGCTAAATTTAGGTCGGTTGCGCCGGGAATGTCCGATGTAGTAGGCAAGATGACTTCCAAAGTTTTGGTTACTAAATCCGCTTCTGCGGGTGAGAAAAAAGTCGGTTGCCAAGTTAGGGCCGTTCCTTTTTGGCAGCTTTGCAAAAGACTAGCTACGGTGGCGGACATGGTGATTGCCCCCAAAGATAAACCGATATTTTTTAGAGCGTTTCTTCTTTTCATAACTATTTTTTACGTACGAGGTTGTGTAAAAAGGGTATCAATAAAATATGTAATTAGTTGAACTCTTTGTGATGGCTTGATGGTCAACGTAACACTTCGTAATACAACCATCAAGCCATCAAACCATCAGACAATTCTCTTTCAATACAACTAATTGCACATTTAGCTTTTTAGAGATAATGACTTTTCACACAACCCCCTACAATTACAAATTCATTTTCTTTAATTCTTCCACCGCGTGATTCGCCGCCCTTGCGGTCAATGCCATATACGTCAAGGATGGATTTTGATTAGCTGCGGAAGTCATACAAGCCCCATCCGTTACGTAAACGTTGGGTACTTCGTGCAACTGATTGTACTTATTTAGAACAGAGGTTTTGGGGTCGTGTCCCATCCTTGCCGTACCCATTTCGTGAATACCTTTCCCGATGGGTGCATTAGAGTCATAGGGTTTAATGTCTTTGAATCCAGCACTTTCCAGCATTTCTTGTGCTTGGATTTTCCAATCTTTTTTCATCAATCGCTCGTTCTCCTTAAATTCCGCATCAAAAACGATGGTCGGCAAGCCGTATTTATCTAATTTATCATAGTTCAAAAACATTCTATTTTCGTGATACGGCAATACTTCACCAAATCCGCCCATTCGGATTCGCCAATTTCCCGGTGCTAATATCGCTTTTTTAAGGTCTTTGCCATACGCATATTCTGCAATTACCGAGCCCCAATCTCCCCGACTTGCTCCCCCTTGATAGCCGTAGCCTCGGATGAAATCTACCTTATCTTTTTTAGGATAGATGTTGCGGAATCTAGGGATGTAAAAACCGTTTGGTCTTCGCCCAGTGTAATATTTGTCCTTGAAGCCTTCCACTTTTGCACTTGCTCCAGCGCCCAATTGATGGTCCATAATATTATGCCCCAATTCGCCACTCGCATTTCCCATACCATTCGGAAAAGCATCAGATTTGGATTGCATTAAAATAGCGGTGGAGGCCATAGAAGACGCACACAAAAAGACAATTTTTGATTTGAACTCTAAGATTTCCTTGGTTTTCGCATCCACAATTCTAACTCCCGTTGCTCGCTTTTTATCCTTATCGTACATCACTTCAAAGGCAATGGAATTGGGTCGGAGGGTCATATTGCCCGTTGCTTCTGCCATGGGCAAAGTGGAAGAATTGGAACTAAAATAAGCCCCATAAGGACAGCCTCTTTTACAACGATTTCTGTATTGACAAGTCACTCTTCCCGAACCCGGTTTTGTCCCTTCCGTAATGTGCGCCACCCGACCAATAGTCAAAAGGCGATTGTCATAATTTTTGGCAATGGCCGACTGTAACTTTTTTTCAACACAATTCAATTCCATTGGTTTCAGAAAGACACTATCGGGTAAATGCGGCAGCCCTAGTGCTTCCCCACTAATTCCGACGTGCTTTTCTACGTAGGCATACCACGGTTCAATATCTTTATAGCGAATCGGCCAATCTACTCCAACCCCATCTCTAGCATTAGCTTCAAAATCCAAGTCCGACCAGCGATAGGTTTGCTTGCCCCAAATCAAAGAACGTCCTCCTACTTGTGTCCCTCGAATCCAATCAAAAGGTTTGACCTCATCGTAGTCGTGGTCTTCATCTTTATTGAAAAATTGCCGAGTGGCTTCATTAAACCCCCAACGTCGTTGCTTAGGATATTTCTCCAAGATGTGTTCAGGTGTTTTTCCACCGTATGGCATATCCCAAGGGTCTAAATTCACCGTCTTGTAATCTTCGACGTGCTTAACCATTCTTCCTCGTTCTAACACTAGGGTTTTTAAGCCTTTTTCGCAGAGTTCTTTGGCAGCCCAGCCACCGCTGATGCCTGTTCCTACTACAATGGCGTCGTAGGTAGAAGTTGATTGTGTTACTGACATTTTTTAGTATTTGAATAGGAGTCACTTTGATAGTGCTAAGATAGTAAATTTAGGGAATTGGTGGGTAGTGGCGTAGTTACTATGATTTTATAAACTTTCCTCGAAAAAGAACTTTATCTACTCGAAGCTGAACAAAATAAATTCCTTTCCCAAGTTGGTCAACAGGTAATGCTAATTCACCAGTTGTGTTATTAGAAAAAGTAAAAGAAGATAGCTTTTGACCAAATGAATTAATGATAATTCCCCCACGTTGACTATTAGCCGATAATGCTGGCAATTTGATATATAATCTATCGTCAGCTAAAGTAGGCCAAATGGTTAAGGGTTGAAAAGGAATGGCTCGAATAGAAACCGTCTGTACTCTTTCCGATTCTGGACGAGCGGAACTCGTCGCAAAAACGCTACTCAAATCACTATGAAACAAGACCAAACGGTCTATGGCGTGTCCTTTAGAACGACCTGCTATTTCTAAAGAATAAACACCCGCAGTATCGAACTCGACATAAATATCGTGAGGGTCATGGTCACTTGTTCGGGTTTGCCACGACCACGCTCCTCGATTATTTTGATAGACTTTAAACCAACCCCGTGAACTCGACCCATTGGGGTTAGGTGTTTTACCTGTTCCTTTTGGATATACTCTCACGTTTCCTTTTTCTGCATAGAAATCGCTAGCATCATTCATGCGCAACCAACTATCATTATGCTCGGTGTTGCTAGTGCCCTGTGCTATCCTACTCCGCCACTGGAATCGGTATTTACCTGGTTTTACTATCGCCACTTTAAATTCTAGTTTAGAAAATCCTGGGTCGTTGAAAAGATTGTTTCCTTTGTAATGTAAATAACTGTCCCCCGAAAAACCTTGAATAGTAGTATCTATTTCCCAATCCCCGTAGCTAGGGGCTGATTCGGCTTCTATCACCACCAAACCGTCTGCTTCTTGGAAAGTGGGAATGGATTGCGCTAGGGTGGATATTGGCAACGTAGGCGCTACTAGTAGGCATAACGAATAAGCCAGTCTTTTGAATAAACTCATTGTTGATTTTTCTTAGGAGTGTTTTTAATGTACGACAACTCGTTGTTTCCAAGATTGCTTTTCGGAAATGACCCTTAAAAAATAAATCCCTTTGGCTACATGCTCTACATTTACTTTTTGAGTATTAGCAGATTGCAAAGGAATTTGTTGAATAATTTGCCCGCTCAAATCAATCAATTCTGCCTTTAACCATCTGACTTGGAAATTATCTACTTCTATAAAAAAGGATTTAGAGGCAGGATTAGGGTAGATACTAAAAGGTGCTGGAATAGTAGGCGTTACAATGGAGGTAGTTTCGTTTAAAGTAAATCGCAGAATATTTCCAGGGTTACGCAAATTAGAGGTGGCATTCAATCCACTAGCATCGGAAGTTCTGCCCGTTTCGTCACATAATAAGTAAAACGTTTTTCCATTGGGGTGGACAACTATATCTCGATAGCGGTTTTGCGTATAGAAATGCTGGGTAGTATCCCCATCAATAGCCGTACCGTCTTCATTCAATTTGTATCGAAAAACTCGACCTCTTTTAAGGCTAGTTACCAATAAAGAGTTTTGCCAATTTGGAAGGGCATCGTTTTCGTAAATCTCTAAACTGGAGGGCGCTACATTTGGTCGACAAATCCAACTGTTCCCACAACGAGAGTCGTTGAAATTATAATCGTCCGAAACGGCAAACATTGAGGCTATGGGTTCTTGGTAGTTGGAATCGGTCAAAGTTGTTTCTTCTACGAAAGTGCCATTTCCAGGGCAGCTATATTTTTCATAATTGAAACTAGCACAATTATCTATCGCTGACCAATTGCAATAATCGTAAGCCTGATTATCTTGGAAACCCACAACAATCGGCCAGCCATAGTTTTTCCCTGCTTGAATTCGATTGACTTCATCATCCGTATCTGGCCCGTGTTCGTCGGAATAAAGTAAATCATTTTTACCAAAAACCAAGCCTTGTGCATTTCGATGTCCATAGGAATAAATATGACTCTGAACACCATTTAAAACTGGGTTATCTGTTGGAATGGAGCCATCTAAATTTATACGCAAAATCTTTCCGGGATAGTTCGCCCAATTTTGCTGGTCAATTTCTGCTTGAGTAGGGAGCATTTGCGAAAGAATGGGATTACAATAATTGCGATTTTGATTGCCTCCTTGGTCGCCAATGGTGTAATATAATTTGCTATCTGGACCGAAAATAAGTCGTCCCGAATTATGGTCGTTACTAGCGGGTAAATTATCCAAAATAGTTAAGGGATTTACTAATCGACCATCACTTCCTTCTATTTCATAGGTGTATCGAACCAATTTTTGTCTGGGTGCGCCCTGAACGCCATAGGTATAGGACAAATACACGTAAGCACTGTCAGCAAAATCAGCGTGTAGCGCCATACCCAATAAGCCCTCTTGTCCAGAAGTAAAAAAGACATCCGAAATGCGAATCAACTCATCCCGTTCGGCAGTTTCAGGGTTCACTCTCACCACAATCCCCCTTTGTCGTTCCGTTACCCACAGGAATTCATCTGGTCCAAAATGTAAATCCCAAGGTCGATTTAAAAAGCGGTTGTTGCCAATGGGAGTCATGGTAAATGCTTGGGCTTGTAGAGTATCTGTTAAGTTGATAAAAAATAGGAAAAAGAATAACTTTAAAAGATGTAGGGCAGTTAAGTTCTGTTTCACAAGCGAGAAAATGTTAAAGTCCGTCTGCTCTCGCTTGTCGGGCAGGTTTTTCCCCATGCTCGGAGATAGCACGGTGTAATTCCCCCTTTTGAAGGGGGTTAGGAGGATGTTTCGTACGAAATTACCGCTTAACATCCCCCTAGCCCCCTTCGAAGGGGGAAAATGCTGTGCAAAAAACTGGATTTTCTGCCAAAAAATAAATGCTTCAAAACCTGCCCGAAAGCATTCAGACGAGTTTACAAAAGTAGAACTTAACAGTCTTGCCTGCAAAGGAGTTAAATGCACTGGCAAATTAAAGACTTTACGGAAAGACTTTAACAATTCCCCTATTTTTTGAACATAAATAACAGCCATATTTCTTATCATTTTTTATAATAGCCCTTAGTAATCTCCTCCATCACCCAGTTAGTTCTAGCAGCACTTTCACCTGTGCTTAAGCAAGTTCCCTTACCTAACAAACCATTCACAATGGTTTGAATGAGTGGTTGTTGAATATGTTTGGGTAAGGTAAAAACGTGTTTTCTAGTATCCTTCCCAAATACTGATTTTTCTACCCTTATTTCGGGTACCCCAAAAAAGGAAATTACCAATTGTCCTTCCGTTCCCATAATGGTCAATTCGTCTTTTTCCGATTTTTTATCTACCGTAAAACACCAACTTCCAATCCCTTGTACTCCATTTTCAAAAGTAAACTGGCTGGTCACAATATCTGCCGCAGCGTACAAACCCGCTTGATTGCCAGCAGCACCACTAACGGACTGAATCGGGCCAAAAACAAAATCTAAATAATCAAATTGGTGAGAAGCCAAATCAAAGAAATAGCCCCCTCCTGCAATGTCGGGGTTCACACGCCAATTTTCGGACATGGAGTCAATAGAATTCGCAATTATATCAGGTTTGGGCGTTTTATACAGTTCAATTTTCACCAGCCGAATATCACCAATTTCACCTGAGCGAACTAGATGTCGAAGGAATGTAAAATTGGGTAAACTTCGACGGTAATAGGCTACATACAAAGGCACATTCGCCTTTTTACACACCGCTATCATTTGCTCGCATTCCGCTAAAGACTTGGCCATCGGCTTTTCTACATACACGGGTTTTCCCGCTTTGGCGGCCAACTTGGTCAATTCAGCGTGGGCATTGGGAGGCGTCGCTATGTAGATAGCATTTACATCAGGGTCGTTGATTAAATCACTGGCTTGGTCGTACCATTTAGGTACTTGATGTCGTTGAGCATAGTCTTTTGCTTTGGCAGTATTTCTGCGCATTACTGCTACTAGTTCGGAATGCTCAATTAACTGCATGGCAGGTGCACTTTTTACTTCGCATACATCACCTACGCCAATAATGCCCCATTTTACGGTATCGCCTTTTATTTTTTTGGTCATTTTTAATTTTTTACCCAAGGAAATTCAAATAAATATTCACCAGAACCTAGTGTCAAAATTACCCCATTTTCTGATGGGCGAATATTACTAATTTCAGTTGTGGCGAGCAAGGTATTATTCATTTTAACCTCCGATAATTTAGCGTTAGGCAAAGTAATTGTCCCCGACGTATTAGCAGGGATGACCACCTTATATACAAACTGATTATCCTTGATTTCCCAAGCAGATTTTACTAAACCGTAAAGTGATAAAAATTCCGCTTTCGCATGGGTCAAACCACCACCGGGATGCGGATGGAAAATAGTATGCTGATAACCTGGTCGTTCGGGGTCAATAGTCAAACCCGCAACGTAAATATATAGCCACTCCCCTACTGCACCATAAGCATAATGATTAAAACTGTTCATTCCTTTGATAATCGTCCCATCTGGTTTCTGGGTGTCCCAGCGTTCCCAGATGGTCGTCGCACCCTGCGTAACGGGATACAACCATGAGGGATACTCTTTACGGTTCAACAACATAAAAGCCAAATCATTACGACCAATTTCGGATAGTGTTTTACACAATAAGGGCGTACCTAAAAAACCTGTGGTTAGATGTCCAAATTTCTCAACATCTGCGGCAAAATATTGAGCAGCTTTTTCAATTAATTCATCGGGTACCAAGTCAAAACTTAGGGCTAAGGCGTAAGCGGTTTGGGTATGAGAAACCAGTCGCCCATTGGGAGTAATATATTCATTGGCAAAAGCGGTTTTGATATTTTTGGCTAATTGGTGATAGGCAGCAGCAGCCTCTTTTTTTCCAATAACCAAAGCGGCTTGCATTAGTAGATTGGTGGAATGATAAAAATAAGCAGTGGCAATCAAATCTTTTTCTGTCACCGAACCTGCGTAATCTGGTTTATCCGTATTAAAAGCCAACCAGTCGCCCCAATGCCAGTAGTTGGGAGTATTCCATAAATAATTGTCCCCTGCCATCTTTTTCATAAATTCAACCCATTCCTGCATACTCGCATATTGTTCCTCCAAAATACGTTGGTCGCCGTAGGCTTGATAAACCGTCCACGGCACAATGACGGCAGCGTCTGCCCAGCCCGTTGCGCCCCCTTTGGCGGCTAAGGTACCGAGTTCTCCTATCAGCATATCGGGTATTACATTGGGTACGGCGCCATTTGGAAATTGGTCTGCGGCTAAATCCTTTAGCCATTTTGTAAAAAAACCAGCTACCCCAAAGTTAAAAGCAGCCGTTGGACTAAAAACTTGCGCATCTCCCGTCCACCCTACTCGCTCGTTCCGTTGTGGGCAGTCCGTAGGTATATCTAAGAAATTATCTTTTTGACTCCATTGAATATTTTGCTGTAATCGGTTGATTAAAGTGTCGGAGCAAGTAAAGGTGCCTGTAGGTTGTATATCGGAATGAATGACTACTCCCGTTATTTTATCTTTGGTTAGTTTACCAGGGTAATTGTCCACTTTCACATACCGAAATCCATGAAAAGTAAAATGTGGCTCAAAAACTTCCGCTCCTTTTCCTTTTAAAATATAAGTATCGGTCGCTTTAGCTGCACGTAAATTCGTAGTGTAAAAATTACCTTCCTTATCCAAAGCCTCCGCAAACTGCAACGTTACTTGATGTCCCCTTTCCCCTTGTACTTTCATCTGTACCCAGCCGACGATATTCTGTCCCAAATCCAAGACTATTTCTCCTTTTGGGGTCGTCATTAAATCTATTGGTTCGATGGTTTGTATCGCTTTTACGGGTGGACTTGGGGAAGCCACCAGCATATCTTTTGGGTGGACTAAAATACCCACTTCCGCCCATTCGCTATCGTCAAATCCATTATTGGCCCAATTCGTCCTTTCTAATTGAGCATCATAAATTTCTCCATTATAAATATCCGATTCTAGGATGGGACCATACCCTACTTTCCAATTATTATCGGTAATAATTGTTTCTCGTCTGCCATTGGTATATTCTATTTCCAACTGAATCAAAAGGGCTAATTGGTCGCCGTAATAACTCCGTTTTCTTTTCCAACCTAAAAATCCACGATACCAACCGTCTCCTACAATTGCCCCAATGGTATTGTTTTTTTGCAGCATCTTCGTTACATCATAGGTCTGGTATTGGAGGCGTTTATGATAACTGGTGTACCCTGGCGTAAACAAATCTTGACTTACTTTTTTTCCATTTAAAAATAATTGATACAGCCCTAAAGAAGTGACGTAA
>JBCCQK010000351.1:0-9070 GCA_039024375.1 Bacteroidota bacterium
AATAAAAAACCAAATGGAGGAACCCAACCATTTCTTAGCAGAGGTAGAGTTCGGCAACCCCAAAACAAAAGATTGTCGGAACTTCGGGATATGCCGAATTCATGCAATCGGAAAAACCAAATATAACAATAAAGAGTCGTGCCAAGGATGTACGACTATCGCAAAAATTACCGTTTTCAATCGACACCATGTGGCAATGGATTTCTTACAAAGTCATCTCCCTGCGCATGTGTACCAAAAGTACTTTTCGACCAACGCTTTCCTCGTAAATGAAGACTATCAATACACTAGCGAAGACGGAACACTTAATTTTACGATACCTAAAGGTAGGTATCCTATCAGAAAGAAAAGTCGGTTATTTAAGGTTATATTTAAGGTTGTTGGTTCACGGTTTGTGCCCTAAGCAGGAGATACTGGCAAAGTATCTCCTGCTTTTAAGAGCGGTATTTCCTGCTTTTCAAGAGGACAAAAGAAAGAGATGCTGCCAAAGCATCGTTTGCTAGCCGTTATCCGCCACTTAAATTAATTACCCCAAAAACGTAACTATTCAGAATCGAGCGTAGAGAATAATAGTCTCTGTTCTATTCTGGGTAAAAACTAAAAGAAAATGAATGCCATCCAACAACAACACCGAACGGCTTTATACACACCATTGGCAACCCCAAAAGCAGTAGCGGTATTTGCCCACTTTAAAGAAAGCGGGCTAAAAATACAGATTTGCCACCACGTACCCGTGGAACCGCCCAATCATATCCAGCTCGTTTTTCTAAAAGGCGCTTTCGCTTGGGTGAGATTGCTAGCGGGCAACCGATTAGAATGTAGGTTTCAAAAATCCACCATGATGGAATATATCCTACAAGAATATTTCGGTAGTGGACAATTTGAGGTAACTCAACCCACGATTCTACCCAAAAGCCTAGCGTTCCAAATGGACGTAAGCGGCCTGTGGATAAAAAAAGGCCTCTACCCCGTAACGGAGACGGCCGAAGAGCTGATTATCACTTTTTGAGTATCAGGATTGAATTATTGAAGGAATGAAGGATTGAATAAATCGCACCTAATCAGCGTTTGGCAATTATCTTCATGACCCGATTAATTAACCTGCCTTGCTTAATAGGCCGACAAAACGCCAAGCTATTTTTAATTCCTCGAAAGTTATTGCATACGTAGCAATCACGAGGGGTAGCGAATAAATAACTTGTTAACTTTCAAAAATAAACCTGAAAGGTTTAAACCCGAATAGCCCCGAATTCACAATTCGGGGAAGTAGAATTGAGCGGCGACAACAATCCCAGCGGGATTGAACATTAACAAGTTATTGTTTCAGCAGTCCAAGTGATTAAACTTGAATAACTCCGTATGAAATGCGGAGAATTTGGGCATATCCGAATCTCACAATCCCGAAGGGATTGAACCTTTACAACATACCAGAGAATCTACCTTATTTCTTAATCTTTAAATCTCAATTATGAAAACTAAGTTAAGCACCTTGGCAATACTCTGTTGTTGCTTATTGGTCTCCGTCTTTTCTTGTCAAAAAGAAAACGTGACCCCCCAAATAAATTATCCGACACCCGTCGTAGCGATAGAGCAAACCACTTTACAAGCATTAAGGAAAGAAGCACCCGACTACGTAGTCATCAAACCCGCTACCGATAATAAGACAGTAACCGATACGGAAATGGTCCCATCGGGTAAAGTTAGTCATATCCCTACACCTTATCCTATTGGTTCTACTGACTGCAATTATTCTGGCTGCTTCCCCCTAACGAAGACTTACGAGCGAATGCAGGAGACCGCTAACTTCTCTTGTCACCCCGTAGAGCGAAAAGTCTGCTGCTGTTTTCAAGGGAAATTTATGTGCTTTGTGGTTCAGGTATCGCCTACGGTGATTTGTCCAGAGGCGCCGATTAACACCGATATTGAAATCGTTGAGCAGAAAGCGCCTATTGTAGTGACTCGTAATTAGTTGGTTAGTGACTAGTGCTGCAAAGTACTAAATTTCAGGCTTTTGTCATTTATCCCGATATTTTGAGTCTCCAGACCATAGCCGTCAGGCTAAGGATTCAATTTTACTACTTTGAAAGTAAATTAGGTTAAAAACCTAAAAGATATTGATTTCAAGATGCAATCTTGAAATATCGTCAGAACCCTAAACCAAATAAAACAATTATCCAGCGGCAGTACACAATCAGCGAAAACAACCATTCAACTAATGAAAACAATAACCCTTGTAAACCAAAAAGCTGATTGTGGCTGACTGCTAACGAAAACCCAAACACGCAAAAGCAAAGGTGGCCAAACAAAATAACCAATGAAAACACAACCCTCAGCAACCAAATGAGTCACCTTATTGCTTTTAGACCCTAAAACCCTATATAGAAGTAGAAAAGTTTAATCTTAGGTCTGACCCTATTCCCTTGACTACTTCAGCCCACTAAACCTTATGAATGAAAGCAATTAGAGGAATGGACTACTCCAAACAAAATACCGCTATTGTTTTCACCGACAATCCCTTTTACCAACAAAAGAACGTTGTCCGAGTGCATAGACAAAGAAACAAGGAAAAGTCAAAATTTAAAATGTAAAAGTCACACATACGTGTCCCGTATGGGAAAATCTAAAAGTGCCAGTACTACTGACTACTTTCAAGAGACGGTTACAAATCATTTTTTTTCATATTTCTAAATAGGCGACAACGTTCTTTTTTTTCCTAAAAAAATTCGAGCATGGAACAAAAAGTCTTTCCCTACAAAATGATACCTCATAATGTGGAGCATTTGCACGCCAAGCATCACACAACCACGCAAATAATTTACTTAACGGTATTATTGAGTTTATTAGCCGCTTTGGTGGCTTTACCGTACATCAAAGTAGATGTAACGGCCCAGAGCAGAGGACTGATTCGGTCGGCACAAGACAATAATGCAGTAGCTGCCGTAGTTGCTGGACAAGTAACCGAAGTGTTCATTAAAGAAAATCAAAAAGTAGCGGCAGGAGCCGTTGTATTGAAGTTAAGCACCGAAAAATTGGCAGAGCAGATTCGGCTCAACGAAACAAAAGTGGAAGAGAATACAAGATACGTGAAAGACCTTACTTTACTATTGAGTGGTGCTAGTACGCCTCCCAGCACTTCCCTATACGGACAAGAAAATCTACAATATCAGCAAAAGAAAGCGGAGCAGACCCTAAAAATAAACTACCAACAGCGGGCCTACGAGCGCGCCAAAGAATTATTTGACGCTTCCGTGATTGCTAAGGTAGAATACGAGCAAAGTTTGTTTGATTTGGATTTAACCAAAAATGCGCTGCAATTATTGGAAGAGCAACAGCATAAATCTTGGGAGTTGGAACGGCAAAATTATCGCAGTCAAAACAGAGAACTACTATCCCAAATCGCCCAACTACAAAAAGAAAAAGAACAGTATGTCATTACGGCGCCCATTGACGGCACGATAAGTGAATATGCGGGTATTCAACCGGGGAATTTTATCGCCCCGAACCAAACCATTGCCCGAATTTCGGCAGATGATAATTTAATTATTGAAAGCTATCTATCTCCTAGCGACATTGGTTTAATCCAAGAAGGAATGGCGGTTAAATTTCAAATTGACGCTTTCAACTACAACCAATGGGGCTTAGCCACGGGAAAAGTCATCGACATCTCTAAGGATATTATGACGCAAGAAAATCAGCCTTTCTTTAAGGTAAAATGCAGCCTTAGCGAAAAAAATCTACGGCTTAAAAGTGGCTATGCGGGCAACCTCAAAAAAGGGATGACGCTAACCGCTCGATTTATCATCACCGAGCGTAGCTTATACCAATTATTGTACGATAAAATGGATGATTGGTTGAATCCGACGCTAGGTTAATCATTTCAAAAAATTGTAGCTACTTAGGTATTGTGATTTTGTGGTGTTTTGGTTTTACGGCTGCCAGCTAATCGCTGAGATTCTATCAAAAAACGATGCTTGTCCGATAAGAATGCTTGACCATAATGGCATAAAACCAAAATACCATAAGACCTAAATAATTGCAAAAACCAAATAATTATGAGTAAGGTAATCAAACAACACGACATCACCGACTGTGGTGCCGCCTGTTTAGCCTCTATCGCCAACCACTATAAATTAGGATTACCCATTGCCCGTATTCGGCAAATGGCGGGCACGGACAAAAAGGGAACGAACCTCTTAGGGATGATAAAAGCGGCGGAAAAATTGGGCTTTGTCGCCAAAGGGGTCAGAGGAGAATTGGAAGCCCTGTACGAAGTGCCCTTACCCATTGTCGCCCACGTGATTGTCAAGAAAGTATTGCACCATTACGTAGTCATCTACAAAATGACCAAAACCCACGTCCATATCATGGACCCCGGACCAGGGAAAATGATTAAAATGCCCATTGCCGAATTCAAAGAAATGTGGACGGGCATTTTACTATTAATTGCACCAGGAGAAAATTTCCAAACGGGGAATCAAAAAACTTCCCTAGGCATGCGGTTTTGGCAGTTGCTAAAGCCCCATAAAAGCATTTTGATACAGGCCTTATTTGGCGCAATCATCTATACGCTTTTGGGACTTTCTACTTCCATATACATCCAAAAAATAACGGACTACGTACTAATAGACGGGAATGGAAGATTGCTAAACCTATTAAGTGTTGGCATGATAGGCTTGCTACTCTTGCAAATTTTTATCGGCACCGTTAAGTCTGTTTTTGTTATCAAAACGGGGCAAAAAATAGATGCTCAACTAATCTTGGGCTACTACAAACATTTAATGAACTTACCCCAGCGATTTTTTGACACCATGCGCGTAGGAGAAATTATTTCCAGAATTGGAGATGCGGTAAAGATTCGGGCGTTTATTAATGATGTGGCAATTAATCTAATCGTCAATGTCTTTATCGTTATTTTCTCCTTCGTGCTGATGTTTACCTATTATTGGAAGTTGGCGGTTATTATGGCCCTCATCATTCCAATCTACGCTATTATCTATGCCATCACCAATCGACTAAACAAAAAACGGGAACGAGAACTGATGGAAAATGCGGCCGATTTGGAGTCACAATTGGTAGAGTCCATTAACTCCGTCAGAACCATCAAACAATTTGGTTTGGAAGGCTTTGCCAATATGAAAACCGAACAGCGATTTGTTAAGCTATTAGGCACTACCTACCAATCGGCGATGAACTCCATTTTTTCTGGTACGTCGTCCGAAACCGTTAGCCGTATTTTCACGATTATTCTACTTTGGTCGGGGTCCTATTTTGTGATAGACAAAACCATTACGCCCGGCGAACTATTGTCTTTTTACGCCATCATTGGTTATTTCACGGGGCCCGCTATGAGTCTAATTGGAATGAACAAAACCATCCAAAATGCCTTAATCGCCGCCGATAGGTTATTTGAAATTATTGATTTGGAACGAGAAGATAATGGTAAAAAAATCCACTTAGAAGCCCAACTAATTGGGGATATTCAATTTAAAAATGTAGGGTTTACCTACGGCACCAGAAAAGAAGTCTTTCAAGATTTGAGTCTTTCCATTCCAAAAGGAAAAATCACGGCCATTGTAGGCGAAAGTGGCTCGGGAAAATCTACTTTGGCCGCTCTAATGCAGCAATTATATCCCTTAAATGAAGGACAAATTAGCATCGGTAAATACGATTTGAACTATCTATCCTTAGCGAGTCTGCGGCAAATGGTGGCCGTCGTTCCTCAACAATTAGACTTATTTGCGGGCAATGTCATTGAAAACATCGCCATCGGGGAACCCGAACCCAACATTCAACGCATCGTTGACATTTGTACGCAACTGGGACTCATGCCTTTCTTGGAAAGTTTACCCGCTGGTTTTGGTACCTATTTGGGGGAGAATGGCGCCAACCTATCGGGTGGGCAAAAGCAACGCTTAGCGATTGCCCGCGCCTTATACAAACAGCCAGAAATACTGATTTTGGACGAGGCAACCGCTTCCTTGGATTCCGCTTCGGAGACTTATGTACAAAATACGATTGCTGAGCTTCGAGAACGAGGAAAAACCATTATTGTCATTGCGCACCGTTTGAGTACGGTAATGGATGCCGATAAAATTGTGGTGTTGGAAAAAGGTAAGCTGATTGAAGAAGGCAGTCACGTTAGTTTAATCGCCCAACAAGGTAAATATTATGAACTGTGGGAAAAGCAATTTCCCAAACGAGTTCGGTTGGAGTTGAATAAAAAAATTAAGCAACAAGCAGCGTAAGTAATGAATAAGAATAGGTAATCAGATTAAAGATTGATATTGAAAAGAGGTCAGAAGCGAGACCGTCCGTACGGACTGTCAGAAGTCAGAATTGCACGACTCAAACGACTGAACGTCAGTATATTAACCTTTAGTTACCTAACTTCTGACAGTCTATGAAACCCGCCCGCCCGAGCAGTCGGGCAGGTAAACGGTCTGACATCTGTCTTCTATCACTTTTTTATCTGACGCTCTAAATTTTTGTAATAACAACATTTTGTATTTGCTGCGAATTAAAATCATTCATCCCGTACGGGCAAGCTATTTATCACTCATCATTCATTTGACGACAAACGAAAATAATGTAAATCATGTCCCTAAACAATAAACTAGAACGCATCAAGCGCATACACGATTTAATTCGCTTTAAACGCACGGGAAAACCCGAGCAATTTGCCCGAAAAATGGGCATGTCCCGACGCGCCCTATTCAACGAACTCAAAGAACTAAAAGCATTGGGCGCCCCTATCGCCTATTGCAATTATCGGGAATCGTATCAATACATGCACCCCGTTGAATTTAGAATCGGGTTTATTCCCCCTTCGGTCGCTCAACAAGAACTGAGGGCCATTAACGGTGGCGCCATTTTAAGACCATTGAATATAACATTTGTCAAGGCTGCTTAGGTTAATGGTAGCTGATGAGATAGAGGATGTCCGCATGCTCTATCTTTTTTATTTAATAATGAACTACAAAAGGGGTTCCTTATAAAATTTCAAACGCTGTGTAAATCTTAACCTAAAAAAGGGGATTTAAAGGGAGGACTAAATTAGATTTTCTTTGAAAATCTAATTTAGTCCTCCCTTTAGAAACCCCTTTTACAATTTTTTCCGTTCGACACGGAAAAAATTGTTAGGAACGCCCAGCAAGGAAGTTTATGCGAAAGTCCTTCAAACCACAAAATCCAATGATAGAAGCAAAAAAAATAAGTCTAGTTTTTATAAGCCTTTTCTGCGCAACCATCGGCTACGCACAAGCAATTTGGTCACTGACAGACTGCATTCAACATGCCCAAAGCAATAACATTCAAGCCAAACGCCATCAAATTACTATTCGGCAGGCAGCAATCGACAAAAAAGCGGCGCAATTTGCCCGACTCCCCACGGCCAACGCAGAGGTTAATACAGGGCTAAACTTTGGGCGCACCATTGACCCGACAACCAATAGTTTTATCAACCAGCAAGTGGGCTACAACTCCTTAAATGTTCAAACGAGTGCGATTATTTATAATGGCGGAAGATTACTAAATACCGTCAAGCAAAGTCAGCTGAATATAGCCGTGGCCAAAGAAAATGCCGCCGCCCATCAGCAAAATTTAGCCTTAGAAATCACCGCCGCTTATTTGGATATTTTATTAGCCAAAGAACAAGTGCAAATCGCCGAGCGACAATTAACCCAAACCCAAGAGCAATTGACCTTTATTGACAAACGGATTCGAGCGGAAGTCATTCCCGAAAACGAACGCTTGGAAGTTTTGGCACAAATAGCACGCAATACACAAACGGTCACCAATGCGCAGAACAAATTGGCCATTAGTTATTTGGCCTTAAAAAATTATTTGGGTGTAGCGCCCGATTCTCCATTAGAGATAGTAACGCCCAAGACCGCCGCTACTCCCAATGGGGTCATTCCCTATCAATTAGCCAATATCTACGAACAAGCCGTGCGGACCCAACCGAGCATCAAAGCCAGTCAGCTACAACGAGAAAGTGCGGCCCTAGGCATTCCACTTGCTAAAGCGGATAGACTGCCTAGCATAGCTTTAGTCGCCGCTTTGCGGTCGAATTATTCCAACGTCTCCAATTTTTCGGATGCGCCTTTCTTTAATCAGTTTGGGAATAACTTTGGTCAAAGCGTTGCCCTTCAAGTCAATATCCCGATTTATAATAATCATCGTAGGCAGCTAAAACTGGAACGGGCCGAAATAGCCATCATTGATGCCGAAATAGCGACCCAGCAAGCGGAACAGCAACTAAAGGCCGATATCCAAAATGCCTTAACCAATGCTCAAGGCGCTAAAGTAGCCCTGGAAGTGGCCCTATCTGCTTTGGACGCCGCCCAAAACTCTTTTCAGAATGCCACTAAAAAGTACCAATTAGGCGTGATGAATACTTTAGACTACACGAATATAAAAGCGAATGTAGATACCGCAGAGCTGGATGTGGTCAAAGCTAAGTACGATTACCTGTTTCGGCTAAAAATAATTGAATTTTATAGCGGAAAAATTGAATTTTAACAGTAGTGCAGTATAGTTGCACTGAACGCCCCTATATTTGTAGTGTACTTAAAAAGAAAGATAATCACACATTTTTAAACCTTAAAAATCAAAAACATGAAGACTTTAAATCAAGAAGAATTAAGACAGATTGATGGAGGGTATTGGATTGATTACCTAAGCGAAAAAGCGCAGGAATTAATGGATTACTACAACACCCTCTTAGCTTAATTTTATTTTCTTAACCTTTAAAACCATTGACATGAAACATCTAAATCAATCAGAATTAAAGCAAATTCAAGGTGGTAATATCTTTATGGAAGCGTGGGACGCTTTTGTTGGCTACTTACAGGATTTAGCAGATAGAGCTAATCCGCTCGTTGACCATACGCCTCAGTCTTAGCCTTGCTTTTACGCCGTGCAAAAACAGATTTTTTAACCTTTAAAATTATTTAAATGAAGACTTTAAATCAGAAAGAATTACTAGCTGTAAATGGGGGTACTAGTGACCCTATTGCTAAGATTATTAAAGCACAGATTGTTTTCATAAATGGCTCACCTATTTATCAAA
>JBCCQK010000352.1:0-9064 GCA_039024375.1 Bacteroidota bacterium
ACAAAGATGGTCGATGCGATGCATCTTGGTATCAAAAAGTCCCATCGGGACGACCCCCTTTGTATTAAGCAGACTAATCAAGGTCTTCAAAGGTGCATCGCACCGACCATATTATTACCCGTTTATTTTTTGAACGCTAATGAAAGCATCACCCACCTTCGACGGCTTTAAGATACGACCGATTAGATTAGCTAAGTTAAAATATTCTTCACCACGTGTCCATGCACATCCGTCAACCGAAACCGCCGTCCTTGATGCTTAAACGTCAAGCGTTCGTGGTCAACGCCCATCAAATGCAGCAAAGTAGCGTGAAAATCGTGGACGTGAACGGGGTCTTGGACGATGTTATAACTAAAATCGTCCGTTGCGCCATAAGTGAAACCGGGTTTCACACCTGCACCCGCCATCCACATCGTAAAGCATTTCGGATGGTGGTCTCGACCGTAGGTTTTATGGGTCAACTTACCTTGGGAATAAACGGTTCGGCCAAATTCACCGCCCCAAATGACTAGCGTATCGTCCAACATTCCCCGCTGCTTGAGGTCTTTCAATAAAGCGGCAGTCGGTTGGTCGGTCATTTTACAATGCCTTTTGATGCCACCTGGTAAGCCAACGTGATGGTCCCAACCTCGTTGGTATAATTGTACAAATTTTACCCCTTTTTCTAATAGACGTCTCGCCAATAAGCAATTGGCAGCGTAGGTGCCAGGGTCTCTACTTTCTTCCCCGTACATATCAAAAATGTAGTCGGGTTCGTTCGATAAATCGGTTACTTCGGGAACGGAAGTTTGCATCCGATAGGCCATTTCGTATTGGGCAATGCGGGCATTAATTTCGGGGTCACCGTAGGCATCGTATTGCAGTTGATTGAATTGTTTGAGGTATTCCAACATTCTCGCTCGGTCTTGCCCATCGTAGTTTTCTGGATTATTCAAAAACAAAACGGGGTCTTTGCCCGACCGAAATTGTACGCCTTGGTGCTCCGTTGGTAAAAATCCATTTCCCCATAATCGAGCGTATAGCGGCTGTCCCCCACCCTTTTTAGAAACCAAAGAAATGAAAGTGGGCAAATTATCATTATCCGAGCCTAATCCGTAGCTGACCCACGCCCCAATAGAAGGTCGCCCGGGCAATTGATGACCCGTCTGAAAAAAAGTAATGGCGGGGTCATGGTTAATTTGCTCGGTATACATGGACTTGATAAAACAGAGGTCGTCCACCATTTCGGCGGTGTAGGGCATCAGTTCACTCACCCACCCCCGACTTTCCCCGTACTGCTTAAAAGAGTATAAGGAAGGGGCAATCGGCAGTCCCGCTTGGGAGGCACTCATGCCCGTCAATCTTTGCCCTTTGCGTACCGAATCGGGTAATTCTTCCCCGAACATTTGCGCTAATTTAGGCTTATAATCGTAGGTTTCAAATTGGGAAGGACCACCACTTTGGAATAAATAGACTACTCTTTTGGCTTTCGCCGCAAAGTGGGGCAAATCGGGTAAGCCGCCACGTCGCTCACGTAGCTCAGGCATTCCTGCCTGAGACACCCCCTCCCGTCCGTATAATGGACGCATTAAACTACTTAACGCCAAAGCCCCCAAACCGAGCGAGGTTTTCGTTAAAAATTGCCGACGGTCGAGTCGCCTTTCGAGTTTTTGAAAATCTCGATTATTGGAGCGTAGTAAGTCGTGATGATGTCCCATATTTTTCATTTTAAATTTAGCTTGTACCTCGTCGCTAACATAGCTCACGTAGCTTAGGCATTCTTGCCTGAGTAATACACCATAGGCATTACCATCCTAGCGTTACTTTCTCAGGCAAGAATGCCTGAGCTACGTTTATTTTACTCATCCACAAATTTCAAAAAATCGGGATGGATATAGTTATAAGGCCAATCTTTCCAATGCTTGGCTAGTCCTACTTCAATAGGATTATTGAGCACATAATTTATCCTATATCTAAGTTCTGCTCTATCCCGAATCATTCTATCAAAACTCTCTATTTGCCAAAAAGGATACCCCGTACGGTCTAGAATCTTATTAGCTGCATAGCCCGAAAAACCTTTCATGGTTTTCATAATTCTGCCGAGGCTTCTGTCCAATTTAAAGAAAATAAAATGGGCATGATTGGACATAATGGTCGAGCAAATTACTTGGTATCGGTCGTTGTCAAAGTGAAAGAGGGCATCGTTCCAAATTTTGGCAATGGCTGGTTCTTTTAACCAATGTGGACCAGTGGTTTCCCTGTCCAATAAAGCATCGAATTTATTGAAGTATAAATCGTATATCTTTCTCAATTCTGCTTGTATTTTTGCTTTAGAGAGTCCCTTTGCTTTTAATAACTTAACCTCTGCTTCCCTTCTTTCTCTTAATTCCTCCACCCGTCGTTTGGGTAAACTTCCATACAATCGAGTGGTCATAAAAAGTACCGCATTTTCGGGTTGCCAGTGGGGTAAATTGCGACCATAGTAGTCCTCCTCGTTGGTTAATAGTTGTCGTTTACTCATAGTTTTTGATTTTAAAATGGTTAATTGTGTGTGTTCAAGTAGTAGCTTTTTACAATAAATTTAATGATTTTTCGGTAAATGAAGTAAACGTAGCTTAGGCATTCTTGCCTGAGCAATCTGTACGGTTATCAAATTACTTATTTTCTTTAGCAAAAATTATCACTTTGTTCACGTAGCTCAGGCATTCTTGCCTGAGACCATACCTACGTTTTTACTGCTTTGCTCCCTCAGGCAAGAATGCCTGAGCTACGTTTTTGCCGCTTCTATCGTTTCATAATCGCCACATCCCCATTCAAAATCAAACTAGCTACTATCGCATTCGCCACTACCCTGTTCTTGTCCAAATTCGGGTCAATCTGGTACGCTCCTGCCGCCAACCAACCCTTCGATTTTTCGGGATTCACTTTTAAAATATGGTATTCTTCCTCACGCATTTTTAGTAATAAATTGAGTTCTGTCCCGCTCGGTTTTTTACCCGTCAAGCGCACGTATGTTTGGGTGATACTCGCCGTATCATTTTCTATTCTGGTCATGTTTTCCCCGATGACTTTGGCCGCCTCCACGAAGGTTGGGTCATTTAGTAAAACCAAGGCCTGAAGCGGCGTATTGGTCTTTTGTCGATTGACCGTACACAAATTTCTATCGGGTTGGTCGAAGGTCGCCAAGGTTGGATTGGGGATGGTTCTGCGCCACATGGTGTATAAACTTCGGCGGTATAACTTCTCGCCCGTATCTTGGGGATAAGGGTCAAAATTCATTGCCCAAAGCCCTTCGGGTTGATAAGGGTAAACACTTTCGCCCCCCACTTGCCGATTGAGCAAACCGCTGGCTGCCAAAGCATTATCTCGCAACATTTCACTCGTCAGTCGCAAATTAGGCCCTCTCGCCAACCATTTATTGGCTTTATCTACTGCCAGTAGTCCCTTAGAAGTAAAGGAGGATTGTCGATAAGTGGCGGACATCACCATTAGTTTTTGTAAGGCTTTGACATTCCAACCGCTTTCCACAAAAGTAACGGCTAACCAATCTAGTAATTCGGGATGCGTTGGCAGTTCTCCCTGATTGCCGAAGTCTTGGGCCGTTTTTACCAGACCTCGACCAAAGTAATGTTGCCAATAGCGATTGACGGCAACTCTAGCAGTTAGTGGATTATCTTGGTGCACTATCCATTGCGCCAAACCCAACCGATTTTTGGGTAAATCATCGGGCATTGGCAACACACTTTGCACCGTATTGGGCGTAACTTCTTCCTCGTAATTATCATAAACGCCTCGACCTAAAATAAAGGTTTTTCGAGGGGTCTCCATTTCTTGCATGACCATTACCTCCTGCACTGTTTCCATACTATCGACTAATGCTTGCCTTACTTTGGCTAACTGCTCTTTTTCTTTTTGATAAGGAGTGGAATAATGCGTTAAATAGTACTGCGCTAAAGTAGATTGTTGCTCGGTGGATAAATCGGTTGGTAACGTTTCCGCTAACAATTTGGTGGTCGGATTTTGGGCAATTTGGCTTACTTCCGAGTCGATTAGTGCCCGTTCGTAAACCAAAATATCATCCACTACTGCCCCTTTGATACCAACTCCTCGCCATCGACCGCCAATCTTTAAACTCGGCTCAAGCGGTTCGGGATAAATGATGTCTTCCAAATAATTGAAAACAATATCTCTCGTTAGGTTATCTTTTACAGTGGTCGTTTTTGCTTGGACTCCATTGACAAAAATGCTCGTTCCCGCCGCACAACTTGACCCGTCATAAGTTACCATTAAATGCACCCACTTTTCTTTGGGTAACTCGTCCAAAGTGGTTAGGACGATGGCATTTTCGGGCATGGTCCGCGCCATTACCCATTCCAGTTTTTTGTCTTTCAAATACAGGTGATAGCCTCGGTAGGAATGTAGCGTGGTCCCTTTATTTTTGTGAAAGATGACGCCCTCTTCGGTCGCTGCTGGCATTTTGACCCATAGGCCGATACTAAAGGCATCACTCCGTTTAAAAATACCCACCTCCTTACATTCCATCCAAGCATCTCCATCTAGCAGTAAGCCATTGCCCGAATGTCCTTCGGCAAAAACTGGGACTTCTTTCGGAGAGGCGAATCTATCCATTCTAGGTTTTTGCCGTCGATTCAGGACGTTGGTCAACTTATTTTCTAGGGGATAATGGGCTACTAATCCCTTTTCGGGCGTTTTAGCAACGAGCGGTTTGTATTTACCTTGGTCAATCCATTGGGCAATAGCCGCTCGTTCGGATTCGGTTATTTTTTCTAAATTTTCTTCCTTGCTTTTAATAGATGCCGTCAGTTCTTTTAATATTTTCTCTTGCCGCTCGGTGGGTAATTCTAGTACGGGCGGCGGCACCGCTTTGTCCCAAGAAATTTGCCCCGTCTCGTTTATCGTATTAAAAAAACCGTACATTTCGTAGTACTCTTTTTGAGAAATCGGGTCATATTTATGGTCGTGGCATTTAGCACAAGAGAGTGTTAAACCCAAAATACCATCTCCCAAAACCGCTACTCGGTCGGATACACTTTCCACTCGATATTCTTCGCCAATTACCCCATCTTCCATATTCAACGGATGCAGCCGATTGAATCCCGTTGCCAGTATTTGTTCTTTGGTGGGATTAGGTAATAAATCACCCGCCAATTGCCACGTCAGAAATTCATCGTAGGGTTGATTATTATTGAAAGACTCAATGACCCAATCTCGCCAAGGGGACATATCTCGATATCTATCGACTTGGTAGCCGTAGGTATCCGAAAATCGAGCAACATCCATCCAATCGGTCGCCATTTTTTCGCCATAGTGGACGGACGCTAGTAGTCTATCAACTTGTTTTTCGTAAGCGTTTTCGGAATCATCTGCCAAAAAAGTATTGATTTCTTCGATGGTCGGTGGCAAGCCCGTTAAATCCAAGGTCAATCGTCTTAACAATAATTCTTTTTCCGCGGGAGGGGAAGGATTTAGCTGTTGTTGCGCCAGCTTTTTCAGCACAAAATGGTCAATCGGATTGTAAACCCGTGCGGTATTATCCACCTCTGGAACGGCGGGCTTTTCGGGTTTGATAAACGCCCAATGCGGTTCGTATTCTGCCCCATCTTCCATCCATTTGATGAGTACCGCTTTTTCGTAATCGCTCAATTGAATGTTGAATTCGGGTGGCGGCATAATGGTTTCGGGGTCGGTTGACACAATGCGGTGAAAAGCCTCCGAATTTTTTAAACTGTGCGGGACGATGGCTTTCTGGCCAGGGCTTTCGGGCAACTCGGCGTAGGCTAACTCGGCGGTATGCAATTGTAAGCCCGCTTTTATTTTTCCTTTGTCTGGTCCGTGACAGGCAAAGCACTTATCCGATAGCACGGGTTTGACGTGGATGTTGAAGTCTAGCTCTTCGGGCAACTCTTGATAAGCCAATTGGACAGATTCGGGCAGGTTGGGTTGGCAGGCCATCATCAATAATAGGATTAAGCCGAAAAGTACGCCACATATTCGATAAGATGGTGCCATGTTTAACTTTTTTTACTCACAAAAACTTTTTGCCCAAATTGCTGGTTATCCGCAGTTGTAATGGTTACCCAATAAATTCCTTCCGACAAATGACCAACCGAAATTCGTTTTTCATAAAACTTACCTATATCCACCAAATTTTCCATTAGAACCATTTGCCCAAAGCTATTATAAACGTGTCCTACCCCATCCCATTACCAATAGCAATAACCAACACGCCAGCAATCATGGCTGCTAATCCCATGTACAAGAATCTTTTGGCTTTGCTAGAAGCCTTAATCCATTCGCCCGTGATTAGTCCGCTGACGATGGCGACGGCGACACAGATGGTATTAAAAATAGCGTAGCCCACCGTATTTCCTGCACTACCCAATAGAAAAGCAGCGTAAGCAAAAGCGGCGGAGGCAGCAAAATTAAGCACGCCCATGACACTCGTTAAACCAATATTTCTACCTAAATGGGAAGTACTAAAATTGCCCCAAAAATCTTTTTTACTCAATTGATAAATAAAGTAAGGGATGACGAATAAGGCACCCGCTACGTAAATCACAAATATCACTACTACGGCCGTCACCCATTCTGGATTACCTGCCGCTTGACTGGCTTCGTGAATAATGGGTCTCCCAACCGCATTAGCATAACTAAATCCAGTCGCTAATAAGCCCCCAACTACGGCAATACTAATCCCCGTACCCACAGAATTGCCCGTCGTATTGGTCTGTGCATCATTCGACTCGTCGGCCTCTCTGGTCAATCCTGCTTTTCCATTGGCAATGATGCCCAACAAAACGACCAAAATGCCGCCTAAAATGGTGATGAAAACGGTACTCGGAGGCGTACCATCCACCAAAAAGGGCAGCAGCGAACCCACTAAAATAACCGTCCCGATAAATATCGAAAAGCCAAGGGATAGCCCAATGTAGTCAATGGCCTTACCCCACATCATCACGCCAATGCCCCACAGCGTACCCGCAATGGCCATTTTTAATAATACGTCTGTAGGAATACTTCCCAAAATCTCCGTAAATCCATTCACCAAGGCAAAGCCCGCTAGAAAAGGGACGATTAGCATATTGATGAAGAACATCAATCCCCAAGTATTTTCAAACTCAAAATCCTTGGTAAATTTTTCTGGTAACGCGTATAATCCAAGCATAATGCCTGCTAGTATCGCCCAAATAATTCCTGCTGTCATGTTTTTCGTTTTTTATTATTATTTAGAATAGAGAGTAGAGAGTAGAGACCATTTCATTGAGAGAACAGAGACCTAAGCTATACTTTTCTCCTGTTGACTAATTTTATAAACTGTTTGACTTTGGTAGTTTTTTTCTGAGGTAGTAATAGCGCTAGGTGCATCGGCTAGATTAGGCCCGTTGGGATAACGACTAGCCTCAAAACACAAACCTCGATACTGACCGTATTGGTCTCCATTTTCTCGCTGCAATTCGTTGGAAGTAAAGTAACCTGTGTAGAAGAGTACACCAGGTTCGGTCGTACTTATTTCTAAGGTTGTACCGCTATCTTTATCCATGAAAGTGGCTACCTTTTCAAGGGTATCAAGTGGTTTGTCGAAAGCGTAAAAATGCTCAAAACCCGTTTCCATTTCTTGAAAACAATCGCCTAGTAATCGACCTGTTCGCAAATCTGCTGGGGTATTGGCTACGGATGCAATTTCTCCTACGGGGACATTCGTAGCATCGGGTACTAAAATCTTAGCGGCATCAATTTGCGCCGAATGATTTTCGATGGTGTTTTCAAAACCAGACAAGTTGAAGTACGTATGATTGGTCAACGAAAGGGGCGTAGCTTGGTCGGTAGTAGCAAAATATTGAATGGATAGGGCATTATCTTCGTCTAAAGAAAATACCACTTTTACCTCCACATTTCCAGGGTAGCCTTCTTCCATATGCTGGCTGGTTAGACGCATTTCTACCGCTGCTTGACTATTGTTTTCGACGATTGCACCTTGCCAGATTTGCTTGTCGAAGCCCTTGATACCACCGTGCAAGTGGTTAGAACCATTATTTACCGCAAGGGTATATTCTTTGCCCTCCAGCGAAAATTTTCCATCTTTGATGCGGGAGGCATATCGACCAATAGTACCACCGAAGTAGGGGGCATTGGCTTGGTAGGCTTTCCCAAAATAACCTTCCAACGTATCAAATCCGCAAGCTATATTTTTTAAATAACCCGCTTCATCGGGTACTAAAATGGAAGTGATGGTTGCGCCGTAATTGATGATTTTAACTTGTAGGCCGTTACTTTATGCCAACTAAGAGTTGGATTCAATACGTGATAAAAAATCAAATATATAACTGGAGGCTCAAAATATATCAAAAGTCATAATCATGAGCGCAGCAGCGAATCGTCCGAAGACGTGAACGAATAGTCCTTTCTCAGACCTTACTTTTGACGCATTTTGAATACCTACTTTTTCAATAATCCAATTGAAGAAAGCCTCAATTGGTTGCCTGATTTGACTGACCGCTCTGGAGTACATTTTATCCATAAATTCCAACGTCTTTTGCCCCTTTTTCTTTTTGACAGGGGTCAGAATTTGCACATTATTATTCTCTTGTAGCCATTGTTCAAATGCCTTATTGGCATAGATTTTATCCGCAAAGATGGCTCTGTGATGAATAGACTCCCACAAAGGTTTAAAAACCGTCAAATCATTATTAGAAGCTGGACTAATGCCGACATACTCAGGTAGAGGCAATTTATGAAAAATACTATACCCCATTACATGGAGTTTTACACCGTAGTAATGGAGCTTTTTAGTAGCGCAGTACCCCTTATCACATTGTTGTGGAGCTACTTTTGCTCTAAAGCTACGTGGCCCTTTTGCTAAAATAATAGGCATTGAATCAACGACTGATGCCATTACATCTTTGTAAAGTTTAAAGTGCTCGAGGTGAATTACGTCCATTTTTGCCTCAATTAGAGAGTGGCAAAGTGGAGGAAAAACACCATGTAAATTATTCAATCTGGTCAACAATCCCTCATAGGACTCAACCATGTCGGGAAACCAAGGACGCAAATAATTATCTGCAAA
>JBCCQK010000353.1:0-9046 GCA_039024375.1 Bacteroidota bacterium
AACTCGGAGAGTTATGTTACGGTTGCAACGATAAGTAACATAACTCTTCGAGTTGTGCTACACCCAATCGACCCATAATTTCACCATGGTGCCAAGATTTTAATACTGGTACTACCATCACGATTGTATAATTGCGTTCGGACTTGTAAATATCCGACATTTTCCTATGTGTGCATCATATTGGAATAATCTTTGACTTCCCTTTTCCGAACTTATTAAACTTTTCACTTATTAATAAAATCTCTTCCTATTCTCAATTTTAGCTGTTAGTTATTTGTACAACATCTTAAATATGTGTAAAATGCAACGGTTAATCTTTGTGTCTATTTGTGTATTCAGTCTTTTCAGCTACTCATTTATTCCTACCATGAACCCCGACCCACGTATTACCATTTCTTCCCCGATTGAGGGAACAGAATTCAAGGGTGGTACGACAGTCAACGTTCAAGTGGACGTTACCTGCGAATGTGTAATGGATAGAATGATGGTGACCATGGTAAACGTGGAAGCGCCCGAAGGCGCACCACCTCTACTGACGAACGCAATTAGTTCCATTAGTGGTGGAGTTTCTAATTATAGTAGTTCCGTTACCCTGCCCGTCGTCAAAGAGGAAACGGACGTAACACTAGAGTTAGAAGTGTTGGACAAAGATGGCGACGACTTAGAATCAGAAAGTATTACTATTACTGTGCTTCCTTAAAAACCATACAGTGGAAGCGATTAAACGCTGATTTTGAAAAAAGGAGATAAGTCGAAATAGAGAAATACATGGAAATATTTCTATAAGATTTCTACTTATTTCTAAAAATCGAAAATCACCTATCTATATCGTTTCTGCTAGTATTTATTCTAAACTTTTCCGTAAATCAGACCGTGTACTACACGCCGTTTATCTTGAACGGAATAAAGCCTTTTGTACATTTTTCATTCAAATTTATCCCTCAACAATGAACATTAAAGCGACCTTCAAATACCTTCTTTTCTTCTTCTTAACCTTCCTAGCTGTACCTACTTTCGCCAACGGCGTTTGGGATGGCGGTGGTGACGGCACTAGTTGGGATGACCGACTCAATTGGGGCGACGACCTCGAACCACTTGCGACCGATGATGTAACGATTCCCGCAGCGACAACCATTCAAGTACGTATGGCGGGCGAAGTAGCCGAAAGCATTACTTTCACGGATGCGACGAGCATATTAGCCGTAATCTCGGGTGATTTGACCGTTGACCAAGGCACAGTTGGTGACTTAGTTGAAATGCCATCGGGCGGAACCATCAATATCAGTGAAGGTGGAACCCTAAGGCTGCAAAATGGAGACAACGGGATTGATGCCAACAACGGAGCGACCGTAAACAACGGCGGACAGCTAATATTTGATGATTTAGATAGCGAAGCATTCGATATAAATGGGGCACCTTTGCTATTGACCAATCAAGCAAGTGGTACTATCCAAGGAATTGCACCTTTTAGTAGTGATTTTATAGATATTGCCAGCAGCGCAGCTGGGACTAGCATCACTAATGCTGGTATTATTCGGGTCGATATGAACGATGGAGGAACCGATTTTATGGACATCAATGGACAGACAACGATTCGAAACGATGCGGGTGCGCTCATGGATTTGGACGATATTGACGATGATGTATTTAACTTAGGAGGCGACGGAACTACTTTTGATAATTTTGGGACGATTGACGTTTTTGAATCGGATGATGAATGTTTTGAATTATCTAATGGAACACGTTTAACTAACCATTCATCGGGTATTATACGCACTAGTGAAGTTGAAGATGAACTTTTTGAAATAGCTAACGCCCAAGTCACCAACGAAGGACTTATTGAGGTTAACAATATTGTCGGGACGGGTAGTCTAGAAGGCACAGATGAAGTAGTGGATATACTAAACTCAAATGGTCGCTTCACAAATAACGGAACCATTACGATTATAGGAGTGGAAGACCAAGCGCTTATCGAAGTAGATTCAGGCGTTTTTACGAATAATAATGTGATAAATATGGGGATGGGATTTCCCGCAGCTGAACTGACGGACGAAGCGATTGACATTGATAGTACGGGGCAGTTCGTTAATACTAAATGTGCTATTGTGAACATCACTTCTACTAATCCAATTGAAATTTCCGCAGAAGGACAATTGACCAATGATGGCATTATCACCACTGTTTTTACGGGAACCAATGAGATTGACGGTGTTTTTCTCAATAACGGTTTAGTCGCCTCACCCAACGGTGTATTCAACAGTTCACCCAATGGTTTGACGGGTAGCGGGAAGCTGCAAGGTTCACTGATTCCCGCCACGGTTTCGCTCTGTTTCATCCCCGTGCCCACGATGAGTCAGTGGGGTTTGTTGATATTTGGTTTATTACTTTTGAATATGAGTTTGTTATTGATACGACGGTTGGGGAAGGTTCGTTCCTTCTGATTAACCCAACTTGCGGACAATAATATACGCTACCTAAGCAGGCGATACTTTGCCAGTATCTCCTGCTTTTTCAGAGGATAAAAGAAAGAGATGCTGACAAAGCATCGCTTTCTAGCCTTTCTCCGCAACTTGAATTAATTATCTACAAACTTCCCGCAAAAACCACCAACTGTTTCCGAAAATCCGCTAATAATGTCTCGTCCGTAATCCCTTCCGCCTTCGAAAAATTCTCGTAGAAAGACGGTAGCGAAAACGTTACCATCGTATTCTCATTTTTCTGTTCGTATCTAGCTAAAGCGGCGGCTAATACCGTTTTTCCGCCCCTCTTCCCCGGTGAGGTACTCATTAAAAACATTGGTTTTTGTTCCCAAACGTCTTTTTCGTAGCGGGAGACCCAATCGTAGATGTTTTTAAAGGCGGAAGTATAGCTACTATTGTACTCGGCAAAGGAAATAAGAATGCCGTCGGCGGCTTTGATGTGGTTCTTAAACGCCACCGCTTCGGGTGGAATACCCGATTCCTTCTCTCGGTCGATGCTATAAATGGGCATCTCAAAATCGTTCAAATCTAAGAGGGTAACTTCGACGTCGGTCAACTGCCCCGATGCAAATTGAGCAAATTGTTTGTTGATGGAAGTACTGCTGTTGCTAGCACCAAACGCAAGAATCTTTTTCATTTTTTTGGTAATTATTTATTTTTCTCTTCAACCATTCTCACGGTCAGATAGTTTTTTTCCTAAGCTGCTTTTTGCGATTAATTACTATCTTGTGGTAGTTACGGAACTATGAAAAAATAAAAGCTCCAAAAAAATGGTCAAAAATATACTCGGAATTCTTGCCTTTTTATGCCTTTCCTCTTGCGCTAATTACAATTTAAACATTGCCAAAGAAATAGAAGACGACCCAACCATCAAGGTACGACCCGATGGTGAAATCGTCCACACGATGTACCTCATTGGCGATTCGGGCAACGCCAAAGAAGGCAAAGCAACCCCTCCCACTTTGTTATTACTGAAAGAACATTTGGACCAAGCGGGCGAAAATAGTTCCGTTGTCTTTTTGGGTGATAATATCTATCCCTACGGTATGGCGCCGAAGCGAGAAGCGGCGGAGCGAACAGCCAATATCTTTCGCTTAGATGCCCAACTGAACACCTTAGCCAATTTCAAGGGGGAACCTTACTTCATTGCGGGCAACCACGATTGGGCCAAGTGGGGGCTAGACGGGTTGAAACGGCAAGAAAAATACATCGAAAAGACCTTGGACAGAGGTAACGTTTTTGTCCCCGATGCGGGCTGCGGCGACCCTAAAGAAATTGAAATTAACGAAAATTTAGTGATTTTAGCCATTGATTCCGAATGGTTTTTACACGATTGGACAGGTGAAACCGAAATTAACGACGGTTGCGAAGTACGCAATCGGTTTACGTTTATGAAGTGGTTCGAAGAGGCGCTGAAATCCAATCGGAATAAAAACGTGGTGATAGCGATGCACCACCCGTTATTCTCGAATGGTCCGCACGGAGGAGGAACGACCCTCAAGCAGCACATTTTTCCGTTGACCCAATTGAAAGATGAACTGTATATTCCACTGCCCATTATTGGAACGATTGGTGCATTTATGCGCTCTTTGATTGGGTTGAGGCAAGACATTTCTCACCCCAATTACAAAGAAATGAAAAATGGGCTGCTGGCAGGGGCTAATAAGAACGGTAACTTCATCTTTGCAGCGGGTCATGAACATGGAATGCAGTACTTCGAAAAAAGCGGCCACAGTTTTATCGTAACGGGGGCGGGTTCTAAAAGAGAACCGACGGCCCTACGAGACGGTGCTCAATTTTCCTACGGCCAGTACGGGTTTACCCAATTGGATTTTTACGAAGATGGTAGCGTATTTATGAAATTCTGGGCGGCCTACAAAGACCAACCGGGCAAAGTTGTTTTTGAAAAAAGAATCAAAGAAGCCCTGCCCAGTGCGGGTGCGGAAGTACCTACGTCGTTCCCCGAATTTGAAAAAGGTGAAAAAGAAATTACCTACCCATTAACCCAAAAAGATTTTACAAAGGGGAAAATGGGGCGTGCTTTGTGGGGTGACCATTACCGAGATGCCTACAAGCAATCAGTCACCGTTCCGACAGTAGATTTAAGTACACTTAAAGGAGGGTTAAAACCTATAAAAAGAGGCGGTGGCTACCAAACCAATTCACTGCGACTCGAAGATGCCAACGGCCACCAATACGTGATGCGTTCTTTAGACAAGGACGAATCACGGATTGTGCCGTACCCGTTCAATGAGTCCTTCGTTGTAGATATTTTCAAAGATAATTTTAGTGCGGCGCATCCAATGTCGGCTATTACGTTGGCAGATATGGCAGATGCGGCGGGCGTTTATCACACGAATCCACAAATTGTGTACATGGCCAAGCAGCCCGCCTTGCAAGAATACAATGACCTTTTCGGAGGTGGTTTGTATTTATTTGAAGAGCGGCCCGCCAAAGATTGGAGCGATTTGGCCAGTTTCGGTAATTCCAAGAAAATCATTAGTACTTACGATATGATGGAAAAAATTACCGAAAAACACGGCCATCGCATCGACCAAGCGGCGACCGTTCGAAGTCGCCTATTCGATATTTTGATTGGCGATTGGGACCGCCACGATGACCAATGGCGTTGGGCGAGTTTTAAAGAAGGGGACGAAACGATTTATCGGCCGATTCCAAGAGATAGAGACCAAGTATATAGCAAATACGACGGGGCGCTGTTCAGTATTTTGCGCTACACGATTCCGTTTATGAAACAGTTGCGGAAATACGACCCAAAGATTCCACCGAACAAAATCCAGTGGGTTAACTACCATTCTCGACACTTCGACCGCACTTTTATGACCGAAGCCGATTGGGAGGTCTGGGAAACCGCCGCTAAGCACATCAAAGAAAACGTAACGGACGAAATCATCGAAGCGGCCATTCGGAAGTGGCCCGAAAACGTTTTCGCCATCGACGGTGAAGAAACCATCAAAGTGCTGAAACAGCGTCGGGACGATATGCTGTTGTACGCTGAAGGTTTGTATAAATATTTGGCTAAAAAAGTGGATGTTCACGGTACCGAAAAACGGGATTATTTTTTGGTACAACGGTTGGATAATGAACGCACTAGAGTGATGGTTTTTGACACCAATAAAAAAGAAGAAAAGGAAGCTAAGCTCTACGATAGAATTTTTAAAACAAGCGAAACTCAGGAGATTTCTCTGTACGGTTACGGGTCAGAAGACTACTTTGAAGTCACGGGTAGAGTGGGAGAGGGCATCCTCGTTCGGACTATCGGTGGTCTCGACGAAGATACGTTTATGGACGACTCCTTTGTGGCGGGGCCTTCGCAAAAAACGGAAATTTACGACGCTAAAGAAGAAAAAAGTATTTTGAAATTGGGTCAAGAAGCACGGGTGAAAATTTCCGACCGTCCCGAATTGAACCAGTACAATCACCGTGCTTGGGACTACGAAATGGATTATACCATGCCGCTGTTAAGGCTCGGTGGCAACTTCGATGACGGCGTACTTTTAGGCGCTAGTTTCACGACAACGAAGTACGGATTCAAAAAAGACCCTTACGCTTCTGTGCAAACCTTCGGTGGACAAGTGGCGGCCGCCACGGGGGCTTTCGTTTTGGACTACTCGGGGGAATGGATTGATGCCATTGGGAAGTGGGAATTTTTACTGGACGTTGAACTACGTGGGCCACTTTACACCCGAAACTTCTACGGTTTTGGCAACGAAACGGTGAACAACGAAGCCGAATTTGGCAATAATTACCATCGGATTCGTCACCGACTGTACAGCGTTTATCCCGCTATTAAAAAGCGTTTTGCGGGCGAAAGTGGCGGATTTTCCATTGGCCCGTTGTTAGAGTTGAGCGAAATTGACCGCACGGAAGGCCGCTTCATTGACGTTATTGGTGACCAATTTGATAGCGAAGTGTTTGACAATCAAACGTTCATGGGGGCTAAAATGGATTTTAATTACCTCAATGTCGATGTTCTAGGGTTGCCGAGTCGGGGCATTGTGTTCAACACCTCTTTGAGCTATCGGGCCAACACTAACGGCAATGCCAACGATTTTGTGAACGTCAATTCTAACTTGGCGATCTACCAAAACATCGGTCGCCCTGGCCGACTGACCTTAGCCACCAGAGTGGGCATTAACCATAACTTCACCGACCAGTTCGAATTTTACCAAGGGGCGGTTTTGGGCGGTATTGGTCCTGATGCTAATCTGCGAGGTTTCCGTCGAGACCGTTTTACGGGACAAACGGCTTTTTACCACAACACCGATTTGCGCTTAAAACTATTTAACCTCAAGACGAAAGCATTACCGATGACGATGGGCATCTTTGGTGGTTTCGACTACGGTCGGGTTTGGTTGGCCGAAGAGGAATCAGATGTCTGGCATACGGCCGTTGGTGGCGGGATTTATTTTGCCCCGTTTGATATTGTAGCGATTAATTTTTCTTTCTTTCGGGGAGATAATTCGGTGAATCGGTTTGCTTTTGGGGGAGGGTTTTTCTTTTAGCGTAGATTTTCAAAGACTCCATTATTTTTATAAGTTTACGGCTGATTTGGACGACTTCCGTTTTATTCACCAACCCTATTCATGAAGTCTTTAAGCATTTTGATACCTGCTTTTAACGAAGCGAGAACTATTGAGCGCATCCTCGACCGTGTCTTGGAAGTGGAGTTAACGAAGCGTATTCAAAAAGAGATTATTGTGATTGATGATTGTTCAACGGATGATACAACTGAGATTGTTAGTCAGTATATTGTAAATCATCAAGATTGTACGATTTATTTAAAGAAACATCCCAAAAATAAGGGGAAGGGAGCAGCGATTCGCACGGGAATTGCGGCCGCTACGGGTGACTACCTTATCGTGCAAGATGCGGATTTGGAGTACGACCCCGCCGAATTTAACGAGTTGTTACAGCCCGTTTTTTACGACAATGCGGATGTAGTTTACGGTTCCCGTTTCATGGGCAGTAAGCCGCATCGGATTCTATTTTTTTGGCACACTATCGGTAATAAATTTCTGACGTTCTTATCCAATATGTTGACCAACCTCAACTTGACGGATATGGAGACTTGTTATAAACTGTTCCGTTCTGATATTATTAAAAAAATCGACTTAAAAGAAAATCGCTTTGGTTTTGAACCAGAAGTGACGGCTAAGATTGCCCGTATTCCCGAAATAAAAATCTATGAAGTAGGCATTTCGTATTACGGACGAACGTACGCCGAAGGAAAGAAAATCAATTGGCGAGATGGCTTTCGGGCGATTTATTGCATTTTGCGGTATAACTTGTTTCGGTAATTTCGTTATTTGTTATTCGTTATCTGTTATTTGTCAGTTCAGTACTTGAAAACCATGAAGCCATCAAACCATCAGCGTAGGGCATTCGATGTATCAAGTCTCCAGACTTGATACCAATATCCGCAGGTCTCTTGACCTGTATTGAGTACTTAAGTTGACTTCTGATAGGTTTATCGGTCTTAAATCCCATACGGGCCGCAGGGCTGACTTCTCACATAACAAATGACTGCTTTATCCTTACATTATTTGCAAGTCGATGACTATTCCACTTGGGATGCCTTCGTTGATATATCGTTGCAACGGACTATTTTTGGTAAGTCTTGGTACTTGAAGGCATTGGCCGTCAAGTTTGAGTTGTTAGTGGTAAAAAATGGCGAGCGGATAGTTGGAGGAATAGTGTTAACAAAAACTAGTGGTGCCTACCGAAATCCGTATTTGTGTAAGTACCTGGGCGTCTATTTTGCAGATTTTCAAGGTAGTGATTATCAAAAAGTATCCAAGCAGCATCAAGTCTTGGCGGTTCTAATGCCCGCATTAAAAAAACTTCCTTCTTTCGACTACTTCTTTCATCCCTCCTTTAATAGTTACCTTCCTTTTCATGCTGACCAATTTGACAATCGAGTCCGCTATACGTTTTGGATGGATTTTGAAAAATCCAATTTTGACCAAATTCAGCAACGTTTTCACGGTAAGTTAAGGTCAGAATTAAAATTTGCCGAACGACAAAACTACGCCATTGATTGGACCATTGATTTTTCTACTTTCTACCAAGTCATTCGACGGCGGCTGGACCAAAAGAACGCTTATTTTCCTTTTTCTAAAAAAGCGTTGACCCATTTCTACGACACCTTGACTGCGAGAAATGCCTTGCAATTAGTGGGCGTAAAGAATGCCCAATTGGAAGTGATGGCCGTAGCGGGTTTATTACAAACCAAACAAACGACAACGCTACTTTTTAATGGGATGGATACTACAAAAATGCAGCGGGGGGCGAACGAATGGTTGATTTATCATTGTCTGCAACGAGCCGCTAATCAGTCTCAATGCTTCGATTTTGAGGGGTCTATGTTGCCTGAAGTAGCTTCTTTTTATCGGAAGTTTGGAGGGGAGATGAGGCCTTACTTGCAGGTGTATCGGCCCAGTTTTCGAGCAGAAATGAAGAGGATGTTTAAAAGGCTATTCTATTAGTGTTTATGCTGAAATTTTTCGTAAAAAAGTGGTTCCAGCACTCGAAGTGCTGGAACC
>JBCCQK010000354.1:0-9037 GCA_039024375.1 Bacteroidota bacterium
CTTCAATTCTCCGCATTTCATACGGAGTTATTCAAGTTAAACCAGCCCGACTGCGTCATGCGGGCGGGTCACTTCGTGATTTTCCAGTTTGCAAAGTGTCAAGGAACCATAATTGATAAGTGGAAAAGTCTCACAAAGGCTAGGAATTTAGCACTTTGCTTAACTAGTCAGTGAGTTCTCAATGGATGCTCGTCGGGAGACGAGCAGATAACTATTTAAATCCCGCTCAATAAAGCGGGATTGAGATATCGGCTTTCAATGTATCAAGTCTCCAGACCATAGCCGTCAAGTTAAGCACAAAGGTGACCGGTGCGCTGCACCTTTTGCCACAATAGATTCAGCCTGCTGATACAAAGGTAGCCGTCCCGATGGGACTTTTGACTTATAAGATGCGTAGCATCGACCACATTTGTATCAATTTTGACATGACTTTCATTTCATAGAGGTGCAACGCACCGACCACATTTGTCAAATAACCAGTTTTCGCTCTTAGCCTGACGGCTATGGTCTCCAGACCTGCATTGAGTACTCAAACTGGTCACTAATCAACTAATCACGAGTCACTACACTATTGATTTTTGCTTGTATTGTATGAATTGCAAATTTAGGGAGCTTCAAGGACATTGCCTTGTGTTTACCTCATTTTTGACAAAGGAAAGTTTTTTCTCATCTGATGAAGAGTCTTCCAATCGTCTTCCACCTTACTTTTGACAAAAAAATTAAGATTCCCAAATCACTTTACCGCTTTTATTGTTTAACTTGTTGATTATCAATTTTTTCATATCAAAGAGTTATCGGTTCAGGGTCAATGATTCACAGTCGAAACAAAATAAACTAAAAATCAACAAGTTGTAATTAGTTCACTTTCAATAATTTACAACATTATAGAGCGTCAGATAAAAAAGTGATAAAAATACAGATTACCATATCAATTTTCAATCTGATTATCTATGGACGGATAGCCTACCAAGGAAAGATTTAACCAGCGTTCAATGCTACAACGATACTACTTAGGACTTCTCTTGTTTCTATGTGTTGGCGGGTTAGCCGCACAGGAAATCGAATGCGACGATGCAGTTTACATCACCACGCATATTTCGACGGGAACGAGTCTGTACAAAGCGCAAGTGACCGAAGAGAGGGGCGTTTTCAATTTGGAGGAAATTTTTGCCGAGCGACCAGGAATTCGAATTGGCTGTATTGGGTACAGTGTGGTGGATAAGATGATTTATGGCTTAGAGTTCAATACTCACGAACTATTGCGCATCAATGCTTTTGGAGAGATTACTAATTTGGGCGTTCCATTGGGTTTAGATACCACTTTGGAGTATTATTCAGGAGCCATGTATCCTGAAGGAAGAGATTTGTTTGTCATTGGAAGAGCCAAAAATGAAGCCAAAGATGTGGGCTACTACTCCATTGATGTTTTTGACGAACGCGCTACGTCTTTGGCCCTAATCAGTGCGGGCAACGTTACAGTACAAGACATGGCTAGAAACCCCAGAGATGGGGCAGTTTTTGGTTACGATAGTCAACAGAAGAAAATTGTCAACGTTGAGATTGGCCAAGTCAGTAATTATCAATTTCCTTCCATTGGGGAACAATTTAGCGCTTTATTTTTTGACGCTAACTTCAATCTATACGGCTTTGGGGAAAAGAATAGCAGTGTGAGCAGAAAATTCTTTGCTATTAATAAAGTGACGGGGACAGCCGAACTGTTGGATGACGGGCCAAGTGGACTGGATGCGGACGCTTGTGGCTGCCCCTATCGCTTCGATTTTCATAAAAAGATATTCCCCCAAGAGGCTATCCCTTGCCAAGAAGTGACCATTGAATATTCCTTTACCAATACCTCGGGTTCGGCCAGAACCAATCTCCGTTTGTTAGATACTTTACCCGAAGAATTGACCATTACAGACATCGACTTGGGGAATCCCTCCAATAAGTTTAATGGACGCATACACAGTGGTATTGGGTCGAATATCGTGGACATTTCTCGATTAGAAGTATTATTGGGGGATATTCATGCGATTACCCTAACCGCCAAAGTAAGTCCAGATGCGGAGGGACTTTTGCGTTCGCAAGGGTACATTGAAAACCTACCTTTGGCGCTCAATCCCAAAATGATTTCGGATAACATCGAAACTACTCTTATTGACGACCCTAATTTTTTAAGGATTCTTCGGTCCGAAAATGCCGATTTTGAAGACGATATTGCGTTTGATTGCGATAATGAAACGGCTACTTTGACCGCACCAATACCCAATGCAGTTGCCTTTCGCTGGGACAACGGAGCTGCGTCTTCTACTATTGACGTAACCGAATCGGGCATTTACTTGGTCGAAATGGACACGGAATGTGAGACTTATTCCGACGAAATTGTCGTTGACTTTAATCGGGCACCTAATTTTGTGGATTTAGGAACGGATAGACAAGTAGAAGCAGGGCAGACGATTGGCCTCGACTACACTTCTAACCTTGAAGACATTCGTCGCTACGAGTGGAATGCTTCGTCGGACGTGGAGTTTAGCTGCGCCACTTGCGCACAGACTTCCATCAGACTATTAGAACCAACGGTTGTGACTTTGCGCATAACTGATGGACGAGGCTGTACGGTCGAAGATGAATTGACTATTGATGTGAATGCGGCTAAATCCATTTACGCCCCGACGGCCTTTAGTCCCGACGGAGATGGTATTAACGATATTTTCTATTTACAGGGAACGAATGGGACGATTGCCAATTTGGATATTTTCGACCGTTGGGGAAATGCGGTGTATAGTGGTCGAAATGGGTCGATTAATAACGCTAATTTTGGTTGGAACGGGACGGCTAATAATTCCAGAATTGATACGGGGGTTTTTATTTGGACGGCGACGGTTCAGTTTGCGGACGATAGCCAGGAGGTTTATTCGGGGACTATTTCGTTGGTGCGATAGCGGTCTTGGGTTGATAAGGTTAATGGGGCTTGTCGGGTTAATGAGGTAGCGTTAAGTACGACTATTTTGGGACAACGGATGCTTGGTTAGATGTTGACTTGGACAGCGGATTTAGACGTTGACGATTCTTTTGTTGTTCATATCCTGCTTACTGTTACTTCTACTGCTACTATTTTTTTAACACGGACTGGAGGAACACGGGTTTAGACGTTGACTTCCATTTTGTTTTTATTCAGGCTGACTGCCACTGCCACTGCTTCACTGCCGCTTTTATGGTAACAGGGGTTTAGACGTTGACTTCCATTTTATTTTTGTCCAAGCTGACTTCTAATGCAATTGCTTTAGACCTCCTTTTCACTCTTATTTTTTACATGAGAAACCTTTCTTGATTACACACCTTTCTACCCCTCTCAACCTACTGCCCTTACCCCCTTACTCCCTCCACCAACGCCTCCATCTCCTCTTTCTTCGTCAAGTCAATAAAATCTACCTGCACTTTCGTATCGTCTTTTCCGAAAATGGTAATGCGTCGATTACCGTCTATTTTAACGTAGGCGTCGGTGCTACCGCCAAACTTGGAGGGATTTTTAATTTGGATAAATCCTTTTCCGTACCATTTTTCCATTAAGACCAACACTTCTTGAATGAGATTTTCGGCGGACAAATGCTTGTTCCACGGTGCCCAGTTGTTGTAGTAAAAGGTGGTGGGCATACCCACTATTTTCCCTTCGTAGAAGGTGGGATAAAAGTCCATACTGGCGGGATATTTCAGTTCGGTTACCTTGGCATAGACGGTGCTATTCGTAGCTCCCTGGCGAAACCACCCCTCTTTGTTCATTTTCCAACAGCGGTCGTAAAATTCTTTGGACGTCATTCCAAAATGGAAACCGTAATAGAGGGTATCGTGGCGAATACCCGAGGCCGTTTCCCGTTCTAGCATTTGGTGGTATTCGCTTTTTTGTTGACAGGCGGTAAAAATGGATATAAACAGAGCAAATAAAAATAAAATACTACGACTGTTCATTTTCAAAGGAGTTTAAAAAGAAAACTTCGCACAAGCCTAATAAAAAATCGGAAACCAAAACTAGTTGGCTTCCGACTTTTTGTTTTTGCAACTCTGGAGAGTTGCGTTACGTTTATGGCCGCAATTCAGAGAATTACGTTACTTGTTATTAATAACAAGGGTTCTGTGTCAAATTAGGATTGGCATCCAACTGTCCTCTTGGAATTGGGAACAATTCCTTACAAGGTTCTTGAACGGGCTTTTCCCACCAAGCGTCGGTGAACTTACCGAAACGAATCAAATCTGTTCGTCGCTTAGACTCAGAGAACATCTCTCGGCCTCTTTCCGCCAACAAGTTTTCTTCTGTCAACTCTGTATAAGGGTCAACGCCCGCTCTTGTTCGAATTTGATTGACCAAATCTAGGGCCTCGGCGTCTGCTGGATTCATTCTCCAAAGTGCCTCCGCTCTCATCAAAAGCATGTCAGAGTAGCGATAAATTGGCATATCGTTGCTCATGTTTTGCTGACCACCCACTTCGATTTCGAACTTCACGTTTCGGGCACCCGCTTCTCTCCACGCTTCGGGGAACAATTCGTTAACTTCTTTTCGAAGAGTGAAAGGTACACCGTCAGGGTCAACACCAGAAGCCAAAGTACCTGCATCTTCTAATCTTTTCTTACCTGACAAATCCCACTGAGGACCCACCAAAAAGTTTCCTCTAACCGTAGAGGGGCCTTCTTCTGTGTTAGGCGCACCTTTTCTTAAATCCGTATCTTCGTAAGAATCGTAGAATTCTTCCAAAGTACACCATCCGTTCCAAGGCTGTGCTGCCAAGTTGTAGGATTCTTGATTTAAGTAAGATAATGTCTGCATAACGATATTCAAACCACCCGCAAATACAGCATCGTAAGGAATAGCGAAGATAAACTCTGAAGAGCCTTCGTTTGCAACGTTAAAGTTAGCAAAGTAGTCTGCTTCCAAAGAGTAGTTACCAGAGGAAATAATAGCTTGGGTCGCAGCAGCAGCTTTGTCCCATTCTGGAGAACCTTTGTAAACCTCAGCATTTAAGTATAAATTAGCTAAAGCTGCTTGCACTACCATTTGATTGACTCTACCGTAAGTAGAACCGTCCACGTTGGGGCTTACAGAGCTTAAGTTTGCAGTTAGTTCTGATTCTACAAAGTTATAAACATCGACCCGTGAAGAAGTAGAAGGAGGAGTTGTATCCGTAAAGTCGGTTGAAATCGGCACGTTACCGTAAAGGTCTAATAACCACAAATAGTAAATTGCTCTCAATGCCTTCAACTCACTAATAAACGGGTCTGTCAAAGGATTGGCTAATTCTTCAAATTGGAAAATCAATCGGTTACAGGCGTTTACACCACCGAACAAGAAGGTCCAAGTACCCTTTGTCGTAGGGTCTTCCGCATTCCACAGCTGCTGGTGCAGTCTCACCCAGTGACCACCATCTGCCCAGTCTGGCCCTCTGGTAGGGACTACCATTTCATCCGAAGATACGGTTTGTGCGGCCCATAAAGAAGTAGTTCCCATATAGCCATATAAAGAAGTATAGGCAGCACCCAGTGCTGAAATTAATTCATCTTCCGTTTGGAAGAAGTTGTCGGCTGTCACCTCACTAAAGAGTTCCTCCTCTAGGTCGGTACAAGCCGGCATGAAGGCAATCATACAGAATGCCAACATCAATGTCTTGAAGGAAATTAAATATTTTTTCATTAGTATAATTTCTTGAAACGGGTTTCTCTGAATCTGTGTATCAAGACGAGAATCAAGTCTAAAATCAGAATTAAAGTCCAATCGAATCCCGTTTTCATTATTAAAAAATTGGTTGAACACCTACACAAATTAACAAAAATTCGATATTGTCAAGGTCATAGGCATGTCAAACGTCTCCATGAAATCGTGGAAATAGAGTATTTAGCCATCAAGCAGTTACCCAATCGATGGCTAAACACTAATAACTGTTTCGATTAAAACCCAAGATTTACACCGAAAGTAAATCCACGAGCTTCAAAGTACGTATTTCTTCGGTCGATACCAGGCGCCAAAGAACCAAAGTTACTGAAATCTTCGTCCGTCAATCTTGGCTCTGGAGTCACTCCAGAGTATCCAGTAATGGTGAACAAGTTTTGTCCCGTGAAGAAGACTCTTACTTTAGTTACACCCGTTGGTAATTTATCCCCTTTCAAGGTGTAACCAACTGTTAACTGGTCTAATCTTAAGAAGGAAGCATCTTCTACGTGGTAGCTAGAAAACTGTGGCTGGTCCGTTAAATTAGGAATATCGGCAGAACTAGCCAAAATGTTATAAGCTGCAATAGTACCAGGCGCTTCGTAAAAAGCACGGAATGTGTTAATCATATCGTGGCCCAAAACCCCTCTAAAGAAGGCGTTGATGTCCAAGTTACCGATAGCAAAACTATTGTTCAAACCGATATTATACTTAGGAAAGCCATTACCGAGAACTGCCCTATCTTTCAAATCGTCAACCGTACCGTCACCATCAACATCGAGGTGATTCCAAGTACCATCTTCATTGACGGGATTTCTTTCGTCAACTACCAATCCCCATAATTGACCAATGGGCGCACCTTCTTCCAATCTAATCAACGGTGTGCCGTTTTGTCCAGGAGAACCTAAGTTAGCTCCATCCCGAAAACCACCTAGAGAAACACCTCTTTCGTCGTCCGTCAAAGACACTAATTCTGGTGTAAACCATCGGCTACCCGAGAAACCAATTTGCCAAGAATTACCACCACCTAAATCGACGTTATAATTCAAAGCTAATTCAACCCCTGAATTGTTGACCTCCGCTACGTTGAAGAACGTGACGGGGAACAAGTTGGGAGGCACAGGTACGTTAAATTCGAAAATACCGTCTTGCGTAGTAGAGTTGTAATATTCTAGCGAACCCGTCAACTTATAATCCATGAAAGCGAAGTCAAATCCAACGTTGAAGTCCGACTTAGTTTCCCACTTTAGGTTAGGATTAGGGTTAGAAGCTGGGCCAAAAGAAGGTACAAAAGCACCATTGAAAAAGAAGTTACCTCGAGGCTCAAAACGCTGTAGTGAAAGGTAAGATTCTCCTACGTTTGCTCCCGTCACCCCGTAACCTGCTCTGAACTTCAACTGGTCGAAACCCGTCAAACCCGCAACTCGTACTAGGTCAACCCCCGCAGAAACCGCAGGGAAAACACCCCACTTTTCATCCGCACCGAAACGAGAAGAACCGTCTCGTCGAACACTTGCGGTAGCAAAGAACTTATCGTCAAAGTTCAAGTTCACTCGACCAAAGAAAGAGATTAGCTTATTAGTATTCTTGTAGGAGAATACACCGCCCAATCCATTAGCAAAATCATTAGAAGCACTCAAGTTATTAGAAGTAAATGCATCGGTCAAAAAATCACCTCCCTGAGCGCCAAAGCCAGAGAAAGCAAAATCTTGGTACTCGTAGCCCGCTAATACTCTCAAGTCTGTGTTACCGGGTAAAACGGTATTGTAGTTCGCTTCCAATCGGAACAATTGGTCTTCCTCTTCCCGGTTTATTTTTTGAGCCAAACCATTTCGGTTCTGCCCTACCCAGAAACTATTCTTATCATAATAAAAATCTTCCGCTTCGTTGGACCGCTGCTGAGAATAGAAAACACCTACGGACAAGTCATCCGTCAAAGCAAAATCACCCCGGACGTTAGCCGCTAGGGTTTTTGTTTGCTCGATATTGGAATTCTGCTCAATGATAGCAACCGGATTAAAATAATCAAATAGTTGCTCTTGCTGATACCCATCCCATTGGTCATAAGCAGGATTATTATCATCTCTAATCGGTGACGTTGGATTATGAATCGTAGCGTAGCGGAACGCTGCGTCGAAGCCTTTACTAGCATCTTCCCGAGAAGTAGTTAAGTTAGCCGTAACGGTCAAGCGGTCATTGATTGCCTTCTGGACCAAGTTCGCTCTAAAGTTCAAGCGGTCAAAACCAGTCGTTCTAGCAACACCTTGTACGTCTCGGTAGTTACCAGAGATACGGTAAGTGGTTCCTTTATTACCCCCACTCATAGAGATATTGTGGATTTGCGATACGCCCGTCTGGGTTAATTCGTCGAACCAATCTGTACTCGAACCACGGTCGTTACCACCACCAAAAGCTCGGTATTCGTCTGCCGTCAATACGTCAACCTGTCGAGCCACTGTTTCTAGCGTCAATTGGCTATTGACATTGATAGTGGAAGTACCCGCAGTACCTCTTTTAGTGGTAATCAAGATAACTCCAGAAGCACCCCGTGTACCGTAGATAGCGGAAGCGGAACCGTCCTTCAATACGTCGATAGACGCAATATCTTGTGGTTCCACACTGTTTAAGTCACCACCTAGTACCCCATCGATAACGATAAGGGGTTCCGTAGAAGCACCAACGGTAGAAAGACCCCGTAAACGGATGTTGAAGCCACCGTTTGGATTCGAGCCAGGACGAGCGATTACCAAACCACCTACTTTACCTTGAAGTAGCTGGCTCGCATCGTTCACGTTACCTTGGTTAAAATCTTCGGCCTTCACCGAGGCTATAGACCCCGTTACCTCCTTAGATTTCTGCGTACCGTAACCAGTCACAACGATTTCGTCGAGGACGGCACCAGCCGAAAGCTGCACATCTACCGTTGATAAGTTGCCTATGTCAACCGTTTGTGTAGCGTAACCCGTATAAGATACTTCTAATTGAGTGGCATCGGCAGGAACTTCCATGGTGTATTTTCCATCGAAGTCGGTGATGGTACCCGTTGCGGTACCGGCAACCACGACGGTTGCACTGATGAGCGGTTCTCCGTTGGCGGCATCTGTGATAGTACCCGATATGGTACGCTGCGCAAAAGAGAAACTAGAGATTGCAAGCGCTAGGACAAGCGTAAGCAGACCTCTTTGCAGAAAGTCAACTTTTAGTTTCATACAATATTCAGATTTTGTTAATGAATTAAAACTAGATTTAAAGTGTTCAAGAATGCTACGCTTAAGTAGCATTGGTTCTTTGTAATTAATTTCGACGTCCAGCCTTTCCTACATGATTAACTAGGGCAAGTAGTCA
>JBCCQK010000355.1:0-9034 GCA_039024375.1 Bacteroidota bacterium
ACCACATTTGTTAAAAATAAGGTTCAATGCGAACGGTGCGCTGCACCTTTGAGACCTATTTTTAGCAGCAGATGATACAAATGTTATCGGTACTCCGTACCTTTTTGCCCTAAAGTAAACTTGTGGGGTGTCGTTAGACTATTAAAGTATCGCCTGCTAGGAGCAAGCGGTGCTTTGCTAGCACCTCTTGCTTTTTGTAATTTTAAGGAGCAGAAAAAGCAGGAGATACTATTAAAGTATCGCCTGTTAGGTTTATCGCAGTAATATCACTTTCTTAGTAATAGTCTTCGTTGATGTCTGTAATACAAAATAATACAATCCACTTCGTTCAACCGTTCTTTGATAAACCAATTCAGTATCGCCACTTGCCTGCTGCTGCGGAAGAATGGTTTGGACTAACTGCCCATTTGCGCTAAACACAGAAAGGGAAACTATTTGCTCCTTAGGTAAATGTAATCGAATAGTAGCATTGGACGAAATAGGATTCGGATAGATTTGCATAGCAATATTATCCTGCACATTCACTGTTTCAAATGGACTGGTACGCTCCGTTGCTTCCACTTGTTCTAGCGTACCAGCACCGCAGCTCGTTACAATCTTAGCCCGAAAATCAGCACCCGCAGCGACGGCGAAACCTGGTTTTAAAACAATTTCACTACCCGCAAAAAAGGCGACTTTAGAATTAGCCATCACACTGACACTTTGGTCCGTTGTAATCGTCTGACTAGCGGTATAGTTCTGAGTAGCGACGGTTTCGTTTTGAAACATTTTAGTCGTTACGTCAAAGGAAGTTCCTTCGTCCATCTGACCATTATTATCATTGTCTAAGCCATCGCAGATTTCGGGTGCATTGGGATAACTAGCTGCTTCGGTATCATCAAAGTCCGTATTGTTAGCAACGTAACCCGTTGGTGGCGCTAGACAATTTAGCGCTTGGACCATTTGAGCTGGGTTTCCGTAGCCGTCTCCGTCCGTATCGGCATAAAAGGTACAGCTTTGAGTTTGGACGCAGGTGAAGGTTTGGACCTCTGCTAAACTCAATATTCCGTTGCCGTTGATTTGTACCCGTAAATAACGACCTGCACTCGGTGGCTCAAATTTGATTTTAGTTCCAACGGCCGTCGTCGTGAATTGCGACCAAACGCCCGATTGTCCAGCCGTCGTAGCGGGGTTTAAGCTGCTGAAAGGCGTATCGGAAAAGAACACATAGAAGTTATTCAAACGACTATCGCAACAATCGGTTCGATTCCAAATGACAATGCTATCTAGCGTATGACTTTCGCCTAAATCAAGGTCCCACCAAGGATTATCTTCGGTATTCGTATGCGTCGTTGGTCCCGAACCGCTGCCGTTTCCGTGATTACCGTCTGTGTTGCCATCGTTGGCGTATTCCGCTTTTCCGCCCCAAGCGTCACTGCTGTTACTAGATGGTTTGCCGACCGCAATGTTGGCGCTATCCGTATAACCATCGCAATTATTATCAATGCCATCGTCACAGATTTCTTGGGCGTTGGGATTGACATTAGGATTTGTGTCGTCGCAATCCTGTTTGTTCAAAACGTGGCCAGCTAGCGTAGTGGTCGAACAATTTTTCAAAACTACCTTACTGGGATTGCCAAAACCGTCCATATCGCTATCTTCGAAAAAAGAAACGAGATGACCTGTACCCGTGCAGTTTCCTGCTTTGATGCTCACCTTAAAATCTTTGTAGTTACCAACTGGAGAATTACAACTGGTCACATTACCCCCTTCGTGTCCCACAATACGCATTCGTAGGTCTTGGTCGGTAATGACATCTTCGGTTGGGATAGTAATTACTAAGTCACTCAATTGTAAGTCGTTTGCCCCAACGCTACCAACGATTTCGTTATAATCTTCAAAATCTTGGTCATTATTTAAGTCGATATAGGCGATGTAGCTGAGATTATTCCAACCGCCATCTGACTGTCGCCCTTTCATGGTGAGCGTATAACTTTGTCCCATTTCAAATTCGCCTACTTTCTTACTAGTCACATCCTCGTATTGCGAAGCTGCACCACTGGTCGTTTCGTGGTTAAAATTGCCGTAAGACAGGCCGATGTATCTTTTCCACCAAGAATAGTTGCCAATACTGGTTGTGCAGTAAGTTTGGTTCGGTTGGAAAGTGAGGATATTACTGTAAAAGGTTTCTCCCGCAGTAGTGACGACTCTAATTCTAAATTGATAAGAACTGACTGCACCAATGTCAATGACTTCGCTAATATTTAGCGTATTGTTCACGTCTAAATTGGTCAAATCTATATGCGTTAGATTACCAAAACTATTTTCGCCGTGCTCCAAATTAACGTGCGTTAGATTATTGCCATTAGGGAAAACCAATCCTTTCAATTGCCATTCCGTGCCTTCTAAATTAGTAGCGTGAATACTTTCGGCTACGGGAATTTTATAAGGAGCGAGTGTAAAACTTTTTTTGTCACTATATCTCAAACCGCTATCGTCTAATACGTAAGTTTGGTAGTGATAAGTAACGTTGTATTCTAAATTGGTGAGTGGCGTATCAAAGGTCTTAGAAGCCCCCAACATTCCCGATTGTGCGATTTTAGTTGAGTTATTCCAGTTTAAATTTCCATCAAAAGCGGAGTACAAAATACCCGTTTCCAATACATTTTCGCCACCAGTATAGGAACTAGTGATTGTTGTGCTATTAGCCGATTGTACGGAATGATTGTTCGTAATCGTAGGGTTAGTTTCTATAAGCAAAAAGACATCTACCGTCTGCTGTCCGCCCGAAGTCACGTTACAAGTTGGTGGAGCTGTACTACTTCTTACACCTGCTACTCGCATTCTCAAAGTCGTATTTTTTACTGCATTGGCAGGTGGCGTAAAATTTCTAGTAAATTCTTCCACTTGTCCGTTTGAATTAGCAATTGCCTCGGTCGCATCATCGAAGTTGCCATCATTATTATAATCAATCCAAGCTTTCCAGTAGAGATTCCAACCAGTTTGATAGCTGTCAATACCGTAGAAAGTAGCTTGTTCGCCATCTGGAATTACAAAAGTTTTATCCCTTGCGTAGTAACGGTCATTACCGGGCACATCAAAATTATCGCCATTCACATTAAACTTTCTTAGTCTAGCAAACCAATCATTCTGTCCGTCATTAGTAGGAGTACAAGCCAAAGCGACGGACGCAGCTAAGACTTCGATATAATGTTCCTTTACTTCCGTCACGGCGCCATTATCACTCGTTGCGGTCAAGGTTACTTTGTAAAAACCGGGCGTCGTCAAAGTGAATTTGGGATATTTTTCATTGCCAGCATTATGGACTTCTGCGTCATTTTCTACCGTCCAAGCTAAGGTCGTGTAATTCATCGACAAATCAATCAACTGCACCGTCTCGCCCGAGTTGATAACGTTAGTGCTATTACCGTGGATGCGAAAATCGACGACGGGCTTATCGCCATTGTCTTCCAAAACGGAGTATAACGGACTACCCCAAACGCCACTACCGTACTTGCTCACGTATAGCCGATTATCGCCATCGGGGTAGTAGGCAATCCGCATATCGTTGTTTTGGTGGAGTGGCTGGCCTTCGTTAAACTCAATCCATTCGGTCAACGATTCGTCGATATAATAGACGGTCATACTCGTCATAACATAAATGCCTTCCGTCCGATTTTTATCTAGTAAAACCCTACTTGGACTCCCCGTAGGAATGCTACCTCTTTTGGCCCAAGTTTTCCCTTTATTTTTAGAAATATAAACGCCCGCATTTGTAGCGAGAACGACAATATCTTCGTTGAACTGATGCGTAGCAATGCGGTAACGAGTAGCGGCGGGCGCATTGGTTAGTTGCGTCCAAGTAGGCTGAGTAGCGGATAAATTATTGGTGATGAATACTCTATTGCCCACTTCGTCCCCCAAGAAGGCGACTTCGGCGTTCGCTCTGGATTGCTCAAAAGTGCCCGCTTTGTAACTCGTAATCCCTGTCGAGTTGGTAAAAGTTTCCCATTGATTGTGGACGGGCGTCCAACCGTGTCCGCCCGTATTAGCCCGACTTTCTCCTTTAAAGTTATTGACTGGCCAAGCATCGACCCCCGCTGGAGAACGCACCAATTGAACGGGATTATTGTTGGTGAAACCGTACATTCTATTAGGATTGTGGTAGTCGGCATTGATGTTATTATAAACCTTTTTAGTTTCCGAACCTCCATCAACCTTAACGTAAAGTCCGCCCGTGTGAAAAAGCGAATCGTTAGTGGGCTTCATGCGACCTCGGTAAACGTCCGCCGAAGCTATGTGAGCATCCCGACCGTTTCTAGTGAAAATTTGGCCAATGTCTTGCCCGCCCGTCATAATAACGTCTTTGTTCATCTGACTGACATCCATCTCTGAACCCTCAGCTACACAGATGTCTCCATTTTTGGGAACGACTTTGCTATTCATGTAAGCACCTCTGGACAGGCCAGATGCTGTTATCATGGCCTCCGTAGGGAACAAATCCGCCTCCGCTGCGCACCAAATCCCGCCATCATTGCACCAATAAATAGTATCCTTAGCTACGTTCATGGTCACGTAGCGGTTATCTGCCCAGTTACTTCCTCCATACGATGGGCGCCAATCCCAAGAAATCCCACCATCGTAGCTACCCCAAAATTTCTCCCGTAAGGTCAATAGACGGTCAGGATTATTAGGACTCACCCAAAAATCACTAATCCAAGTCGCTTGCGAATAAGGATTGATACTACCGTAATAATCCGAAGTTTCTGACTTCACGCCGTGTACTGAATCGGGCGAAACAACCAATTGCGTATGTCCCAATGGATAGGGGTAGGTAGGATGCGTTACTTTATTCCAACTTGTAAAATAAGTCTGTCCGTCCGCAGGGGTTGGATTAAATTCTGATTTCCATAGACCGATAAATCGAGTAGGGGCGTTGCCATCCACTATTCCGTAAGCGTAAACTTGTTTGGGAGTTGTTTCGGTAATGGCAAAATAGAACTTATCGACTTCCGTGTATTCGTCGGTAATTGTATCCAGCAGCCAAGTATCGCCCTTGTCTAAAGAAAAAGAAATCGTCGGGTCGATATTTTCGTTATCATCCGCCGTTAGCATGAGCGTCCAATCTTCCGAAATATCTAGGTGCACAAAGCGGCCGTCGAAGACTTTGGTCCAATTGGCTCCCGCATCGGTTGTTCGATAAACCCCGTCGTGGGTCGTGGCAAGGACTCTACGGGCATCAGTTGGGTCGGCGTGTAGTTCTTGAATAACGTCGGCCGAACCGATATTGAATACTTCCGTCCAGCTTTGAGCGGCGTCCGCCGACCGCCATATTTTGTCAATGCCTCCCAAGTACATGGTATCGGGATTGGCTTTATGTACTTCGACCGACCGAATGTGGGGCGTAGCAAAGTGGTCCGTCAGTGGCGTCCAGTTATGCCCATGATTATCACTCCGCCAAAGCCCTCGATTTCTGGCGGCCACGTACATAATGGCGGGATTGGTTGGGTGGAATTTGACCATATCCAGTGCACCATTTCCCGTAGCCGACAACTTTACTTCGGGGTCACCGAAAGGACCAATATTTTTCCAACTTCCTGCGTTACCCGCATTGGGCACTTGCATGGTGTAAGTTGCGGGGTCGCTGAAAGCAGCAAGGACAAAAACTTCTTTCTTTTGCCGAGTGGCTCGTCGATAATTTAATAAATCTTGATACTCTTTTTGGTGGCTGTAAAAATTGCCGTTACCGTCTAATCTTCTTCTCGCATCTCGTTCGATTTTTTCCCAAGCTTCATGTTGTTGATGACTCAATTCGTGATTTTCATCGTCGTAATAGGCGTGAAAAGCAGCGTCCAATTCTTTAAAATTGACAACATCTTGTTCTAATAGTTCTTCCCAGACGGGTTCTTCGTAGGCGTTTTTGCCGAGCAGTATTAGTTCTTTGGTTGGATTATCGGTAGTTGTAAATTGGTGAGGTAGGTTTCTTTTCCAAAAAAATAGTAGTGCGCAACCAATGAAGAACACGAAAGTAAGTAGGTGTTTACGAGACATACGTAGGTGATGAGTTTTGTGTTGATAAGGAAAGCGATAAAAATAAATGTTCAAATTGTCGAAGTATTCGTTAGATAAACAGTTTACCCGCACGGGATTCGGTCCAGTGTTCTAACGAATGCTTCGACTCTAAAATTTGGACATTTATTTTTATTTTGCTAATAATAAAGATTCGGGCCTTTTCTTAATGATTGGTACTCGAAGGGGTAATTTTAGAAGAAGGATAAATTGGTAGGTGAAGAATTTTTGTAAAGATAAGATTTTTTTAGTAATAGTTTATGCGAAACTAAGACTGAGTCTACTAAAATTGTACTACTTTGCTTCAGTACAAATATTTAATTTTTTTTTGAAAAAATGACTTGGGTCACTGGGATTACTGATTTGGGTTAGTTTTTTTGTTTTGTAATACGGAAAATTGGGAACAAGAAATTGAGGATTGACGTTTTTTTGATGTTTTTACGTTGCCAAAATTGTAATTTTATCCAGCACAAGACACAATGACCAACTTAAGCTACTTCCTTTCCCGTTGACGCCCGCCACATTTCAAACCACTCCTCATCCGTTATTTCAATATCTAGCGCCGATACCGCCGCTTTCACTCGGTCAATCCGAGCCGTTCCCAAAATCGGTAGAATCTTAGCGGGATGTTTTAATAAAAAGGCTAAATATACTTGGTCCAGTCCGACTCCACCACAGCGGTCACATATCGTCTGCGCCACTTTTTTGATGCGGTCAGTACGAATTTCGCCCTGCTCGGTAAATAAATTGCCACCCCCGAGTGGCGACCAAGCCATCGGCGAAATTCGTTTTTTCAAACATTGGTCCAGCGTACCGTCAAGAAATGGGGGTAAATGTAAAATGGATGCCTGCACTTGGTTGGTTACTAAATCAATACGGGACTGCAACAGTTCGAATTGACTAACGGTGAAATTAGATACTCCAAAATGTCTCGCTTTGCCCTGTGCGCGCAGTTGAATGAAGGCTTCCGCAATATCGTCGGGGTGCATCAACGGACTCGGTCGGTGAATAAGCAGCAGGTCAATATAGTCCGTATTCAATGCCCGTAGCGAATTTTCGGCAGAATCAATAATGTGTTCTTTGGTAGTGCTATACGATTTTATTTTGTGATTGGGGCGATTGGGCGTGACTAGATTAATCCCACATTTGGTAATAATCTCCATTTTCTTTCTCAAATCGGGCCGGACTTTTAAGGCTTTTCCAAAATCTGCTTCCGTGGTGTAGTCACCGTAAATATCGGCGTGGTCGAAGGTAGTAACGCCCGCTTCGATGGATTCTTCAATTAATTGTATGGTGGCTCGCGTGCGCAACTTCCAACCCCAGGCTCCCCATTTCATGGTGCCAAAAATAATTCTGGAAAGTGTTGGCCCCGATGGGGCTATTTTGATTCGTTTACTCATTTTTAAATATTTAGAATAGAGAGCAGAGACTTACAGCATCGAGTAAATTAGAAACGACCGAAATGATTTATCATTTCAATATTTACCATTTCAACCTATGCCTTTTGATAATGGTCGTCCCAATCCTTTCTTCGGGGAACCCCCAACTTATCCAAACTCTTAGCAACTATCATAGATACAGTTGCATCACCCGTGACATTTACGATGGTTCGACACATATCCAAAGGTCGGTCAACGGCAAAAATAAGTGCCAAACCCGCTTCTGGAATACCCGCTTGACCCAAAACAATGACTAACATCACTAGACCTGCGCTCGGTACGGCGGCCGCTCCAATGGAGGCCAGAGAGGCGGTCAAAACGATGCCCAACTGCTGCGAAAGGGTCAAGTCGATGCCAAGTGCTTGCGCAATAAAAACGGCCGCTACTGCTTGGTAACAGCTCGTACCGTCCATATTCACCGTGGCGCCAATGGGTAGTACAAAACTAGCTACCTCTTCGTCCACCCCTAAATGCTCCTGTACCCGTTCCATGGTAATGGGTAGCGTAGCCGCACTTGAACTGGTGGAAAAAGCCAGTAGCTGGGCGGGCGAAATGCCTTTAAAAAATTCCACGTAGGACGTACCCGTAAATATTTTGACCAATAAGGGGTAAAAACCAAATGTCAAGATGGCCAGCCCTAGGAGCAGCGTAAAGGAATAGCGTAAAAGGGCTATAAAAATATCGGCACTCGGCGCTTCGGCTACGAGGGCTGCCAAGAGACCAAAAACGCCTACGGGAGCGTACAGCATTAATAAATCAATTAATTTGAGGACGACTTCGTTGAGTCCATCGAAGAAATCTTTGACGGGTTTGGCTTTTTCTTCGGGAATCAAAATGAGGCCAATGGCGAAAAAGATAACGAAAAAGATGACTTGCAGCATATTGCCGTTGTCCGAAGCGGCACCGACGATATTGCTCGGTACGAGGTCAATTAGTGCTTGTAGCGGACCCGCATTCTTTTGGTCTTCGGCCAAGCTAATCTTCTTCTCGGCATCCCCCGCAAATTCGGCCATGAGTTGCTCTCGGGTGGATTCGGCAATACCACTACCAGGTTCCAAGACATTAACCAGAAACAATCCCAAAATAACCGCTACAACGGTCGTGAAAATGTACGTTCCGATGGTGCGCCCACCCATTTTCGACAACTTAGAAATGTCTTTTAAGTCCGAAATCCCTTTGATGAGCGAGGCGACAATTAACGGAACGGCAATTAATTTAAGCGCATTGATAAAAATTGTCCCGAACGGTTTGACCCAATCAACGATAAACTCCTTACCGCCCGAAAATTGGATAGCCACCCAACCGCCGATAATACCGAGAACCATCCCGATGATAATTTTCCAATGTAGTGCTAGCTTTTTCATATACTGATGCTAATGTTTTTAAAGTAAGCGAGCAATTTAGTAATAAATTAGGTAGGAATGGGTAGTTACTCCTCAATATTTTGTGGGAATGAGTACATCTGTCTCCGCTAAAAAATCTTCACACAGAAAAACGAGTCCGTCAATTTTTCGTCAAGACTTATAAAAGTGCGAGCCATTTTATCG
>JBCCQK010000356.1:0-9025 GCA_039024375.1 Bacteroidota bacterium
GATATTTTACGAAAAAAATAACATCACGGCATTTAAACGAATATTTATTGACCAGTTTGAATTTGCGGTTAAGACTTATTTTTAGAAAACTGTATAAATACGCAATCGTTTTAGCATTTATAGGTATTGCAATACTGTTTTTATTGGTTTATCTCATTCTTGATTACCTTGAAATAATTCCATTCTAACAAGTAACACAAAATACCAAACAAGAAAAACGAACCTCCCTATCGGCTTAATACCTCAAAATTCAGTACAGCTTCATCATTCCGCCCCACCAAAACAACCTCCTTCCCTCCAACCGAAACCACCGCCAAATCCCGAATTTCCCCCTTCACCCGAAACCCCGATTCAGCCGCAGACACCGCCGAAAAACCACCCTTACCATTCCCTTTTAACAGCAAACCGTAGCTAGCATCATAAATCCCTACTTCGGGTTTTGAACGGTAAAAATTGCCGCCCATTAAAATATCTAGTGCGCCATCACCCGTAAAATCTTTTACCAAAAGTCCGTAAACGGGCGCAAATTGGGCTTCGATGGGTAAGGGTTTTAGGTTAAACGTACCGTCACCATTATTCAGGGCAACGCTTGTAGTCGTAGTATAAATAGTCGATTTAGCGGCCGTGCGCACCTGCTTTTCGTCAAAAATCTGGTCGATTTGCTGGTTTTTATACTTTTCGTACAGTAGATACTTCTTTTTCAAACTGGGCAACTGCATCACCAAATCGTGCCGCAAAGCCAACGGATACGCCGCATCTTCGTTGTGAACGGAAATAATTTGCTCCGCTGTACGGTTTTTATCAAAGTCGTTGACGTGCATCGTCATGGGCGTTTCGACGGATGCTTTCAAACGAGTGTTTTGACCGTGATTGCCCAATACAAAGTCGATTTTGCCGTCTTGGTTAAAATCGCATGCTTGCAAACAGTTCCAAAAACCGTTGGATTGCGGCAGTTGGAATTTATCGGCTTTCGCCAAAATACCGTTTTGATTTTCGAGAACAGTTATCGGCATCCAATCACCGATAACCACCAAATCCAAATCTTGGTCGCCGTCAATGTCTGCCCAATTTGCATCGGTGACCATGCCAATTTGCGCCAAATCGGGCGCTACCGTTGACGTAGCATCGGTGAAGTTTCCTCGGCCGTCGTTGGTTAATAGATAACTGCTGACGGGAACACCGTAAACGCCCGTTTTTAAGCGAACGCCCACCAATAAATCGAGGTCGCCGTCTTGGTCAACGTCGGCGGCTTTGACGCAGGCGGTGCTTTCGGTTTTGCGCTGATTGGGTAATCGTTGGGGAGATTGAGTGAAATTTCCCACACCGTCGTTTAGGTACAATCGGTCAATTAGTTCGGCACTCAGCCCCGTAAATTCGTTACTCCCTCTGGCTACGTAGAGGTCTAAATCGCCGTCGCCGTCGGCGTCAAAAAATAGGGCATCGGTATCTTCCGATTGGCGGCTTTTGGCCCATGGTGCCTCGTTGGAAGGTTGAAATTGCCCATTCGTTTGTTGGATAAACAAAGCGGCAGCTTGCCCTTTTGCGCCACCAATAAAAACATCCTCCAAACCGTCACTGTTGACATCGCCCGTCGCCATCTTCGGGCCTTCGGCGGAAATCATTTGAAACAATAAACGGTCTCGGTCGAAGTCGCTGAACGTATTTTCTTGGTGTTCGAAAGTCAAGGGGATATTCTCCGTTATCTGCGCAAAAATAGGCGATGTTTTTTTAGAACTATTTGCAGTAGTAGAAGTCTCGCCTGTATTCTGTTCAAAGGCTAGTAATTGATTAACCGATACATTTTCTCTAATGGTCTCTTTACCGTTTGGCCAAAGAATATGCAGTTTATCAACCAAATTGGCCGTTCCCAAACCAAAATTCAGCCGATAGTCAATGGAAGACTGAAAGCCCTTGCTGGTCACCAGTTCTTGGTAAAGCGTTTGGTCACCGACGGTCAGCGTCACTTGCGTTCCTAGCGCAAATACGTTGTTTTTTTCGCCAACCAATTGAATAGCTAAATAATTATTCTCTAGTAGTGTATCGGCCCTATTTTCGTACACAAAAGCGGGCATATTGCAGTTATTGACTACTAAATCTAAGTCTCCGTCGTTGTCCAAATCGCCGTAAACTGCTCCGTTGGAAAAACTAGGAGTAGCTAGTCCCCACGCTTCCGTTCGCTTCGAAAAGGTGAGATTTTGGTTATTTTGAAAAACATAGTTGGGAATGGGTTCGGACGGCATTTTTTCAATCAATTTCAAAATAGCCCCCTCTTCTCGCCGTCGAATGGCACCTAAAATACTTGGGTCCGTAGCATAGTAATTGATGTAATCTTGGTCCATCAAATCTTGGTAAATCCCGTTGGTCACATAGACATCTTTGTAGCCATCATTATCCAAATCTGCCAGCAAAGCACTCCAACTCCAATCCGTGGCGTGCACCCCCGCCAACCGACCAATTTCGCTAAATGTCCCATCTTGATTATTCAGTTGCAGCACATTTCGAGTAAATTGGTGGTGGTAGCCGTTCTGAACGTTGAGTTGGTATTTATTCCAATTTTCAAAGGTCATTTTGGACTTATAGCGGTCTTCGGTTTCGGGTAGCATATCGGTCACAAAAATTTCGGGATAGCCATCGTTATTAATGTCCGCCATATCGGCCCCCATCGACCCCGCACTAATTTCGTTGATGCGATTGACCAAGTCCTCCGTGAACGTTCCGTCTTGGTTGTTGATGTAGAGGTAGTCTCTTTCGAAAAAATCGTTGGAAATATGGATGTCTTGCCAACCGTCTTTATTCACATCCCCAATCGTAACCCCCAAACCGTAGCCAATATTGCTCCCGTAAATACCCGCCTCTTCCGACACGTCCGTAAACGGTACAACATCTTTCCCCCTCTGGAGGGAGCTAGGGGGAGGATTTACACCATCTAAATTATCTGACCCAACTAACTCGTTCCGATACAATTTATTCCCGCCAAAAGTATCTCGAATCTCTCGCAGTCCCGGTCGAATGTCAAAACCGCCCACCGAACGCAGCGAATTATTCAGTAAGTACATATCCAAATCGCCGTCTTTGTCGTAGTCAAAAAACGCGGCGTGAGCGGATAGGCCTTCATCGGCGATACCGTAGGCTTTAGCCATTTCTTGGAATTGTAAATTGCCCTCGGCGTCTAAGCCTTGATTGATAAATAACTCGTTGTACCGCAATTCACCGCCCGGTTTCCCAGACTTACAAACGTAAATATCCAGCCAACCGTCTCCGTTAACATCGGCAAAACTCACCCCACTCGACCATACATTTTTCGACGCTACACCCGACTTTTCGGTTATATCCTCGAATTGAAAATCCCCTCGATTTAGGTATAGTTTATTATCCACCATGTTGCCACAAAAGAACAAATCCGCAAAACCGTCTTTGTTCAAGTCACCCATCGCTACCCCGCCGCCGTTAAAAAAATTCTTAAAAATATAAGGGTTGAAATCGTCGGAGTAGGTCAAATCGTTGCTGAACGTAATGTCCGTTTCGGTGGATGGGACTAAGCGAAATAGAGGCGTCTGCGGCGCTTCTTTACTACAAGCGAATAACGCTAATACAATACTTAGGAAAGCTATTTTTCTCATTTAATTCTTTCTTCAAAACAGAACCAATATAGCTAGTAAAAGTACTATTTTTTTGTAATTGTGCTACTTAATTCTAAACCACAAAGATGTCAAGTTTGCTAAGAAAATTGGATTTCGACTCTGGAGAGTCGAGTTACTCTGGGCTTCGACTCTGGTGGGTCGAGTTACTTGTATCCTCCCCGAATAATTACTTAGCCCAAGTTGCGGACTATAATCTATGCTATCTAAGCAGGCGATACTTTGCCAGTCTATTGACACCCCACATCTTTTTTGGGGCAAAAAGGTGCATCGCACCGACAGCATTTGTATCAAAAGTTAGTCAACTTGTACTTCACAAAGGTGCATCGCACCGACCACATTAGGTCTTTTTAACAAAGGTGGTCGGTGCCACGCACCTCTGTTACTTGGTTTTAGCAACAAATGATACAAATATTATCGGTACTCCGTACCTTTTTACCCTAAAGCAAGCTTGTGGGGTGTCGTTAGACTTTGCCAGTATCTCCTGCTTTTCAAGAGCATAAAAGAAAGAGATGCTGGCAAAGCATCGCTTTCTAACCGTTAGTCTATTTAGCCAATTCACGTGAATTGGCTCAATGAAGAAGTCTAATTCTTACTTTTTGCGGGATATTTAGGCCTCCTTGATAAAATTATAAGAAATCGTTATCTTTAATTTCATCTTTATCGTATAGATTTAAAGAGAATAGTACTTCCGAAACACCCATATCCACTGTTTGTATGAAACGAATCCCACTTATCCTCTTCTTGAGTCTATTGACCCTACCTGCTTTTGCACAACAAACCATAATGGGAAAAGTCCTTGACAGACAGCAACAGCCCATAGTGGATGTGCTAGTAAAAGTAAAAGGACACTCCTTGGAAACTCGGACCAGCCCGTCGGGTACTTTCCAACTATTTACGCCTAAAAATGCTACCCTCTTACTAAGTAAACAGGGCTTTCGGAATCAAAAAATAAAAGTCAAATCTAGCGAATTAAGCATAACGCTTTTACCCAAAAAAGAAGAAGTAGTCAAAGAGCAAATCGTAAGTGGAAAAATAATCGACGGTGAAACGAATTTGCCCCTCCACAACGCTTCTATCATTGCTGACCAAAATGGAAACCAAACGCAGTCGGACGAAAACGGCCGCTTTGACCTTTCCGTTCCGTTGGGAAGCCGAATCAAAGTATTTCACCCCTACGGCATTACTCAGTTTGACGTTGGACCGAAGGAATCGCCAGTTTTTACAGTCTATAAAACGAATGCCGAAGCGCCGCTTTTTGGTAGTCAAGTTCGGGTGGAAAAGGAACAATTTAACAGTGGAAATATTCACAATCCAATACAGTTAGTCCAGGGATTGGTGCCAGGGTTACAGATTACACGAGGTGGCGGCAACGACCTTTTTGGAAATTTCGATGTGCGCAATCGAGGGGTGACCAGTTTCAACGCTCGCCGCTTTCGTCTTAGAGAAATTTTAGGGGTGGACGAACCGCTCATCGTAGTAGATGGGATGCCCGAAGTGGATTTATCCCTAATTGACCCCTTATCTATTGCTTCCGTGAAAGTGATTCGGGACGGAACGACGGCCCAATACGGTGTTCGGGGCGCTGGTGGTGTCATTGAAATTACGACGAACGGTTTTTCCAACAACAGTAACCAAATCCGCTACCACAGCTATTTGGGTATCGACCGACCTCATTTGACCATGCAATTTTTGGACGCCGAAGGCTACCGAAATCTTCCTAGTTCTATTAGCATCAGAGACCGAGGAAGTTCGACCGATTGGTTCGACGAGGTGACGCAGACTGCCGTCAGCCAAGTACACCAATTGACCTTGACAGGTGGAGCTAAGAATACCCAATACAGCATTAGTGCTACGTATCGAAACGCTAATAGCGTACTCCAACAACAAGATTTAGATAGATTACAGTTTAACGGCCGACTTCGGCAAACAGCACTCAACAAAAAAGTAACCCTCGACGCCCAATTAGTTACGAATAATCAAGACAATAACTACTCGTTTCCCTTAGCCTTTCGCTACGCACAAACCTACAATCCAACGGCTCCGATTTTTGACGAAAATAATTCGGCAAACGGTGGTTATTTTGAAGAACAACTTTTTAACTACTACAATCCAGTTGCGCTACTCGACCAAAACGAACGTCGGGGGGAACAGCAAAATACACTAGGGCGATTGGGACTTCAATGGGAAGTTGCCCCAAGTCTTTTTGTCAACGGGCGCTACCAATTCGCTGAGAATGATTTGCGCATCTTTGACTACAATTCAAAGCAAAGTTTTTTTCCAAGAGGTATAGATAGGAATGGCTATGCTAGCCAAGAAAATAGCTCAACTAACAATCAACTAACCGATTTTAGTTTGTCTTATCGACCCAATTTCGATAAAATTTCTTTACAATTTGACTTAGGCCATCAGTATCAAACGTTTACAACTACGTCTTTGTACGCCGCTGGGGGCGACTTTCTAACGGATGCTTTTGGCGCAAACAATTTAAGTGCTAGCGGCGACTTTGCTCAGGGAAGAGGTATTGTCACTTCCAGCAAGAATAAGCATAAAATAGCAGCCTTCTACGGTAATTTAGCACTCGACTGGAAAGCCTTTACCCTCAACGCGGGGCTGCGCCGAGAAGGGTCCTCCCGTTTGGGTAGCAATAATCGGTGGGGTAATTTCCCCTACGCGGCACTAAACGTCAATACAGCCCAATTGTGGGGTGGCTTTTTTTATCAAAATAATGTTCAGTTTCGTGCTTCCTACGGCGTAGCGGGACATTTGCCTTCAGCCAATGGATTGGCATCACCCAATCGTTTAAGGGAAGCAGGTAATTTCTTACAAAATGGAGTGTTTAGACCTTACTACGATTTTGATTTTTCCTCAATTGGTAATCCAAATCTAAAGTGGGAAGAAACGGCAACCGTTAATCTAGGTGTCACCCTATTTCCTACTTTGTTCAATCAAACGGTTCGCTTTGAACTAGATTATTTTCAGAGTAGATCGGACGATTTAATCTTACCCGTCAGAAGAGAAACCGCCCGTTTCCCCAACGATTTATCCGTCTATGGTACTACTTATGAAAATAGTGGCGCCCTAAAAAGTCATGGTTTGGAAGGTAGTATTCGTTGGCAGGCGATGCAAAAAGATAACTTTTCTTGGGAAACGGGGCTACTTTTTGCTCATAACATTACGACCATTTCGGAATATTTACCCGAAGATGCGGCTTTTCAGAGCGATTGGTTGCGCATCGCCAGCTCTCCTACGAACGGAGGTTGCTGCAAAACGGAGACTGCCAATGTGAGCAATGGTACACGAGTTGGGAGTATTTGGGTACCCGAATTTCAACAAATCAATGAGGCTGGTCAGTTTATTTACAAAGACCAAAATGGAGACCGATGGATTACGAAAGAAGATTACATCGCAGCGGGCAATGGTCTGCCCGATTTAACGCTCAGTTGGGTCAATACGTTGAAATGGGGGTCTTTCGATGCTCAATTTCTGTGGGAAGGCGCCTTTGGTCACCAAAATTTTAATATCACCAGAAAATTAGGCGAGAATCCTAATGCAGCTTGGGCGTCCAATATTTTAGCTTCTACTGCCGAAAGTGACGCCATCCGTTTAACAGATTTCCCCGAAGAAAGCAGTCGATACATAGAAAATGCTAGTTATTTTCGCTTAAATAATTTGACTATCGGCTATTCCTTTGCCAAGTTTCGAACCTATTTTACGGGACAAAACTTGTTGACTTTTACGGGGTATAAAGGTTGGGACCCTGCGGTTCGGTTGGATTCTTTCGGCGACGTTTTGGGGGCGGGGTACGACTATCGGAAGATTTTTTTGCCAACGAGGTCATTTGTTTTTGGGGTGGAACTGACGTTGTAATGAATTATCACTAATAGTATGTACGTTTACAAGTCCAATTCAATATCTGTATGCGATTTAATTAATGCTCTTTTTACCTTCTTCATGCCTCGTGTAACGAAAAAATCTGCCCGTCAGAAGACAACTAGCCTTCTCAAAAATAACGATTAGGTGTAGCTAAGTACTTGTATTTCCGAAAAGGGGTCGAAAAGATAATTTTACCTAAAAAATACAACGCTTTGTAGAATTTTTTCCGCTAACTCACACTATTACATTAATATTACGCAATAGTTAGCTTAAAAATCCCTAGTATCTAATGGTTCAATCTTACGGCTGAATCCGTGCTGAGGGGCAAATAAAAACCATGTCACCAACCATATTCATCCTACTCGCCGTTCTGGCAGCGGGGCTGGTAGCCTTCTCGTTACTCTATCTGCTATATCGACTATACGTCAATTTCCAACCAGGAAAAAACCGAATACTAAACGATTTTAGACAACTAAGAGACGAAGTAGCCCAGTGGAGCAATCAATTAATACCTTGGACAGAAGAGGAAATGAGTTTATTATCCCCCCGACAAGTCAATCAAAAAATCAAACGGGGCATCACCAAAACGGCACAGGGCATTTTTACGTCTATTTATCAAGAACCGCTCATCGTTTATAATTATAGGAAATACATTGCTAGAGGCGAAAATGCCATTTTGTACGCCCGTACGTCCAAAAATGAATTTGCCTACCGCATTAAAAAGAAAGGTATTGACATCAATATCGACGGCGAGTATGCGGGTGTTTTAAGGGAAAACGGCGGTTTATATGGTGGTCGTCGGAATCGCCTAATCGCTCGCATCAATCGAGACGACGAATTACAACTGCATCCCATTGTCATCGGCGAAAAGGAAGTAGCCAGTGTCTTAAATCCTACCAAAACGACCAAGCACAATCCGCGGGCTTTTCAGTTTTTACGACCGATAAATAAAAAAGAGGAGCCTATCTTTATGGCATTGGCTATTTTAGAAATGGTGCAAGAATCGCTAGAAGAAGAATTCTAATTAAACTAAGTTGTGCACTATCTATCCCTCCTAAGCAGGCGATACTTTGCCAGTATCTCCTGCTTTTTAAGAGGATAAAAGAAAGCGATGCTTTGTCAGTATCGCTTTCTAGCGTCGCTACAAGAGGCGTTCTGATAATCAAAAAATTATACATAAAAACAAAATATGTATAAAATACTCGAAAATTTAGGGGCTTTCCTTTTTTCCCGTATATTTACGGAAACCACTTACTATCAACAAAATGGCAATGCTTTAAAGTTGCTGTAACGTTTCTTCTACTTACATCATTTACTTACCGCATAAATCCCTCTGTTCTATTCTTTTTATTTAGTCTTTGAACAGTCAAGGAACTCTGAAAAAATAAATTGACCAATTTTGAAATGGATACTTTTTTGTATGCTTTGGAAAAGTATAGAAAAAAGATTCAACCCGCCCGCCCGAGGCATTCGGGCTGGTTCAAAATTCTTCTAGTCAATTTATTTTTTCA
>JBCCQK010000357.1:0-8971 GCA_039024375.1 Bacteroidota bacterium
CAAAAGTGTTTTTTTGTTTACACACTTTCTTTTGATGCAACCACTTTCCTCACAAAAAATTTCAGAATAAACACTACTATCGAAAAATAAAATTTTTAAACAACCCGTAACTATTTAGAAAAAACAGAGACCACTTCAATAATCGGATTGAATAGAATAAAAAAATAAATTAAAAAATCGACAAAGATTTGGATTTAACTCCACTTGTCAAAGTCGTAAGTCTCTTCCCTCTATTTTTGGCGCTCTGCTCTGAAAAGTTACATCAATCAACTGAATAATTATGGAAATATTAGCAATTGTTGCAGCAGGATTGGCTGGGCTGGGTGTACTGATGCTACTCTATTTAGTGTCACGGTATAAGCGCTGTCCTTCCGATAAGGTTCTAGTAATATACGGTCGAACGGGACAAGGTTCGGCAAAATGTATTCACGGTGGCGCCTCTATCGTGTGGCCCGTTATCCAAGATTACGAATATTTAGATTTGACGCCGATTTCTATTGACGTAGATTTGAAAGGTGCTTTGAGTAAGCAGAACATTCGGGTGGACGTTCCGTCACAGTTTACCGTGGGTGTTTCCAAAGAGGAAGGCATCATGCAAAATGCGGCCGAACGACTCTTAGGCATTCAGCGTAACGAAGTGCGAGGCTTAGCTTACAACATCATCGTCGGTCAAATGCGACTCGTTATCGCCACGATGGACATTGAAGAAATTAATGTTGATAGAGATAAGTTTCTATCGAACGTTTCTACAAACGTTGGCGCAGAATTGAGTAAAATTGGTTTGCAGTTAATCAACGTAAACGTAACGGATATTCAAGACGAATCGGGCTACATCAACGCTTTGGGACAAGAAGCGGCCGCCAAAGCCATCAACGATGCCAAGATGAGCGTCGCCGAAAAGACTAGAGATGGTTCGATTGGTGAGGCGAATGCTCGTAGAGACCAAACCATTGCCGTTTCCTCGGCCGAAGCATCCGGAAAAGTGGGGGAAGCCGAAGCGGGCGCTAAAGCTATTGAAGGGGAAAACCAAGCTAAGATTAAAATTGCCGAATCGAACGCCGAACGGCGACAGCGAGAAGCGGAATACCTACGTTTGGCTACCGCATCGGAGAAAACGCAAGCCGCCAAAGCTTTAGAGGAAGCCTACTTAGCGGAGCAACAAGCGGAAGAAGCGAGAGCCAAAAAAGAAATGGCTACGCAGAAAGCCGACACTATTGTTCAAGCAGAAATTGACAAACAAAAGCAAGTCATTGACGCTGAAGCCGAAGCGGAACAAATCCGTGCTTTAGCTCGTGGTGAAGCGGACGCTATTTTCTTAAAAAAGGCAGCGGAGGCCAAAGGTCTATACGAAGTCTTGAATAAGCAGGCCGAAGGTTTCGAGCAGTTGGTTAAAGCTGCGGGTGGCAACTCTAAGGATGCCGTTTTGATGTTAATTGCGGATAAATTAGAAGATTTGGTTGAGAAGCAGGTAGATGCTATCAAGAATATTAAGATTGATAAAGTAACGGTTTGGGAAGGTGGTAATAATGAAGGAGAAGGTAATTCGACTTCCAAGTTTGTCTCTGGGCTGTATAAATCAGTGCCTCCATTAAACGATTTGTTCAACATGGCAGGAATGGATTTACCCCAGTATCTGGGCAATCAGCAAAAAGTAGAAGAGGCGACGAATGGGGAAATTATTGAATTGAAAGAAGAGCAATGATATTCGTCAAATAGAAACATACCTCTTTCAAAAGAAGGCTACTAGTGATGTACTACTAGTAGCCTTCTTTCGTTTGTGCCACCAATTAATCATTGGACACTACCAACTAATCATTGTTGGTTGAACCTCCTACCTACACTCAATAGCTTTGTTCCATCTTGTCTAAATTAATTACCTCCCTCACCACCTAACTCAGTTGCTTAATAAAAGCGGTAAAAGGTTGATTACATCTAATTTTTCTATTCATAAAATTAAACACTTTGAGAACTTCATTTTTGTTAAAATCAATGCTATTTGCTACTAGTCTCTTTATCTTATCTTGCGATAAAGACAATGACCGTCCCGCTTTAGAAGGTACGTACGACATTATCGGCTACTCCATTATCGGTTGCGAAGAAACCGACATTATTTTGGATAACGAGCAGGAGACTTGCTCTCTAATTGACGAACTGATTTTTTGCGTGGATGGCACTATGGTCTTTACGGCCGACCGATTAACCATTAATTTGGATTTCACCGTTGACGGAGAAGCCGACGGAGACCAAATAGTTACGGACTATACAGTCGAGGGAGATAATATCAAATTCTGTTTCGAGCCTGACGATTGTGAAACCAATAATTTTTCTTTTGAAGGAGGTGTGGTAGAAATTACCTCGCTTGATGATGACGGCTGTTCGTCCTCTATAAGAGCGAGGAAGAGAGGATAATCAACGAATTTAATCCATTCCCAACAAAGAAAGCCTCATCAAAGTGATTACTCTGATGAGGCTTTTTTCTAACAAAGTGCCCGGAGCGGGACTCGAACCCGCACGTACGTAGTACACATGTCCCTCAAACATGCCTGTCTACCAATTTCAGCACCCGGGCTGCTTAGTGAAATCTAAAATTTAAAATGCAAAATTTAAAATCTAAAACGTATCTATTCAGAGTAGAGAATAGAGACCATTTCATTGAGAGAACAGAGACACGAACTTCGGAAAAATCGACAAAATTTTAGTGATTATCTTTGTTTGTCAACATTCCAAGTCTCTTTCTCTACTCTCGGTTCTAAATAGTTACTCTAAAACTATTGAAAACCAGCAACTTACATTTTAAACTGACGCAGGTTAACTTTTAGGTTTCACTTATTACAGAATGATAAAATCTATGGGCGGAAAATTGAACAAAACCTAATTTGAATGGCCTATTCAGAACGACCCGTAAAATCCTGTCATCCTGTAATTTTTATCTTCTACGGTCGTCTCTTCTACCGCCACCGCCATTTCTACGGTCACCGCCTCGTCGGTCTCCACCACCTCGTCGGTCATCTCTAGCAGGCATTCCCTCTGGCCGTGGCATCAACGCTTTGCGAGACAAACGGTATTTACCCGTTCGCTTGTCGATACCAATCAGCTTCACTTTAACGGGGTCACCTTCCGAGAAAACATCTTCGACCTTATCAATGCGTGTGTGTGAAATCTCGGAAACGTGCAATAAGCCACTCTTACCAAAGAAATCGACGAAGACACCGTACGGCATCACTGTCTTTACGACCGCATCAAATTCGTCGCCCTCTTGAGGTACAAATGTAATTTCATTGACTCGCTTCAAAGCAGCATCAATGGCGGATTTATTGCTACTAGCAATGTTTACGTACCCTTTACCGTCTTTTTCTTCAATGTTGATGGTCGTTCCCGTTACTTCCTGAATCTCTTGAATGACTTTACCGCCAGGACCAATCAGCGCACCGATAAAGCTCTTATCAATAATGACTTCCACGATTCTCGGAGCGTGGTCTTTGTAATCTTCTTTTGGTGCCGCCAAGGTCTTGCCCATTTCGTTCAGAATGTGCAAACGGGCCTCTTTGGCTTGCTCTAAGGCTTTTTCCAATAATTCGTAGGGCAGTCCGTCAATTTTGATATCCATTTGACAAGCACAGATTCCTTTTTCCGTTCCCGTCAATTTGAAATCCATATCTCCTAAGGCATCTTCATCACCTAAAATGTCGGTCAAAATGGCATTTCGCTCGCCATCCGAAATCATCCCCATTGCAATACCCGATACGGGTGCAGAAATAGGTACACCGCCGTCCATCAAAGCCAAGGCACCCGCACAAACCGTTGCCATAGAAGAAGAACCGTTAGATTCCATAATGTCCGATACCAAACGTACGGTATAAGGAAAATCTTCGGGCATCACTCTTTTCAAAGAGCGGCCAGCCAGATTAGCGTGTCCCACTTCTCGACGTCCTGGACCACGCATAGGCTTAGTTTCCCCAACGGAGTAAGCGGGGAAGTTATAGTGCAAAATAAAGTTTTCGTAACCTTGAAGCAACGCCGTATCGACCATTAACTTGTCTAACTTAGTTCCCAAAGTTAAAGAGGTCAATGACTGCGTTTCTCCTCGATTGAAAATAGCCGAACCGTGGGCAGCAGGCAGGTAATCTACTTCCGTCCAAATAGGTCGAACCTCATCTAACTTTCTACCGTCCAATCGAATCGACTCGGACATCACCATTTCCCGAATAATCTCCTTTTGGATTTTATTGTAATAATCCTTGGCCATGTCACCATTTTCTTCCATCCATTCTTCTCCTTCTTGCTCGGTTAGGGTTTCAACTAATTTTTCCTTAGCTGCTTTGAACTGCTTCTTTCGCTCTGATTTGTTCAAAGCCCCTTTGGCTACTGCGTAAATATCGTCTTTACAAAGTGCTTTTACTTTTTCTTTGATGGATTCGTCTTCGGCGGGTAATTCTACTTCACGCTTAACCGATTTATCGCCAACCAATTTAGCCAAAGCTAACTGTGCTTCGCACTGTACTTTGATGGCATCATGGCCCACTTTAATAGCTTCTACCAACTCTGCTTCGCTGCATTCATCCGCCTCTCCTTCTACCATCATCACGTTTTCCATGGTAGCGGCAACAATCACATCCAGATTGGCGTTTTCCAATGCCGACCGACTTGGATTAACCACGTATTCTCCATCAATTTTAGCCACTCTGACTTCCGAAAGTACTTCTTGAACGGGGATATCCGAAACGGCCATAGCCGAAGAAGCTGCCAACGCAGCGTAAGCATCGGGTAATTCTTCTTTATCGCCAGAAATTAAGTTGATAATAATCTGTGTATCAAACATATATCCTTTGGGAAAGAGCGGTCGAATCGCTCTATCCACCAAACGAGAAGTCAAAATTTCGTAGTCGTTTAATCTAGTTTCTCTTCTAAAAAAGTTACCGGGGATTCTACCCGCCGAAGCAAATTTTTCTTGGTAATCAACGGAAAGTGGGAAAAAACTTTGTCCTTCTCGCATTTCTCTGGATGAAACGGCCGAACAAAACAACATTGTTTTACCAACTTTCACCACTACCGAACCGTCCGCTTGTGTGGCTAATTTGCCCGTTTCGATGGTAACTTCACGCCCGTCTGGTAAGTTGAAGGACGTGCTGATTCCTTTTTGTAAACCCATACTAAAAATGGTTATTTTTTTGTCTAAAAAGGTTGATATTTTTTGTTTTTACCAATTACTAGTCAACAAAAAACAAACGCTAATTAGATGTGTCAATTTCAATGGTGAAATGCAACGTCAAATCCAATGAGCTAGAAAAGTCTGGCTTTGAGGTATTTGAAAATCGCTAACTTGATTGAGATTGCCAATGTGATAAATTGGAAGGATTCGAGTGATGAAAATTGGAAAGGATTTCGGAACTTACTTGGTTTTCCTTGAAATCTTTGTGAAAATACTTTCTCCAATCGCTAAACTTGAAGACTTCCGTTTAATAATGGCAACTTTTTTCTCCGTTGCCTATTTGTTCGAGTACTCTTTGCACTCTAGTTAATTATTTGTTACTTTCCGCTTGTGGAAGTCAATCGTTCGGGAACTGAGAAATGATGGTTAGTCCCAACTGAAATAGTCCATTTTGGTCATTGGATTGTACGAAACCCGTCAAGTGCATGTTTCGACAAATTTCAAAACACACACCTAACGATTTTCCTTTACTTTCTAATACCCAACTTTTCAATTAAAGAACGGTATTTAGTAATGTCTTTCTTTGCCAAATATTGCAGTAATCTTCTTCGCTTTCCTACTAAAGCCAACAAAGTTCGACGACAAGCGTGGTCTTTGTGGTTAGTTTGTAGGTGTGCTGACAAACTCTTGATTCGGTAGGTAAACAACGCAATCTGTCCTTCTACGGAACCTGTATTATTCGCTGCACCACCGTACTCGGCGAAGATTTCTTCTTTCTTCTCTTTCGGTAAGTAAACCGCCATTTTAATTGTATTATTTTGTTACCAATGTAATCAATTAACTAGAATCGATTTTTAGCGGTGCAAAGGTAGGTAATTTATAGGTTTTGTGAAAGGGGGGACTAAATTTAAGTCGAGCTGTAAAAAGTACTTAATTTTCTTCCATATGAAACCTTATTTTAGCCCGTTCTGTTAATATATGAAAAATCGTTCCTATTTTCGTATATTTGTATATCTGACGTTTCAAAATTTAAACTCCTTTTTCCTACATGAAAAAAATAGCGTCTTTTTTCCCTATTCTAAACTGGCTCTCAACGTATTCGTCCGAGCAGTTGAAGGGGGATGTAGTCGCTGGGCTCACGGTCGGTATTATGCTCATTCCTCAGGGAATGGCCTACGCTATGATTGCGGGTTTGCCGCCCATATATGGTCTTTACGCAAGTACCGTCCCTTTGCTCATTTACGCTATTTTGGGAACTTCCCGTCAGCTAGCCGTTGGTCCCGTTGCGATGGTCTCTCTATTAACAGCAGCGGGCGTAGGGACGCTAGCGGAAGTAGGGACTGAAACATACATTTCTTTAGCTATCACTTTAGCCCTGATGGTAGGGTTATTCCAGTTTCTTTTAGGGGTTTTTCGTCTAGGCTTTTTAGTCAATTTTTTGTCTCATCCCGTTATCAGTGGCTTTACCTCAGCGGCAGCATTGATTATCGGTCTGAGCCAATTGAAGCATTTATTGGGTATTGATATTGACCGCACTCACCATATCCACGAAATCATCGGGCAGGCTATTACTAACTTACCCTTTGTGAATTGGATTACCTTGTGTATCGGAATTGGCGGTATCATTTTACTTATTTTTCTAAAAAGGATTCATAAGAATATACCTGCTCCCCTCATAGTTGTGGCAACAAGCATTCTGCTCATTTTTGGACTAAATCTGACGGAACATGGCGTTAAGATAGTTGGGACAATTCCGAGCGGTTTGCCTCGATTTGCTATACCGAGCATCAATTGGGCAACGCTGCAATCTCTTTTTCCCATCGCTCTGGCTATTTCGTTGGTTAGCTTTATGGAAAGTTATGCGGTCGCCAAAGCCATACAATCGAAACATCGAAACTATAAGGTTATTCCCAACCAAGAACTGATTGCCTTGGGTTTAGCGAACGTCGGTGGCGCATTTTTACAGTCTTATCCCGTAACGGGTGGATTTTCCCGAACGGCCGTCAACGACCAAGCAGGTGCCAAAACGGGTATGGCAGCGATTATCAGCGCTATCCTCATCGTCTTGACACTTTTATTTTTGACGCCCTTATTCTATTTTTTGCCGAAAGCAGTTCTAGCTTCCATCATCATGGTCGCCGTTTTTGGCTTGATTGACGTTCGAGAAGCCAAGTATCTTTGGCAAACCAACCGCTCCGATTTTTGGATGTTGGTGATTACTTTTTTGGCAACCCTAGTACTTGGCATCGAACAAGGTATTGGCATAGGTGTTCTCTTATCCTTAGCTGTTATCATTTATCGAACAACACGGCCGCACATTGCCGAATTAGGAAAAATTCCGGGCACTCATTTTTACCGAAACCTATCCCGTTTTGAGCAATTGGAAGAACGACCCGATTTGTTAATTATTCGATTTGATGCCCGGTTGTATTTTGCTAACATTGCTTTTTTCAAAGAAAAAATTGAGCAGCTGGTAGAAAAAAAAGGAGACCAGTTACAAACGGTTATTCTTAATTTTAATAGCATTAATAATATTGACAGCAGCGCCGCCCACATGCTAGAAGAGCTAGTAGAAGAGTATCGTCGTCAAGACATTGCGATTTATTTTACAGACGTCAAAGGCCCCGTACGAGATGCGATGTTTAAAGCCAAGTTGGTAGATAAAATTGGCAAGCAGTATTTCTTTTTGAGCGTGCAGAAAGCAGTAGAATCTTTGGAACAAAAAGGACAACGTGCAGACCAACTAGATAGTCCACTGAAAAGCTATACCTTACAAAGTAATATTTGATATAAAAAACAAGTAATAAGGGAAGCAAAGTGCAATGATAAAATTAGTTTAAACTTTTAGACAAGACGAGCAAACATCGTTTGTGAACCGCAAAGTGGATGGGGTGCATTTGCAGGATTATGATTCTTAATAACTTAAATCCTGTTTATCTTGAAATCCTGTCTAAAGAAACACTCAAGCTAATCTTGTCTAAGACCTTCAATACAAAAAACATGAAAAAATTACCCGCTGTTCTAAAAATGAAATGCCCCCAATGTCACGAAGGGGATTTATTCGAAACTTCCACTTGGTCGTTTCAGAAGCCTTTCGACATGCACAAAAATTGTCCTAATTGCCAGTTGGATTTTTTCCCTGAGCCTGGATTTTACTGGGGAGCGATGTTTATTTCCTATATTTTCTGGGGCTGGGTGAGTGTCTTCATCGGTGGTGCTTGCATTATGCTACTCGGAATGAGCGTCAATCAAGCAACTTTAATACTAATCGGCTTTTCGGCTGTATTTTTTATCTGGCTATTCCGAATTTCTCGCTCTATTTGGATTCACATTGCCGTGAGAAGGCGAAATAAGAAGTTAAAAAGAACGTAGGTCTCTATCGTAGTTTTGAAGCACCAATTGTTTTCGTTCGTCATTGGTCAAATCGCCACTAATTTCTAATACAGGACAAGTCAACTTTTCCATCCATCTTTTATGAACCGCTAAACTCCTTCCCTTGAATATCGGATTATCATAATGACTTGCCCACTCCAAAAACGCTTTAGAAATGGATTTAACTGTTTCGTCAGTTTCTAATTTCTCACCGTGCCGAAATCGTTCTCTCGCTCGCAGGCGTTCCATCCTAACGACGGCAGGTAATCGTAGAAAAATAGCTAAATCAAAAGCTGTTTCCCAGAGTGCTCCCCAAGAAACCAACGAACCACTAACAATTGACGATTCGACTGCGTTGAACGCCTTCCACAGCATAGCATTTCGTTCAGCCAAAGGTATTTTAGTTTGAAAAGGCGGCTCCGTTTTTTTCCAATAAAAATCGTCCACATC
>JBCCQK010000358.1:0-8964 GCA_039024375.1 Bacteroidota bacterium
ATAAACATTTAATAATAATGACCCTTGCCGTCTTTTGTTTTGCGGCTTGCCAAACGGTTAACCCGCTCGGTGTAACCTACACTGGAGAGGATGCTCACACGACGGTTTCGCTCGAAATGACGAATGGAGAGACGGTTGAGGTTACAAAAGTTTCGAAAGGACCACTTGGACTTTACACGCGCATGGTACTGGTTGAAGAAGACAATTTATACGACCCATTTTTTCCAGTGCTCGGACCTGATAGTGTTGCCCAATTCTATATCGGGGGTGAAACGGTGGAACGGATTGGCATGGACAACTTTGAGCCCATTATTAAGAGGGAAATGGCCGATGCTACCCTCATCGTAGATAATTTGGGAAGAGAAGGATTCCGCTACGAAAATTTGTGGAGCATGGTGTATTATTATAACCGTCTAAAAACGGAATCTTTGGTAGAGCCAACGGTAAGCAATTAACAAACTTTATTCGGTTTACGGCGTACCACTATCCAAACTCAAAAGCGACCCTCTTAATTTTCCGTTAAATCCCTGTTTTAGTAAACAATTATCCCTACTTTTCGGGTTTGTTTAGTAGGTAATTATTCTTTATACAAAAATGATGAATATATTGAGGTATATTCGGTGTACAGCCTATCAGTAAAAATTAAAGAATAAGTACTTTTGCTGCTCAAAACCTTACTCAACTCGACGATTGTAGGTGGAAGATGTGACTAAAAATACTGTCCCGCCCCGAGAAAAGCCTTCTTGGGGGAATAGACTTTTGAAAGTCTTGGGGTATAGTATTGCCACCATTATCGGACTATTTTTATTCCTCTATTTTTTACTCCAACTCGAAGTCGTTCAAAATTTTGCCCTGCGGAAAGGAACAGCCTATTTTTCCAAAGAATTAAAAACAACGGTCACCTTCAAACGTATTGGAATTGATTTTTTTGACAAACTAATTCTCGAAGACTTCTACGCCCAAGATTTTCATGGAGACACCTTGCTATACAGCCAAGCGTTAACCATTAATTTTAATACTAATCCACTCCGTTTAATCCAAAAAGAGCTTACGGTCGATGACCTCACGCTGGCTGGTGCCAAACTGTATATGCGTCGCTATCCGAACGAACGGAAAGATGACATTGTACAACTGTTGGACAAATTGGGCGGAAATAAGAAAAAATTTACTACTAAGGCCCCGAGCAAACCGTTTTTTTTGGACGTCAATGCGCTGTATCTGAAAGATATTGAATTCATCAAAGACGATAGTGTCGGTGGAGAAGAGTTAAAAATAGCGTTAGCTTCGGGAGAAGTCTATGTGGATAGCTTGAACTTAGCCGAAAAGTTAGTCGTAGCTAAATCTGTCTGCCTTTCTCAACCTTACGTTACGCTAATCAATTTTCCTAAGAATCCACTAGCTCCACTTCCCGAAGATACCTTAAAAGTAGGCATCACACGTATTCAGTCAGCTATTCCGAAAACCACTAACAATAAAAAGTGGTTTGTCCAAATGGCGGATTTGGAACTCACCGACGGCACGTTTATTCACCATAATTATCGAGCAGCTCCCGTCAAAACAACACGAACTGACCAAATTGATTACAACCACCTCAACGTTTACGACATCAACATTGCAGCGGCCAATTTCACCATTCAAGATTGGGTCTTTTCGGGCGAGTCAAAACAGCTTTCGCTAAAAGAAAGTTCGGGTTTTGTGTTGGATAATCTTTCCGCCAAAGAAGCTACGATAACGCCCCGAAAAATCGAACTGTTTGGGATGTCTTTGGTAACGCCTTACAGCAAATTGGGTGATACGCTAACGATGAAATTCCGTAAGTATCCCGACTTTCGAGACTACCCTAACAAGGTGTATATGAATGGACAATTCGATAAAGCTTACGTGGCGATTCGGGACATTATGGCCTTTGCCCCCGCTTTGGAACGCAATACTTTTTTTAACCAAAACAAAAACGAAGTCATTTACATTGACGGTACGATGAAGGGGCGGGTCAACAATTTAAAAGGTCGAGATTTGGATTTGCGCTTAGGTAAAAGTGCCCGTTTGCGAGGAAATTTCAATTCCCGCAATCTGACCCAAAGCGATGAAACTTTTTTAAGTTTAAAATTGGACTATCTCTATACGAATATGCGCACACTGCGCCAGTTAATCCCCAATTTTAACCCACCCGAAAACTTTGACAAATTGGGCAAACTGCGCTTTACGGGGCGTTTTGATGGCTTTTTTAACGATTTCGTGGCCGACGGTAATCTCGAAACGGACTTGGGGGTAGCAGCGATGGACATGAACTTGAACTCCAAAGAGGGGCGCGAACAAGCGCAATATTCGGGACAATTATCACTCACGGACTTTGATTTGGCAAAATGGACGAGTAACCCCAATTTTGGTTTAGTTACTTTTAATTCACGAGTTTATGACGGTGTGGGCTTGACCCAAAGCACAGCCGACGCTAAATTGAAAGCTTCCATTGACCACTTCGAGTTCAAAGGATACGACTATAAGAACTTGAACATAGAAGGTATCATTAACAAAAATCTGTTCATCGGAGACTTTGGCATTAATGACCAAAACATTGATTTCCTATTCGACGGCACCATCAACTTCGAGGAAAATATTCCCGTTTTCGATTTTAACGTGGACATCAATCGGGTCGATTTACAAGCCTTGAATCTGGCACCCGACGATTTGGTGGTGGCGGGAGACATTGACTTAAAAATTCGGGGTAACAACGTTAACGATTTACTAGGACGAGCAACACTATACGATTTAACTATCCTAAAAGATAAAAAAGAAACCTACCAAATTGACTCTTTAAAATTTACTTCGGCGGTTACAAGTAGTCGAAAAAAAGCGTGGCGCATCCATTCGGAATTGTTCAAAGCTTCACTAATCGGCGACTTTCAAGTAACGACGGTCGGAGAAGCTATTTTGCAGCATTTGGAACGCAATTTCACGGGCTACGCCAACCGATTTAACATTCGTAGCAAAGGAGATACAACGGTTATAGCCAATGAATTTGATTTAAAATTAGCAGTTTTTGACAGCAAAAACTTTACGTATTTGTTAGACAAGCAGCTAGATACGTTGCGAGACGTAAATTTCCATACCTATTTCGATTTTGCCAAAGATAGCCTAGTGGCCGACTTAGAAATACCTACTTTTAAATACGGAAATGTTCGTACGAAGAAAGTGAAATTGGTCACGGGAGGTGGCAAGAAGCAGGGCAAAGTGGACTTTTCGGTGCAAAATACCCAAGTGGGCAATTTAACCTTTGACTACGTTTCCCTACTGACTTATCTGGATAACGATGAAGCTTTTTTCAATCTAAACGCCGCCGACCTCACTAACGAATTGGACAAACTCAATTTAGAAGGTCAATTTTCTATTGATGGCGACCAATTCATCATTGCCTTATCCCCTTCCAACTTGGTCATTCTCAATACGGTTTGGCAAATTGAAGAAGATAATTATCTGCAAATTGGGAAGAATTTTATCAAAACCCAGAATTTTCAAATGACGCAAGGCGACCAGCGAGTGGCGCTAACGAGTATTTTGGATAAGGGCTTGTTTTTAGAAGTAGAAGGGTTCAATGCTAACTATATCGACCACGTTTGGGACTTCGACAAACTAGACTTTGAAGGTCAATACGCTTTAGACTTAAATATCGGTGACCTCTTTACCCTCGAAGACATTCAATTGGACATCGTGGCCGACAGTTTTAACATCAATTGGGACAATTACGGCCAATTAAGCTTGAACGCCAAAGCCGCCAACATCAAAAGCCCCGTCGATATTCGATTGACTACTAAAAACCAAGACCGTTGGTTGGAACTCACTGGTTTTTACAATCCACCCAATATCAACATCTCCCCCCGAACGCTCGAAACGAGTCCGAACTACGTAGATTTAAACGTTAACATCAATAAGTTCCCGTTGCATTTGGCGGAGTACTTCGTCCGCAGTGGCATCTCGGGCACCTACGGCAATATCGACGCCAAACTGTCTTTAGACGGTGTACTGAGTGACCCCAATTTGGACGGGGTCATTCGGGTATATGATGGTGGCACTTTGCTGGAATACACCAATACTAAATACACCATCAAGGACGAAATCGTTCGGATGAATAACGAGTTCATGTTAGATGCGACGGGCGGTACAATTTACGACGAAGCGGGAAATAGTGCGAAGATAACGGGCGGTATCACCCACCAATTTTTCAACAAATTAGCCCTTGATTGTCGAGTAGAATCCGACCTTTTCACCGTCATCAATACCACCAAAGCCGACAATGAAGTGTATTACGGTAAAGGTATTGGCAAGGGTAATTTATACTTCTCAGGGAATTTCAACCAGACGAATATTAACATCAAAGCCACTACTGCCCGTGGCACTCGCATATCCATCCCCGTTTCGGGCGATAGCGAAGTGGAAGAAGTCAGCTTTATCCGTTTTGAACACAGAGAAGAGCCAACGGAAACAAGTGAAGAGTCCACTACTTCCAACGAAATCACGGGCATTAACCTGCACCTAGAATTGGAGATGACCGACGCCGCCGAAGTCCTGCTAATTTTTGACGAACAGGCAGGTGACATCATGAGAGGAACGGGCAACGGCAACATCAAAATGGACATGACTCGTAGTGGGGACATTACGATGTACGGCAACTACGAAATTGACCAAGGGGAATATCTCTTCACACTGATGAATGTGGTCAATAAACCTTTTATCGTCAAGCGGGGCGGGACTATCAATTGGACGGGTGACCCTTATAATGCCATCATCAACATCGAAGCGGATTACAAAGCCCTCAGTACTTCGCCCTATAATTTCATACTGGAATACCTCAACGACGAAGAAGTCCGAGTGGAAGCCCGAACGTCCACCGCCGTTGATTTAACCATGGGGCTGACAGGGCAATTATTGAAGCCAAACATCAGTTTCAATCTAGATTTTCCCAATCTGACGGGAGAGATTAAAAACTACACAGATAACAAAATTAGGTCCATCAAACTCGACCAAAATGCGTTGAACACACAGGTATTAGGATTGATTCTATTCGGCGGCTTCTTACCTTCCAATCAAGGCACTTTACTAGCTGGGCGGCAATCGCAACTAGCCATCAACACGCTCAGCGAGCTGTTATCCAATCAGTTATCTATTTACCTAACTGAACTGTTCGCTCAAGGCCTATCCAACAATGATTTCTTAGAAATCGAAGATTTTGACGTTAACTACAACCAATACGACGCCGCTGCGATTGACAATCCCAACGATTTGGCGACGGGCCACGAGTTCTCCATCAACCCCAAAATTCGCCTCAAAGACCGCTGGGTATTCAACATTGCGGGCAAAGCCAATTTGGGTGGCGGCTACGTTGTCAATAACAACAGCGATGCCCTCGTTACGGGCGACGTTGTCATCGAATACGAATTAACCAGAGATCGTCGCCTAAAAATTCGCGGCTACTACAAAAACGAACCCGAAATCCTCGGCGGGCGGCGCAATAACGCAGGAGTAGGTCTATCCTTCCGCAAAGAGTTTAACGGTTTCGAAGAACTGTTTTCGTTCCTCAAACGCTCATCGGCAAGTCCAACGACGGAAACGAGTCAGAGAGAAAGTGGTAGTGGCAGATGGCAGTAGCAGATGGCAGTGGCAGTAGCAGTGGCAAAATCCAAAGGGAAATCGTCAACGTCTAGTTCTATGTTCCTAAAAAATCCGTGTTACAGAAAGTAGCCGTAAGCAATAGCAGTCAAAAACCTATAACCCAACAGTCAATGTCTAAATCCGTTGTCCACGTCAACATCAAGCAAAGTATCCGTTGTCAAAAAACAAAGGACTGAATTTATCTATCAAAAATAGAAGTCAAGACCTCAAGAACCAATCCGCCGACATCTAAATCGGTGTTCCTAAAAAATCCGTGTTATAAAAATCAAGTAGCAGTCGTGAATATCCCGAAAAACCCCATTCGCCCCATGAACCTTATCAACCGTATTCACCTCATCACCTTATTCTCTTATCCCCTCATCATCTTATCCCCTTACTCACCAAACGGCACATTCCGCTTAAACGCACACCCAAAATCAATAATCGACTCCGTTTTCTGCACCCCTTTAATGTGGTCAATTTTCTCATAAAGCAACTCTCGCATATGCTGATTCGTTTTGGCAACGACCCTAATATACAGCGTATAACTGCCCGTGATGTAGTAACACTCAATCACTTCGGGGATTCGCTTGAGCGCCGCAATGACCTCGTTAGAATCAGCATCTTCTTTTAGCACCAAGCCCGTGAAAGTCCCCCAATCAAAGCCTAATTTACGTTGGTCAATCACGACCGTCGTACCCAACAGCACTTTGAGTTCTTTCATGCGCATGACTCGTTGGTGAACCATCGTATTGGAAATCCCGAGTTCAGTAGCAATGGTGGAAAAAGGCTTTTTGCCGTCTTTTTCGAGGGCTTTGAGGATGCGTTTGTCGTAGGCGTCGAGTAGGTCGGTGGATTGCATTAAAAAGAAGGTTATTTCAATTGAATATTTTTCACCAAATATTAAGCTACTGCGTACTCTGAGAATGACCGCAATTTAGGCGATAAATATCCTAAGACTATATCCTTCTTGTTCACCCCGCTATCTACCAAAATTTGCGGTACATCAATATCGGTTTTATCTTCATATATCCAGACCTTTCCATTTTTGATTTCGACATGAAAAACAATGGCGTGGACAAACAACTGGTTTACCCAACCCATTTTCAACAGTAAAAAATCTGTTTTACTTTCATTAATGGTTAGATGTCCTTTCAAACCACTTGCTTGACTGTTTTGAATATCTAATCGCTCTTTGAAAAACTTCGAGAGAAGTTGTTGATAATTTTTTAGTGTATCCATTTTACGATTTCTTCTATTTCTAGGTCAATACAAATAAATCTTAACTTAAACTCTAGCATACGCTGTCGGAAAAATTCAATACTATCTAGCTTATTAAAAACCTCCACAGGAAGAGCCAAATATAATTTCCTGTCACTTTCGGATAAGCTAGTTGCCAAAGCAGCTTCGTAATCAATAAATTGCCCTAAAGCTAAATGGAATTGATTACTAATTGAACCAGCAAAAGTCTTCACCTCAACAGCAATTCGTCGATTCCCTTTCACCGCACTGATCAATTTTTCTGCCCCTAAGTCTATTTCAAACGCTCCTTGGTTAGCATCATACTCAATATATAGAGGGTCGTGGTTCACCTTCCAATCATCTTTTTTTAATGCCCTTACCACTAAGTTATGGATTTTATCTCTAGCCATTTGTAAAAGTTTCCACTATCAAAAATACAATTTTTTTCACGGTATGAAAATATTCTATTTTTTTTTCGTTCCTTGTGCTTACTAGAATTTCAGTACAAAACACATTCATATCAACTATTGACCGTGAACCAAATCACCGAAAAAATAGGTTGGAAAACCGCCGCCGCCATTGTCATCGCCAATATGATTGGCACGGGCGTGTTCACTAGCTTGGGTTTCCAAGTAGCGGACATTGAAAACACTTGGAGTATCATGCTTTTGTGGCTAGTCGGTGGCTTGTTGGCTTTGATTGGGGCGTTTACGTACGCCGAATTAGGGACGCATTTTCGGGAATCGGGCGGCGATTATATCTTTTTATCCAGAATTTTCCATCCTTTTGCGGGCTATTTATACGCTTGGATTTCGCTGACGGTGGGCTTTTCGGCACCGATTGCCATTTCCGCTTTGGCGATGACCAGCTATCTCAATCCCATCAATCCCACCTTATTTACAGATTGGTTTGGCATTGGGATTATTTTAATTATCACCGCCGTTCACTCCATCAGCGTAGGACAAAGTGGGCGTTTTCAAGACTACGCTACCCTCTTCAAATTGGGTTTCGTTTTTGTACTCATTGCTCTCGGATTTTATTTTGCGCCCATCGCAGGGAATGCCCAAAATTACGGGTCGGAATGGCAGCAAGAATTGTTGATGCCTAGCTTTGCCGTTTCTTTGATATACGTGTTTTACGCCTATACGGGTTGGAACTCCGCAGCTTACATTACCGACGAAATCGAAGACCCCAAACGCAATTTACCCAAGGCGCTCATCCCCGCCACGCTTTTGGTCATGGTGCTATACATTTTGATGCAGATTGTATTTTTGCGCCACGCCTCGGTAGAGCAATTGGCGGGAAAAGTGGAAGTAGCGACCATTTCGTTCAGCAATATTTTCGGCGAAACGGGCAGCTTTTGGATTAGTATTTTTATTGGGATTCAGCTCATCGCTACTATTAGTGGCTATCTGTGGGTCGGTTCGCGAATTTCGTTTGCCATGGCGAAGGAAAATCCGCTTTGGTCGTTCATTGCAGTGAAAAATAATAATGGAATTCCCGTTCGGGCGCTATGGCTACAGGCTGCCATTAGTATTGCGCTGACGCTGACAGGGACGTTCGAACAGGTGATGATTTATGCTAGCTTTTCGTTGCAATTGATGGGAACGCTAACGGTAGCTTCTGTCCTTTGGCTAAAACGAATAGAAGGTAACTACCATAGTCCACTACGTCCCTTTCTGCAAATTATTTATATTATTTTCAGTATTGGGGTACTGGTTTTTGTGTTTTTGGAGCGGCCTTCAGAAAGTGCGATTGGTTTAGGATTTTTAGTGGTTGGTGGGCTTTCTTATTTTTTGCAGAATAAAAAAGAGTGAGCGGCTATTTCAAATCATCCGTAAAATGTCCTCGATGTTTTCCCTTTGAAAACTTCTCGGCGTTAAACACTTTCGACTCGCCCTTGGGAATAGACAAACTCTGCCAATTCTCGCCTTTAATCATTCTACCTACGTAAACAATTTGCCCGATATGGTAGGCGTAGTGCATCATTTGCCGATTCGTTGCTTCAATAATCGTGTGGCTTTGATTTCTAATAAAAACTTCCGTTTGAAAATTAGCTTGGTTGACCGAATGTAACGC
>JBCCQK010000359.1:0-8953 GCA_039024375.1 Bacteroidota bacterium
GCACTTTTAAACCCTTCTCCGTGTATGATAGGATTGAAACAAAATATAGGGCCATAGGTTTTTTAGGTGGCCTTATTACTTTTAAACCCTTCTCCGTGTATGATAGGATTGAAACAGCGTTTCTGTTTTCTGAAATGAATTTTCCTGTATTCATCTTTTAAACCCTTCTCCGTGTATGATAGGATTGAAACTCAGTTCCAAAACCTGCAAGAGTAGCATTCACTTCATTTCTTTTAAACCCTTCTCCGTGTATGATAGGATTGAAACGGAATACCTTGCTCCATTTTTTCCCATTGTCTCTCTTTTAAACCCTTCTCCGTGTATGATAGGATTGAAACCGTTAATCCAGTAGTTCCGTCGTCGTCCTTGCGTCTTTTAAACCCTTCTCCGTGATAGGTAGGGTAGGATTAACACAGATTTGCCAGATTTTCAAAATCTAGCAAATCTAATCTTCTGGAACAAATCCCCAACAATTCCCACTAATCGACTGTTATGCTTCCGTAAAAAACTACATTTATGTTCCAGAAATTAATCGGCGTTCTATTCCTTTTTCTTTTTTCCAATCTATTGGTCATGGCGCAAAAAAATCCTGCTTATCAGCTATTCAATGCCAAAGGGAAAAGAGTGAAGTATAAAAAAATGGTGAAGCAGGTGGGGAAGGCGGACATTATTCTGTTCGGAGAATTGCATAATGACCCCATTGCGCATTGGTTACAGTTTGAATTGGCGGAAGATTTAAAAAAGAACAAGCCGCTGATACTCGGTTTAGAGATGTTAGAACGAGATAACCAACTCGCAATTACCCAATACGTTACGGATGAAATCGACCGTAAACAACTGGAAGAGCGAGCACGACTCTGGCCCAATTTCCCCACCGATTACGAGCCGTTGGTTAATTGGGCCAAAGAAAATTATACCCGAGTCATTGCGACCAATATTCCGAGACGATACGCTAGCATGGTGTTCAAAGAAGGTTTCGAAGCCTTGGAATCTTTACCCGAGAAGGAAAAAAACTGGATAGTGCCCCTTCCCGTTGCTTTTGACATCGAGTTGCCAGGCTACAAAAATATGTTGACGATGATGGGCGGTGACGAACACAGTGGTCTCAATTTTCCCAAAGCACAGGCCATCAAAGACGCTACCATGGCCCATTCGATATTGGAATACTATCAAGTTGACCACTATTTTTTACACTTGAATGGGTCTTATCATTCGGATAATTACGAAGGGATTTTGTGGTATCTTCAACGCCAAAATCCCGATTTGGCCTACGCTACCTTGACCACCGTTACGCAAAAAGATATTGGTCAATTGGAAGCAGAAAACAAAGGAAAAGCCGATTTTATTATCTGTGTGCCGGAGAATATGACGAAGACGTATTAGTGATTAGTTATTGGTTATTAGTGACTAGTTAACGTGAGTTTTAGATAAGTTGAAAGCCCTCTAGGGCTGGCTCTGTCTGTAGTATTTTGTTGATAAAGAGACTTTTAGCGCCTTTAGGTGCGGCACCTAGGGTCGAACCTAAAGGTCCTAAATGCTAAAAAGCAACTATTTTCTACAGACAGTGCCGCCCCAATGGGGCTAAGTTATTAAAAATCAATGATTATCATCCAAAACTCATGTTAGTTAAGCAATTGTGCTGATTTCAAACTTTTGTTCTTCTAGTACGATTTTATTACTTTTACCTTGAATTTTTTAAAATGCACTTTAAATATTTCAAGGTAAAACGCTTTTTGAACGGACTATAACCACCCAAATCATTTATCATTCATCGTTTCTACAACTTCCGAATAACCACATCCCCATGATGCGTATTAAACAAAAATTCCTCGCCACCTTTTCCTAACTCACCGTACATCCAACCCCCAATTTTGATTTTTCGTCGTCCCGTAGAAGAAACGTTGTCCTCCGTTACGCTTTTTAACTCTAAGTCAAAATCCGTGTAAATATCGCCTTTGGCCGTTTTGATTTTGGTCGAACAGTTGACGCTGCTTGGGAAGATTATATCGACATCTCCGTGGTAGGTACTGAACGCCATTGGTACGTTGGGCGTAATCGAAGTGAACCCAACTCGGATAGCGCCGTGGTGGGTATCGGCAACCACCGAACCACCGATTTTTTCCATTTCTATGCCGCCGTGGTGAGTCGTGATGACCTGTTCGCCGTTGACGTTGCTCACTTTAATGTCCCCGTTGTGGTGGGTTTTCAATTGTAAGGCAAAGTTCTGCGGCACTTTAATCAGTAAATCCGACCGTCGATTATGGCTACCCTTTACGTAAACGGAGTTATTGTCCTCTTCAATTTCTAAATTGACGTAGCTACTAGAAATTTTCTTCAAGCCCTTCTTCGAATTTTTGGAACTATGAGACCCAGAATCGCCCCAATCCCAATCGTTACTTTTCGACCGTTCGACAAAATTGACAACGACTTCTTTTCCGTTGTAACCTTGCACGTTAATCGTGCCGTTGTGCAAATCCACGTATAGCGCCCCCGACTGATTGGGCTTACTTAGTGGAACATTATAGGTGTCAATAATTTTTTCTTGTGCTTTCGCAAAAAAAGGCGAAAGAGCAAATAAGAATAGGTAAAAATAAGCTGTAGTATATTTCATGATTTGGATGTTTTTATTTTTCATCGTAGAGAGGCAGATTTGGGGTTGGATGAAAAGGATTTAATTAAATGAAATTTTAAAAAATGGCTGTATGGTTATATTGTTATCGTAACACTTTGTAAAACAGCAATATAACCATTTAGCAATATAGCAATTTTACTTATTTTCTCAACAAATAAATGCTCCCATGATACGTCTTAAACCGCAATTTCGGACCGCCTCGCCCGACTCTGATGGATGTACCACCTTCTAATTTGTACTTGGTCCCTTGATGACTTTTGACCAATTTCGCTTTCATCGGGATGGCAGTGTAATTGAAATCGGTGTAAAATTCGCCGTGTCGAGTCGAAAGACTACAATCGGCCGCTAAGTTACTCGGATAAATTACTTCGATGTTGCCGTGGTGCGTATCGAAAGTAGCGTCTTTGTCGGGCACTTTAGTGACGGTAGCTTTGATGTAGCCATGATGGGTATGTACGTCCACGTTGCCCGTAATGGCTTCCACCGTCACTGGCCCGTGATGATTTTGCGCAACGACATCCGCATTAATCCCTTTGATAACCAAGTCATCGTGGTGGGTGCTGATGTAAAGCGGTACACTTTTAGGGACACTCAACTCAATCGTCATATCCACCCGCAATTTGTGAAATCGTAGCCTTTTATCGCTCCAATTTTGGTAGCGACCTTGATAAAAAGCCCGTCCATTTTCGTCGATTTGTAGTTCGTGGTCGGGATTTTCTACAAAAAACATCAATTCGCCGTCCAAATTAACACTATCCATAAAAACGGCCGTTTTGGCGGCTTCCACTTTATCGGGATTACTCGATTTGATGGTTCGCTTGATACGTAGTGTGGCTCGATTGCCGTCGATGCCTTTCACCTTTACGCTACCGTATTTATTGTGCAATCGCAGTGTCTCTAAACCACGAACGTCAAAGGTAAAAGTTTTCTGGTCGCTAAAAGTTTGGGCGGAAAGCGACAATAGGGTTACTGCCGAAGCCAAGAGGCTTACTAGAATTTTTTTCATCGTAAAAAATTTTGTTATTGGTTATTTGTCACTTGTTATTGGTGTGTGCACGAATAACTAATAATAAGTAACGAATAACGAGTTCATAAAATAGTTTGGAGAGATTCTTCCAATTGTAATTTAACGTCCAATTCCAATTCTCCTTCTTCCATCAATTCCTTCCAAGCCGAAGCGGAGCGCTTTTCTTCTAGTTGCGTCATCACTTCTGCCAATTCTAGGAGTACGATGGGAGAGTTTTGTCGAGGAATGGCTCGTATTAAAATATTCATGACTTCGGGGTCATCTGAGAACTGCACCAAGGCTTCAATGGCGCTCAGGCGAACGTTGACGTTCGGGTCATTGCGGAGGGTTTTGTCCAGAGCCATTAGAATTTTTTGGTTAGGACTATCCATGTTTTTGACAAACTGAATGTCTTTCAGGCGGCTCGAAGCGGACTGTTGCAAATCCACTTCAAACCGCTGGTTGCCCATTTCTTCCTTGAATTGCTTTAATTCGGCGGCTATTTGGTCAATTTGGTGCTGTTGTTGGTTGGGCTGTTGGAAAAACTGCCCCGAAAAGAAACCAAAAGCGAACAATCCGAAGGCTAAGCCCCAGTTCCGCAACGGACTAGGCGTGAAGAAAAACTGTTTGATTTGGTCGATAAAACCGGCAGATGGTGGTACAGTTTTGGCCACTTGCGTGCTGTATGCGTCGAGTTCTTGGTAAAAACGGCGACTCATCACTTCGCTCGGTTCGGGTGTTTCCAGCGTACCGAGTGCCTGCCACAAGTCGTACGTTTGCTGCAACTCATTGGCGCAGTCGGGATGACTTTGGACCAATTTCTCCAAGGGTAAATTCCCTAGATTATCTTCTTCCAAGTTGGCCAGCAGTTGGTCGATGGCAGATTGGCAATTAGGTTGTTTTTTATCGTTCATGCTTTCTTTTTGAAGTCGAATTATTTGATACAGGTCTGGAGACCTGCGGATATTCGTATCAAGTCTCCGAAATAATCGGAGCAGGCTTGGAGACTTGATACATCGGTTGTTCATGATTTATTCAAATGGTCTGGCTTCTGACAGCCCTTGTGGCGGTCTGACTTCCCCAGTACGGGCCGTATGGCTGACCTCTCATTCACTACTGTAATCGCTCCATAATCTCCCGCATTTCCTCCAATCCGCGTTTGATTCTCGATTTAATGGCACTTTCTTTACAGCCCGCTATCTGGGCAATCTCTTGATATTTCATCCCTTGAAAACGACTCAAGACAATTGCTTCTTTTTTTTCGGGTGACAAATAATTGAGCGCTCTTTGAAGTAATTCCTTTTGCTCCGATTTTTCTAATTGACGGCTTGGACTGTCAACGGCGTAGCGCATACTGTCCAAGTCGTTGAGTTCGTAAGACTGTCGCAAAGGGTCCTTTTTGTGATAATCATTGATTTGCAAATTCCGAGCAATCGTGAATAGCCAGTACACAAATTTGCTTTTACCAGAAAACTGCTGGCAATTTTTCAGTACTTTAAAAAAAACGTTGTGTACCAAGTCTTCACTCTTCAACGCGTCGGACGTGCAGCGATAAAAATAGGCGTAGAGGTCTTTATGGTAGCGCTCGTAGAGCAATCCCATTCGACCGTGGTCGCCCATTTGGACTTGTTGTATTAGGTGTTCATCACTAAGGGTATCCAAAGATGTTGGTTTTGCGACAATCTTGCTCGAAGCAGTTAATCTAGAAATATGTCGAGCGATTGTAAGATTTTTCAATGGATTGAAATTTGATAATGCCTTCGCCAAATGAATCGCTCGCCCGTATGGGATGAGTGATAAATGATGAATGATTTTAGTGCGTAGTAAATACGAGATACTTTTATTAGGAAATACAAAAATTATCATTCATCATTTATCATTCATTGTAGTTGGCTATCACACTAGTTTAAAACTATTTTTGTAACTACTCACCACCCTACATTGAAAACGCCAAAACAGTCAATACTATCGCTCGAAAAAACTTTATGGACTTTATGAGCTGTATGGACTTTATGGTAAAAAGGGTGCTAAGTAGTTGCCTATTTTTTAAATGAGTTCATGGAGTAAGACTAGACGGTTTTAAAATAGTTGCAAGGTGGTGAAAAAAAATGTCCCATAGCGAACACCAATTGACCATATTCGGACAAAAGAAACCGTTTTAATTAGTGTTTATTTTTTATAAAAATCTGATTATCAAGTGGTTGATACTTTGGCATAACGCTTGAAAAGTGTTTTTTGAAAATCGTTTTTTCGTTATTCATTTTGAAATTTCTTATCAAGTAGACCGTGCACTGTTAACCGTGTACCGTTAGCCGAACTAAGCCTAATCATTATGCATTTTCAAACATTTAAAATCGCCTTGCGCACGCTCAAAAAGAATCCCCTTTATACCTTCATCAATATCTTTGGTTTGACCATCGGCATTGCAGCCGTTCTGTTGATTTTCCGAATGGTCAATTACGAAATGGGTTTTAATAAAGATTTTGCCAATTACGACCGAATTGTTCGAACCGTTTCTTACACTCCTAGTGCGGGTGGAGACGATGCTTTTGGATATTGCATGCCGATTCCCGCTATGGAAATGATGCAAGCGGACATTACCCCATTCGAAAAAACGGCCAGAATCCACGAAACTTGGGCGAATCTAACCATCCCTAATCCTTCGGGGGGCGCCCCATTGAAAAAATTCAAATTGGAAGATGCCCAGACGGCGATGTTCGTGGATGCCGATTTTTTAGAAATTTTTGATTTTGAGTTGCTTAGCGGTGACTCGAAGTCAGTTTTAGCGGAACCCAATACGATTTTATTGACTAAGACTTGGGCGCAAAAATGTTTTGATGATTGGCAGACTGCTGTTGGGCAAACCGTTTTGCTCGATAACCTCGTAGCCGTCAAAGTGACGGGCATCTTGGACGATTTGCCGACGAATTGTGATTTCTCATTTCCTTATTTGGTTTCTTACGAAACGGCAGAAAAAAACCAAGAACTATTTTTCTACAATGAAGCTAGTTGGGGGAGTTGTAGTTCCAATGACCAATTTTATGCCTTGTTACAGGATGCAAATCAGTGGGAAGCAGCGGAGAAATTACTGCTCAATGTTGGAAAAAAAGAATACACCAACGACGAAGGGGAACAGCAGAAATTCTTTCAATTGCAAGCCTTATCCGACTTGCACTACGACGAACGCTACGGTCATTCGGGGACGCACATGGTCAGCAAAGACCGACTGAAAGTATTAGGTTTTATTGGTTTATTAATCCTCGTTATCGCTTGTTTTAACTTTATTAATTTAGCGACCGCACAGGCTACTTTGAGAGCTAAAGAGGTGGGGGTTAGAAAAACGTTGGGTAGCCGCCCTTTGGATTTAATCGGCCAATTTATGAGCGAAACGGGGCTGATTGTGCTTATTTCGGTGATTTTAGGAGCAAACTTGGCCATGATTGCGGCTCCTTTGCTCAATAGAGTATCCGATGTTCCCGATAGCTTGCCGTTTTTAACGGACCCGATAATGGTAACTTTTTTGGCTATTCTCGCTATTGTTGTGACGCTATTATCGGGATTATATCCTGCTTTTCAACTGTCTAGATACCGACCCGTTGAAGCACTAAAAAGTAAAGTAGCCAAAGAATCCTTCGGCGGCATTTCTCTTCGAAAAGGATTGGTAATCGCTCAGTTTGTTATCGCCCAAGCCTTAATCATTGGGGCTTTGATTACCATCAATCAATTGGATTATATTCGGTCGAAAGATTTGGGCTTCGCCAAAGATTTAGTCTATACCTTTGGATTCAACTCAGATGAAGAAACAGTCACTCGGCAAAACGCTTTGAAACAACGATTACTACAAATACCCGAAGTGGAATCGGTAACCTTGAACAGCGACCAACCATTTTCTGGAAGCACTTGGATGAGTAATTTTTATTATAATAATCGACCAGATGACGAAGATTTTGATATCAGCTTAAAATTTGCCGATGCCGACTACGCCGAAACTTTTGGTATTGAGATACTAGAAGGTCGATGGTTCAATCCCTCCGATACCATGCGAGAAGGAGTCCTCAATGAAACCACCGTCCGAATGTTGGGCATCGATAACCCTGCGGAAGTGATTGGACAAAGAATTAGATTGGGGCGAAAGAGCTTAAATATCGTGGGGGTCATGAAAGATTTCCATGCGCATTCCCTACACGAAGATATTGAGCCATTGATGATGACCACCAGAAAGGATTATTATTGGGAAGCGGGCGTCAAAATCCGACCTATGGATATTACTGGAACTACCGCCGCCATCCAACGCGTCTATGACGAAGTGTTACCAGAGCAGGTCTTCGATGGTACTTTCTTTGATGAAAACATCGCCCAGTTTTACGAAGATGATGCGCGACTATCGGCTACTTGTAGAGGGTTTGGCCTACTGGCTATTTTAATTTCTTGCTTGGGCTTATTTGGTTTGGCGACCCATGCCGCTAATCAACGGATTAAGGAAATTGGTATTCGTAAGGTGTTAGGAGCTAGCACGGTGGGTATCGTTAGCTTGTTGTCCAAAGATTTTCTAAAATTGGTAGTCATCGCCTTGTTTTTAGCGGGTCCCATCGCCTGGATGGTGATGACCGAATGGTTGAACAACTTCGAATTTCGAGTGGATATTGGTTGGCCTATCTTTGTGTTTTCTGGGGGGATTGCGGTTTTGATTGCTTTTTTGACCGTGAGTTATCAAGCGATTCGGGCCGCTACTTCGAATCCGATAAAGGCGATTAAGACGGAGTAGGGGTCGACAAGATTAATTATACCAAAGGAGAAGTTTTATTATTAAAAGTCTCGAAAACTTCTCCTTATTTTTAGTCTAGTCTACGGTATATCTGTAATAAACTGCACCAACAGCCCATGGGTGTATAGTAATAGCGAAGCCATAAGTATCTGCATCAAAACTAGATAAATTCCCAAAATCAACTTTTATCTTTGTATCTCTTTTTTTTCTAAAGTATAACTTTCTATTGCTTTTGATTGAACATGAGCAACAGCTTTTTTGTCCTTGAATAAAACAATAAATATATTGAGGTCATTGTCAGATATAGTATGTGAGTAATTATAAGGATTTTCTATACTAACCTTGAAAGTTCCCTTTGTATTAAATTTATCTTCTAACGATTTTGTCTTTTTTTTATCAAAAGACAAATAATAATTGAAAGAACCATTTTTTTTAGGACTATTTGGTTGCATTTTTAAGCCCCCCTCATTTGGAACAAAGACTTCTTGATTATTGTATATTGTATCATTGAACCATAGGTTATATTGACTTTTTCGACTAGAAACGATAC
>JBCCQK010000360.1:0-8952 GCA_039024375.1 Bacteroidota bacterium
CGCGTCGTGATCGACGCCCGGCAGCAGGTTGCGTTGCCCCGGCGACCCGAGCACCAAGACCCGCCCGCCGAGGTCGGCGGCGAGCTCGGCCAGCGCGACGACGTAGTCGGCCGTCCGCCGGCGAATCGCCTCGTCGGGGCTGGTCAGATAGAAGCCGTCTGTCTTCGCCAAGAGCCAGTGCAGCCCGACGACCTCCAGGCCGGCGTCAGCCGCCGCGTCGCGGGTCGCTCGCCGGGCGTCGGCCGAGAGGCGCCGCGCGTCGCGGAGCTCGGCGTCAGCGCCGAGCGAGTCGCTCAGCGTGAAGGGGGCGATCTCGACCCCCTCGTAGCCGAGGCGCCGCGCGAGGGCGAACCCCTCCGCGAGCGGGCGGTCGGCGAAGACTTCGTTGCAGATCGCGAATCGCACCGCACCCGTCCTTGGCAGAGACCCGTGGCGAAGACCGAGCAGTCGCCGCGGCGATCACGCCGGCAGCTCGAAGCCCTTCCGCGGCTCGCGGTCGAGGAAGGTGTCGGCCTGCGGGTCGCCGACGAACCGCTCGCTGGCGGGGTCGAAGACGAGCCGACGCCCGAGACGCATCGCGACGTTCGCGGCGTGGCAGACCGTCAGGCAGCGGTGGTGCGACTCGGCGTCCGACGCGGGCGTCGCCCGCGTCCGCATGCAGTCGACGAAGTCCGCCACGTGATCGCCCGAGACGCCCGCCCGGCCGTACAGGCGGTCGAGCGCGTCGTCCGGCAGCGGGTCGGTCCGGAGGTCCTCGACCGGCTTGCCGGTCAGCTTGCCGCGGTTGACGAAGTACCGGCCCCGCTCGCCCTGGAACATGATCCCGTTGCCGAAGCCGAGCGATTGTGCGGCCGAGTCGAGGATGTCGAGCTCGACGCCGTCCTGGAACGTCACGCGGACGTGGAAACGCGTGGCGGTGTTGTACCGGTCCGCGTGGACCGGCATGCCGCGGTCGTCCATCGGGTTGGCGTGGTGCACCCGCAGCGGTTCGATGGCGTAGGGTCCCGTCTCGGGACCGCCGCGGCCGAGGGCCCACATCGCGATGTCGACGTGGTGGGCGCCCCAGTCGGTCAGCTTGCCGCCGGAGTACTCGTACCACCAGCGGAAGTAGTGGTGCGTGCGGCTGGCGGGGTGCCCCGAGCCGTAGCCGACCGTGTCGATGATCTCGGGCGTCGCCCGGTACGGCACGCTCGGCGCCGGGCCGAGCCAGAGGTCCCAGTTGAGGTGCTTCGGCGGGTCGGCGAGCGGGATCGGGAAGCCGTCCGGCGAGGGGCCGACGGCGCAGGTGATCCGCCGCGGCTTGCCGACGCGTCCCTCGCGGAGCAGGGCCGCCGCCTTGGCGAACGTCCGGCCGAACTGCGTCCGCTGCATGGTGCTGCAGTTTTCTCGCATAGGAAAAATTGCATTTGCACCAGCTGTTGTAGCCAATTAACAGAAATAAACTTTAAGTATCTACTTAGTGGCCTTGTCTCGGGCTAAACAAGCACAGACCGATTTCTGGTTATTGGATTTGTTGGATAAATTACCTATTATTCCCGTTCCACTTTTGGAGGGGGATGCCGATGCGACAATTGATTTACAAAAAGCATTAGTCGCTTGTTACGAAGAGGCCGCTTACGACTTATCTATCAATTACCAACAAATGCCACCTACTCCTGTTTTGACGGATAGCCAGCGAGATTGGCTAAGCCGAAATATTTCCTAGTAAAATATAGATTAACACCGTTGTAATCACTAAAGCCCAACTAAGTACCTTGGCGTATTTCCACTGCTCCGTTGCAACAACTCCAATATCCTTAATCGTAAAAGTATTAACCCTTGGAAATCTGGCGGACACGAGGTGCATAACCAAAATATTTAGCACAAACTCAATGCCCCAGATATGGACAAAATGTATATCGAGTTGTAAAATATGGTCGATTAATACGTAAAAGACTAGACCAAAGATTAGCCCCACTTTGGCACCTACCGCCGACACTTTTGGAAAAAAGAATCCTGCTACAATGACCGTCGCCATGGGGATAAAAAAGATACCATTGAGTTGCTGTAATAATTGGTACAAGCCTTCGGGGGCGTTCGCGACAAGAGGGGCGACGCTAATAGCAAAAACAGCGAGTACAGCGGAGACGACCTTACCAATGTTGACCAGCTTTTTCTCCGAGACAGTACGATTGATATAGCGTTGATAAATACCTAAACTAAAGATAGTGGCGGCGCTGTTCAACGCACTATTGAAAGTACTTAGAATAGCACCTAATAAAACGGCGACGAAGAAGCCCGTCAGCCAAACGGGCAATACTTTTTTAACCAAATTGGGAAAAACCGTATCGGGATTATCGTACAACGAATCGCCGAAATAATAGTAGCCAATGATGCCCGGTAGCACAACTACCAACGGGATAAGTATTTTCAAAACCCCTGTGAATAACAACCCCTTTTGTGCTTCTTTTAAACTGACGGCACCCAAAGCCCGCTGAATAATGTGTTGGTGCATCGTCCAAAAGTACAATTGGTTGATAATCAGACCTGTGAAAAGTACACTAAATGGTAAAATAGCCGACCGTGCGCCCGCTCCAACGGAATTTTCGTTACTAATGACGTTGAATTTTTCGGGGACTTTGGCAAAAACCTCGCTGATTCCTGCCCCAATACTACCGTTACCAATATCCCAAAGTGCCAATGCTGGAACGGCCAACCCCGCAATCAATAAGCCAAATCCATTGATGGTATCGGTGTAGGCCACCATTTTTAGACCACCAAAAATAGCGTAAACAGCACCGATGAACCCTACGACCAAAACGGTCAAAATTAATCCCTGCTGTTGACTAATATTTAATAATTTGGAAAGGTCAAAAATACTTTCGATGTTGATGGCACCTGTATATAAAACGATGGGCAAAAGAGTAGTGACGAAGGAAATAATGAGCAATAAAGCGATGAGCGTTCGAGTCAAACCGTCGAATCTTTTTTCCAAAAATTCGGGAATGGTCGTTAAGCCCATTTTCAAATAGCGAGGAACAAAATAGAGGGCCGCTACGACTAATGCCAAAGCCGAAGTCACCTCCCAAGCAATAATCATCGCTCCGTTTTTGTAGGCCGAACCGTTCATGCCGACCAAATGCTCCGTGGAGATGTTCGTGAGCAGCATAGACCCCGCAATGACGACGCCCGTTAAACTACGTCCACCCAAGAAGTAGCCATCTTTGGTGTTTAATTTATCTTTTCGAAGTTGCCAAGTGGCGTAAGCGGCGACAAAGCCTGTGAAGGCTAGAAAACTTAGAAATTGAACCATAAAGAAATGTAAAATTGAAAATGTAAAGCTCTAAATCTAAAAGTACTCATAAACAGCAAAAATGATAAAAAATCGACTCTATTTCAGTCGGCATTAATTAACTTTGGCCATTCTCTAATCAAAAAATAATTCAACTTCATGAAAAATATTAACCGAAGAGATTGGCTGAAATTGTCTGGTTTGACGGGAACGGCGGCGCTAATGAGCGGCACGGTAAAAGTGGATGCGATGCCTACAACCACTATTGAGACAATCGATTCGAAGCCCGCACCTATTCGACTCAGCTCCAACGAAAACCCTTATGGCCCGTCCAAAATGGTGCGGCAAGCAATGATTGAGGCCTTCGACAATGTGTGCCGCTATCCCTACGGCTGGTATCGAGAGTTGGTCCAAATGCTTGCCGACAAGCACGGCGTCACTCCCGAAAATATCATGCTGACGGCAGGCTCCACCGAAGGACTAAAAATGGCGGGCATCACCTACGGCGGTGAAGGCGACAACATTGTAGCGGCCGACCCTGTCTTCCAATCCATTTTGCGCTACGCCGAACATTTCGGGACTTACATTCACCGCGTTCCCGTCAACGATAAAATGGGCCACGATTTGGAACGAATGGAAGGCCGCATCACGCAATCGACCCGCTTGGCCTACGTTTGTAATCCGAATAATCCGACTAGTGCGTTAGAACCCGCTAAGGAGCTAGAAGCCTTTTGTTCGGCGGTGTCCAACCGAACGATGGTCTTCGCCGACGAAGCCTATTTTGACTATATCGAAGACCCCAATTATCCCTCGATGATTGAATTAGTCAAAAAGGAAATGAACGTGATTGTCGCTCGGACTTTTTCAAAAGTGTACGGTTTAGCGGGGATTCGAATGGGCTATCTGGTAGCACGTCCCGACATTATTCAGCGTATCGGAAAGTCGGTAATGGCGGGGCCGAACATCTTAGCGGTTGCGGCGGCCAAAGCGGCTTTGCAAGATAAAGATTTCTATAAATTCTCCTTAGAAAAGAATATCGCTTGTCGGAAAATGGTGACGGATACTCTGGATGATTTGGACTTAAAGTATGTTCCCTCGGCGGGTAATTTTGTCTTTTTCCATTCGGGGCGCCCCATTAGCGAATTGCAGCGAACTTTTTTAAAAGAAGGCATTAAAGTGGGTCGTCCGTTTCCGCCAATGTTAGACTGGTGTCGGGTAAGCATGGGCACGGTAGCGCAAGTAGAGCAACTTTGTAGAGCAATGAAGAAGATTTTTGTGTAGTAACTATTCAATAGAAGCCAGAACAGTATGGCTGATTAGTTGCATTAAAAAATCAGAATAAAATCAATTTTCGACCATCCTCAACTGACTTTATGGCGTACTATTTGTGGCTCTCTTGGATAGATTAGCTAAAAAGACCCGAACGCTACTGGCACAAAAAAGTTATGAACAATAGAGGCTACCAATTATTCAAATCGGTTGGATGGTTATTCCTAACCATTGCTTTTATATCCCTTAGTTTAGAATTTTTTCTTTTCGAATTTGCCGACTATGATATTTATCGAGTCCTCAATATTTCCTTTCGAGATTTTCTGCTGCTATCCTCTATTTTAATTGTCCAATACCTATTATTAAAGCAAGTTACTCGTCACGTTAAAATTATCGTCGAGGTCACGAAAAACTTTAGCCAACGAACGATAACAGTCTTGGCAATTGCGCTAGTAGCGGGAGGACCTTACGCACTCCTCCCCTCTCAATTTCCTTTTTGGATTTTCTTTTTATTGCTCGGTTGTCTAAGTGTTTTTTACGTTTTTACCAGCTACTTCGTTCACACTCCAATTCATAAAGTTGCCTATCTACTACTGTTAGGTGCTGGCATGAATAGTTCCCTCCTTTTCTGGATGCACGAGGAAGCGAACGAAGGGCGACAAGTACGGTACGCACAACAACTGGCAGAAAGGCGAGATACAGTGGCCGAGCAGCTATTGAAAGAGTTAGCTCCGTTGGGGAAGAGTTTGACGGACGACACGAACAAGACTCATTTCTGGGAAAAGAAATGGCTAGAAACCCCTTACCTTTCTTCGAACTATACCGTTCGCGTAGAAGAGAATAGCTCGGATTCTACGAAGGCTTACTTTGAACCCTTTTGGGAAAAGACTAACACATCCGTACCAAGTTATGTGCTATATTTTCCAGATAGCTACGCACTGCGGTTCACGCTCCATACGGATTTTGAAAGAAGTATTTATTCGCTCGGCGTACCCTACAAACAACTACAGGATTTAGCAGATTTTGATTTTGCCGTGGTGGATAAGTCCCAAATCATTTTATCGAATACCCACGCCTTCAGTTCCAATATATTTGACCTCGACTTACCCGAAGTGGGACAATCTGCAAAAATAGAGGTCAAGGGGTTTGACATTTCGGCCTATCATCACACCGATGACCTTTTTGTACTCATCGGCGGGCCATTGTCCGAAATTCAAGTGTGGATGTCCAATTTTGCGTTCTTTTTTACGCTTCTCTTAGGTAATTGCACTGATTTTAGAAGTATTGATTCATTTTTTTCTAAAAAAGAGCGTCTTTCATTATTGGCAAGAATTGGCTATCCAACTGCGGATTCAAATCATTCTTATCGCCATCACCTGCCTATTATTTTTCATCATTGCTACGACGACCTTTTTGTTTTTAAACCAAAATAATTCCGCCATTTCTTACGAAAACCAACTGTATTTGTCAGAAACCATCAGAAAAGAAATTATTCAAGAAGCTACCGTTAGAAACTGGAAGTTGGACCAATTTGACGTTCCTATCTTAGCTAAATTAGCTAAAAGGCAACAATGCGATTTGGACCTCTATGCCCCCAATGGCCAATTATTGGTAAGCTCCTTTGCGACGGCCGAAAACAGTCCCGCTCCGAAAACCCTTCCCCAAGAAGTCTTGACGAGGCTACGAGAAAATATTTCCCTGATTTCGGTAGAACGGCAATACGCACACACTTCTGAGGAACCTTACCTGCGTACTTATTTTGGTATTTTTCGAGGAAATTCCCTAGCAGGAATTGGGTCTATCAGTTCCTTTGAATCGGACATTGGCACTTCGCCCTACATTCCGATTGTGATGGAGAAACTACTCAATGTGTACGTTTTTCTACTACTTATTGCGTGGGGAGGCGGTTTATTGCTAATTGGACTGCTAACTAAGCCTTTGGAATTATTGGCCAATCGGCTCAGTAATTTTCAATTAGGTAGTCAGAACAAAAAACTAAATTGGAAAGGAGAAGACGCCATTGGGCAACTCATTACCGAGTACAATAAGATGGTAGATAAAATGGAGGTGACTACGCAAGAACTCATTCGTAGCGAACGGGAAGGAGCCTGGCAAGTCATGGCGCAACAAATTGCGCACGAAATCAATAATAAACTAACACCCTTACGGCTCAACGTTCAATTTTTGACCAGAATGGTCGATTCGCTCAACCCCGATGAGTCGGAGCCCGTTCAGCGCATTACCAAAAACTTAGTCGAAAAAATTGATGGTTTATCGAAAGTAGCTACGCAGTTTAACCTATTTGCTCAACTGGACTCCCCTGAAGTTAAACCGATTGAAATAAAAACCTTCTTTGAATGTTTCTTGGTGGATTATCCTCAAAAAGACCATCTACATTATTCTTTGGAAGTAGACCTAACAAAGGAGCAAATCCCTAGGATAGACATTGATATTCGACATTTAAAAGAGGTCTTAACGCAAATTATCTCCAATGCGGAAAATACAATTCCACCAAATCATCAAAACGGCCAGATTTCTATTCGAATACAACAAGAAGTAGAACACGTCAAAATTACTATTCAAGACAATGGAAAAGGTATCGACGCCGAAGTAATGGAAAATATTTTTGACCCCAAATTTTCCGTCACTTCTTCCCAAACGGGACTTGGGCTACCTATCTGTAAGAGAATCATCGAATTTTATCGAGGACAACTAACCTTTACTACTGAGAAGGGGGTAGGTACTTCGTTTTACATTCACTTCCCATTGACCCAACAGAGTCGATAGTTCAGCCATACGGCCCGTATTGGGGAAGTCAGACTGCTAAGCTGTCAGAGGACAAATAGTAAGTACTCAATGCAGGTCAGGAGACCTGCGGATATTGGTATCAAGTCTGGAGACTTGATACATCGAGTTGTCAGCGGACAAATAGGCTTTAAAAGAGCATTATCAACGTCTTAAATCTGACATCTGACAATAAAATGGTCTGACATCTGGCTTCTATTGAATAATAATCATTCGTTTCGACTACCAGAACATTTGTTTAAGGTATTCTGACAGAAATAACGGACATTTGTTATAACTTAGAACAGTGTATAAAACTGAAATAATATGACCCGTCCTCTGCGATTGTTGTGTTTTGGAATGGGGCTTTTCTTACTAAATGCCTGTGGCAATAACGTCCCTACAGAAATAGCCCAAGAACTGTCCAATGTTCCCGAAAATTTGGATTATAATCTACACGTTAAGTCCATTCTTTCCGACCGATGCTTTGCCTGTCACGGCAACGATAAGGCCAACCAAAAAGCGGGACTGCGATTGGACAACGCCGAAGGTGCCTACACTGAACTAAGCGAAAGTCCAGGTAAATACGCCATTGTTCCCAACAGTCTGAGCAAAAGTGAACTGTTCCACCGCATCACAAGCGACGACCCCGAAGTCGTTATGCCTACGCCCGAATCGAACTTAAAACTTAGTAATTACGAAAAAGCCGTTTTGGTCAAGTGGATAGAAGATGGCGCCGTTTACAAACCACACTGGGCGTTTATTCCTCCTGAAAAGCAGCAACTACCCCCCACTGAAAAAGCCAATTGGGCCAACAACGAAATAGACCATTTTGTACTAAGTAGCTTAGAGCGAAAAGGTTGGCAACCCACCGAAACAGCCGACAAAGAGACCTTACTTCGTCGGGTTACTTTTGACTTAACAGGCTTACCGCCTACCTTGGAGGAGATAGACGATTTTGTAGCAGATAATTCCTCCGATGCTTTTGAAAAGGTGGTTGGCCGATTGTTAGAATCGCCGCATTACGGCGAAAGAATGGCAACAGAATGGATGGACTTAGCGCGCTTTGCCGACACGCACGGCTACACAGTGGACCGCTATCGAGATATGTCACCGTGGCGAGATTGGGTTATTGAAGCCTACAATCAGAACATGCCTTACGACGAATTTGTCACTTGGCAATTGGCGGGAGATATGTTGCCGAATGCGACTAAAGAGCAAATTTTGGCAACGGGATTCAATCGCAATCACCAGCAAAATATGGAAGGTGGCATCGTTGCGGAAGAATTTCGGGTCGAATACGTCGCCGACCGAACCAATACCTTAGGGACAGCTTTTTTGGGGCTGACGATGGAATGCGCTCGTTGCCACGACCATAAGTACGACCCCATTTCCCAAAAAGAATACTTCCAACTCTACAGCTTTTTTAATAATGTGAAGGAGGCGGGACAGATAAGTTGGAATAACGATACACCCGTTCCTACCCTACTTTTGACCGAGGAAGAACAGGAAAAAACCATCGCTTTTATCAACCAAAAAATTGCCGCTCAAGAAGCAAAATTGGCCCAATTGCGAGCAGACACCGAAGCAGATTTCATCAATTGGCTGGACAACGGTAGGAAACGAGA
>JBCCQK010000361.1:0-8935 GCA_039024375.1 Bacteroidota bacterium
ACATTTTTAATTTTAGATTTCACTCATGGGATTTAGAGATACTATTTTTTTACAAACCCAACCGAATTTTACAATCGATGAATTGAAGTTGATAAAAAGCCTCTATAAAAGAAGAACCGTAAAGAAAAATACCCTTCTAGTCGAATCGGGGAAGATTTGTCGCAAACTATTTCTCATTAAAACGGGGGTCATTCGCTTCTTTTTTACGCACCACGAAAAAGAATTTACTTGGAATTTGACCACTGAAGGAATGTTTGCAACGGTACTTTCTAGTTTTGTGAATCAAATCCCCTCTCACGATACACTACAAACCGTTTCTCCTAGCGTCATTTACGAAATGTCCTACGAAGACAATCAACGGTTGATTAATGAAATGCCCAATTATGCGGATATGTACCGCATCTTATTGGAAAGGGCATTGATGGAACAAGGGCAGCGGCTTCGAGAACAAATTGCCGAAACGGGACAGGAACGCTACGAAAAGTTAATGAATAACCGTCCCGAACTATTTCAAATTATTCCACAGGGAATTTTGGGGTCTTATTTAGGCATGACTCGCCAATCTTTAAGTAGACTACAAAAGCAGGCGTATCTAAAAAATATTGGAAAGCTGTAATATTTGTGACAAATTTTGCAAGAAGCGACTAACCCGTCAAACAAAATTTCCATAAATACCATTCTATTATTACAGGTGAAGTAGGCTATAGCTACTAAAAATTTCAATCGAAACTTACGAGTCGAAAATTAAATTTTTAAAAAGTAATTGTACTTTTTGAAGCGGATTTTTTATGATAACCACTTAAAAAACAGCTAGTTAGAAAAGTCCTTGATAGCTTATTACGGTATCTTCGGGATACAATCTAGTGGCTCGTTTTTCGAAAAAAGAGGTTCTAAATGTGCTTAGTAAGAATGTGACTTCTTTTTTGACTCAAATTCCTTTTTTCGACAATAGAAATCTTTACTCACGACGCCATAATTTATTAATTCAACATTTAATTTTTTAATCACACGATTATGAAAAATCTTATTTTAGCATTTGTAACAATTTGTACTTTTGGATTTGGAGCAACACTATCTGCTCAATCTATGGCTAGTGCCGACACAAAGTCTTACACTTCTCCAACTACGGATAAAGTAGAAATTATTGACAATTTTGAAGCGACGAAAGCGCAGGCAAAACTTATCAAGAAGATTCAAAAATACGTTACGCCACGAGTTTTAGGTAGAAACACCAGAACGGCCATGTTGGAAGGAAAAGTAGTCAATATCCAAATGGGATTGGACGACAATGGTCTTATTGAGTACGTTGTAGCATACGATGGTATCGAGCCTAAAATTAATAACCGAGTTGTCAAACTGGTCAAAGAATACAATGAGAAGAAGCCATTCACGGGCGCAGATGTCAATAAGCCAACTATTTTACAAATGGCCATTCCCGTAACGAGAAAGAAGAACTATATGGATTACTAGTCTAGTGACTAGTGATTTGTTGATTAGTAACTAGTTCGGCAAAGTGCTAACTTTCAAACTTTTGCTCTACTTTGGAACGGTCAACTGTTTATAATTTGAATCACTAGGTAATGGAGGTTCTACTTCGTTTTCCATAATTCTATTGATTTTAAGTGCAAGGCAGATAATCTATGAACGGTTATCTGCCTTTTTTTTGCCTGCCTAGCACCTATATCCACAAGCATTTTCCTATCTTAGCCCACACAAACGAATCAGTTTATTGAAGTGTGTTCCGCTCAATCAAAGTTGTCAAAAATGAGTATTTTTTAGAAAAATACTTCATGTAACTGTTTTCAAACGAATCACCATGTTTTTAGACTTAATCATCGTTCTAGTCTACTTTACAGCCGTTTTCGTTACGGCTATTTCGGGCAGGATGGGTAAAGAAGTAACCGCCGAGGAGTATTTTCTCAGTTCGAGAAACTTGCGCTGGTATTCCGTTGCTATTTCGACTATTGCTACTAATGTCCAAGGGTACCAGTTTTTGGGCATGATGGGTTCTGCCTATTTGTACGGATTGGCACAAGCTAATTTAGAAATCAATGCCATTCAAGGTTTGTGGCTGGCTGCCTTTATTTTTATTCCGCTATATCTAAAAGACAAGGTGATTACCATCACCCAATTTATTAAAAACAGATTGGGTCAGACGGCTAGCCTTTTCTATTCACTTTCCAATATTGTTTTATTTTCAACGATTGCTTTAGGCGGGGCTTTATTCTGGGGTGCTTATGCGGCTGATTTAGTTTTTGGCGACTTTCTTTCTTTTATCCACGAAGACCGAACGACTCGGGTCGGTATCTTACTAGCAGGTCTAGGCATCTTTTCGGCAATTTACACTTATTTTGGAGGATTAGCAGCCGTCGTCAAAACGGACTTAATTCAATTTGGTATTATGATTAGCGGCGGCATTGCGGTTTTAATTGCGGCTATCAATCATCTCGGTGGTTGGGGGGAATTGTACCAAAAAACGCCCGAGTTGATGCACCTACATTTACCTGCTGACCATCCACAGTTACCTTGGATTGCCGTCTTCGGCTGGTTCTTATTGAACATTAATTATTGGTGTGCGAATCAAAGCGTAGTACAGCGCTCTTTAGCAGCAAGAAGTTTGAAAGAAGCGCAAATTGGTCTCTTAGCAGGTGGCGTTTTGAAGTACTTTATGGCTATACTTATTATTGTTCCCGGTATTGCTTTAGCGGGTATTCTAGCGGATAATCCATTAACAGACCCCGACCAAACTTTTCCTTATTTAGTATCTAACTATTTACCTTTAGGCTTACGAGGTATTATTCTCTGTGCACTTTTTGCTTCGTTGATGAGTACGGTTGATTCTACTTTTAACTCTTTAGCGACGCTTTGGTCAGTTGATATTTATAAAGGATACATCAATAAATCGGCCACTGACCAGCAAATGGTGGCAGCGGGTCGTCAAACTATTTTGGTTACGTTGTTTACAGGTATCGGAATGGGACTGATTCTACTCTATTCAAAATTCTCGGCCGTTGAAATGGCTTTTACCCACACTTTGAACGAACTACGCTACTACATCATTACGGGTATTGTTGTACTAATTTGTACGGCAGGATTTGTCCTAAAACCCAATTACCGTTTAGTGATTGTCGGTTTTGTAAGTACGTTCTTTTCTCATATTTTTTTGGAATACTATTTTCCTGATATGAACTATTTTGTTCGGGCAAGTTGGGTAATTGCCATCGGTTTTTTACTAATTGCCTTACCCGCATTTTTCCAAAAAGATATGCGTCCGTTGAAAGATTTATACCAGTCCGCTTCTCCAAAATTGACCCGAGCAGGCATACTCTTGCTGCTCACATTAATCGCACTTCATATCATTTTCCACTAATAATTTCACAAGAATGAATAGCAACCCATACAACGAAGGTCTAGGGAAAAACTCAGCCAATTACGTCCCACTATCGCCACTCACCTTTTTCAAAAGAGCGGCTTACGTTTACCCCAACAAGACCGCCGTCGTTTACGGAAAAAAGCGATACACTTGGCGAGAAACGTACCAAAGGGCTTGTCAACTAGCCTCCGCTTTACAAAACCACGGCGTTCAAGAAGGAACAACCGTTTCTATTATGGGTTACAATACGCCCGAAACCTACGAAGCGCATTTCGGAGTCCCTATGGCGGGCGGTGTACTACATGCCATCAATACTCGGTTGGATGCTAAGAACATTGCCTTCATGATGGACCATGCCGAAACGAAAGTGTTGTTGACCGATTCATTGGCCGCTCCAACGATTAAGAAGGTCCTAGAGTTAGTTAAACACAGACCTTTAGTTATTGACATCATCGACCCGAACGAGCCGATTGGAGAGTGCTTAGGAGTAACCGATTACGACTCGTTCATTGCAGATGGTGACCCTGATTTTGCGTGGCAACTGCCTAAAGACGAATGGAATGCCATTTCTCTGAATTATACGTCGGGAACAACTGGTAATCCAAAAGGAGTAGTTTTTCATCATCGAGGTGCTTATCTAAACGCCTTAGGAAACGTGTTGGCATGGGAGATGACGAAACATCCCGTTTATTTGTGGACATTGCCCATGTTTCATTGTAATGGCTGGTGTTTTCCGTGGGGACTGGCCGCCGTTGGAGGAACGAATATTTGTTTGCGAGCGGTTCGAGTGGAAGATATTTATGATTTGATAGAAAAAGAAAAAGTGACCCATTACTGCGGTGCGCCCATTGTCCACAGCATGATTGCGAATGCGCCCGAAGCACTAAAAGCCAAGAAAAAACATTTGGTCAAAGGAATGGTGGCGGGCGCTCCACCTCCCGCTGCCGTTTTGGACGCTATGGCGCAAAATGGGTTCGAAATTACCCACGTTTACGGCTTGACGGAAACCTACGGCCCCGCTACTTCTTGCGATTGGGATGTGGTTTGGAATGATTTACCCGCCGCCGAACAAGCGGAAATGAAAGCCGCTCAAGGTGTACCATTTATTGTATCCCAAGACTTAATAGTGGCACATCCCGAAACTTTGGAGCAAGTACCCTTCGACGGTGAAACGATGGGCGAGGTGCTGTTTCGAGGGAATAATACGATGAAGGGCTATTTGAAAAATCCTTCAGCTAACGAAAAAGCGTTTAAGGGAGGCTGGTTTCATAGTGGCGACTTGGCCGTAACGATGCCCAATGGATATATCCAATTGAAAGACCGGTCGAAGGACATCATTATTTCTGGTGGGGAAAACATTTCGAGTATTGAAGTAGAAAATGCGTTGTTTAAACATCCCGCCGTGATGGACGCTGCCGTTGTGGCCAAACCCGATAAAAAATGGGGCGAAACGCCTTGTGCTTTCATTGCACTTAAACCCAATGAGAGCGTGACGGAGCAAGCCATTATCGACCATGTTCGCTCGGAAATTGCTCATTACAAAGCGCCTAAAACGGTCATTTTTGGTGAACTTCCCAAGACCTCTACGGGTAAGACGCAGAAGTTTATTTTGAGGGAGAGGGCGAAAAGTCTAGATAAATAGATAATGCCTAAAATGTGTTGATTTGTCTTTGCACGCAGCGTTGGCAGAGGCCGCAGAGACTTGAAAATTACCGTTTTGTCTCTGCGAACTTTGCGTCCTCTGTGTGCTGCCTCAACCGGCTTAACTCACTGCCGCTAAAATCTAATCTAGCGTTCTACTACCACTACTAACCGTATATTGTTTATCCATACGAATACCTTCCGACGGAGCATTTAATTTATCTACGTAGTGCCACTCGGCCGTAGCTTCCGTTTCGTTCAGTCGCAGAAGCAAATAGCCGTGATTGCGTAAATCGGTATATTTTAGATGTGGATTCGTTTCCAAAAAAATCTTCTCTGCCTGCAATACTTTTTCTACTGGGTTACCCTCATCGGAGTTGGACGAGGTAATACTCGGCGTACCAAATTCCAACGCAATGGTCTTCGCTCCATCTACGGAAGGAACTTCAAACGCCCAAGAAGAATGCGTATCTCCAGCCGTGATTATCACATTTTCAATATTGTTGTTTTCAATGAACTGAGCAATTTGGTTGCGTTCGTAAGGATAGCCGTCCCAAGCATCTAAATTCATGGAAGCGCCCCAGCCCAATCCGCTAATATCGACGGGAGAAAAAATAACTTGGTTACCAATGACCTTCCATTTGGCATCGGAATTTTGTAATTGATTTTTGAACCAAGCTAATTGTTTCGCTCCTAGCATACTACGGTCGGCAGCATTGAATTCCTTTTGGGAAACACTGTCCACGGGGTACGTGCGCCCAACGATACGTTCGTCTAGCATGATTAAATCGACGGTATTACCAAAGTGAATCGTTCGGTAAATGTCTTTTTGTTGATTGTCTCTGACGGGCAGCCACTCAAAATAGGCTTGCTTAGCCGCTTCTTTACGAGTTTGGTAATTGCCGTCTTCGGGTTGATGATTTTGGGCACCTTCGTTGTAAGCGTTGTTGGCAATCTCGTGGTCATCCCATATTGTGATAAACGGGTGCATTTGATGTACCTTTTGAAAATCTTTGTCTAACCGATACTGAGCATAACGGGTCCGATAATCAGATAAAGTTGTTATCTCTTTGGCGGGCAAATGTTTTCTATCCAACGTTTTATCGCTGTATCCGTCGGGTTCGTATTCGTAGATATAATCCCCCAAGTGAACCACGGCGTCTAAGTCGTCTCGCTCGGCAATTCGAGCAAAAGCGTTGTAATAGCCCGCTTCGTAATTACTACAACTGACCACTGCTAAATTAACCTCGTCCATTCCCGATTGGGCGGCCGTTTTTGTTATACCAATGACGGATGGAAGACCATTAGCTTCGAATTGAAAATAGTAAACGGTATTTGGCATTAAATCCTTTGCATCCACTTTGACCGTATAATCTCTCGTGGCATCCGTCGTTATAGTACCAAATTGAACTACTGTTTTTAAGTCTTTGTCGGTGCTGACCATCCATTTCACCTGCACACTGCCGACGGACTTTGGAGTAACTCTTGTCCATAGAATGACACTAGTAGCCAAAGGGTCGCCCGAAGCTACACCGTGATAGAAAGGCGCTTGGTTTTCGTCGAAGAAAACGGAAGTACCATCGTCGGGTAGTGGAGTTAGTTCTTGTTGAGTAGTGCAAGTGGCGAAAAGAACGAGGCAGCTTAATAGAAGGCTTATTTTAATAGTTGTCATAGTTCGTATTATTTTTAGTGCAAAATACCACAATTTCAGAAATGCCTCTAAATTAGCCGTTTTTAACTGAATCTAAGAAGTGGCTTACTTTATAAAAAGGTTAATTTTGTGCAGTGTTTTAAAAATCAGACTTTAGCATGAGGAAGAATTTTTCTGTTTTTTTTAGTAGTTTCTTTTTAGGAAAGCTATTATTGATTGGCCTACTACCACTTCTGTTTGCTACATGTAGAGGTAATGGTTTAGGGTTTAACATGACTTACCAAAGAGATTTCGAAATTGGTGCAGGCTTAGGTGTATTCGATACCCACGTTTTTGAACTCAACGGCATTTCCACCAATAAAGCCGCTTTTTTAGCGACGAACGATGCCAACGAGAGTGACATCACAGCAATCAATCCGAGGGAAGCGACCCTGTCGCTCAATTTTGCGGACGCCGATTTAGCATTCATTCAAGAAATTGTCGTAGAAATTTTCAATCGCAATAATTTAGCGGGTAGAGAAATCTTTTTTCGGGACGAAATTCGATTTAATACGGGTACTCAAATTGACCTAATTCCCAGCTTGCCCGATATTCAAGAATTTTTACAAGAAGATGAGTTCAACGTCAGGATTGAAATGCGACTTCGAGATATTTCTCCACGATTTTTGGAAACTCGGTTTGACTTTCAGTTCTTTGCTCGACTAGAATAATCTGCTAAATAATTAATTATCAATAAGGTTTTTCTTATAAAACTTGCTAAACTAGACGTTCCCAATCCCGATAAAAGAATCGGGACCGTATCGAACGGCAAAATCCGTAAAAAGGGTTTTTAAAGGGTTCGATATTTGTAAAAAAAACCTCAATAATCAATCAACCAATAATCAACTAAAAGAGTTAATGAACGTTTACTTCGCTTCCGATTTTCATCTGGGCATAGATGCCTTTAAGACGAGTATGGAAAGAGAACGGCAGTTGGTGCGTTGGCTTGATAAAATAAAAAAGGACGCCGAAGCGATTTATTTGGTGGGGGATTTATTTTTTTGGTACGAATACAAACGGGCCGTACCGAAAGGGTACGTACGGTTCTTGGGGAAATTAGCGGAAATAGTGGATAGTGGCGTTCCCATTTACTTTTTTACGGGCAATCACGATATGTGGATGTTCCACTATTTTGAAGAAGAATTTGGTATTCCCATTTATAGAAAACCTGTCGTTCGAAAGATAAAGGGGAAAACATTTTTCATTGGACACGGCGATGGAAAAGGTCCTTCTGATTACGGTTATAAATTGCTAAAAAAAGTATTTGCGAGTCGCCTCTGTCAATGGTTGTTTGCTCGACTCCATCCCAATTTTGGAATTTGGCTGGCTAATAAGTGGGTCTTAAAAAGCAAAGGTCAACAACCGCAACCACCCAAATTTTACGGAATGCAGCACGAGTGGCTATACCAATACGCCGTACGAAAATCGAAGTCTGTGGATGCTGATTATTTTGTCTTTGGACATCGACATCTGCCCATTAGTACACCATTGCCCAATGGAAAAAGTCGCTATATCAATTTGGGAGATTGGCTATTTCATAACTCTTACGCCATTTTTGACGGAGCGAAGATGAATATTCGTTTTTTCGAAAGTGAATTAGAAGAAATCTATTCGTGAAATCAATACTAGTATATCTCTTAATTCCCTTCTTTTTGTGGGGAAACGGACTAAATGCCGCCAAGGATTCTACGGTCTTTCAACTCGTCCGCACCATTCCAGTCAAAAGCACTTACCTAGCAGTTGACAATTTATACAATCTATACGTAGCGACGGAAGAGGGACAGATTAGAAAGTATAATGCGGCGGGCCTTCAAGAGTTTGATTATAATAATAATCGTTACGGAGCAGTTGATAAAATTGACGTTAGAAATCCTTTGAGCATCTTAATTTATTACCATGAGTTGGCAACGTTAGTCATTCTAGATAGGACGCTTTCGGAGATGAAGCAGCTTAACTTATTCGATTTAGACTTCATTGAACCTAAGGCAGTAGCGATTGCCAACGATAATAATTTGTGGATTTTTGACCAAGTAGCCGCCATTTTAAAAAAAGTAAACCAAGAAGGCACTACGCTTTTTGAAAGTAGAAATCTCAACCAACTCACCCGAAAGAATCTAACGCCCACTTTTTTGCAAGAAGCAAACAATTTGATATATCTGAGCGACGAAGAACACGGCCTTTTTGTCTTTGATGCGTTTGGTCAGCTAATGCAGCAGTTTCCCATTCGTGGA
>JBCCQK010000362.1:0-8898 GCA_039024375.1 Bacteroidota bacterium
GAAAAAATAGCCTCGTCATTTTGCATAGTTTATTTAATTCCTCATCCCTAAAACTTATTCAATTTTAGCTTTAATAGACAAACTACTACTTTTTGTCTAAAAGAAGTGCACAATGTTATTAAAAATTAATTTATAGTGGTATTATACAGAGCACTTCTAAAAAACACCGTAACTATCTACCACTTGTTTTTTACCACAAAGGTATGCACAGACGTGTCCGTATGGAGAGTTCACAAAGCACACGAAGTTCTTTTTCCAGCGTAGCTTTGACTTGTTGCTCAATTAGACCTTACTTATTTTGGTCAATTTACTCATCTAAATCTGAAAATGAACAAACTGCGCTCGAAAAACTCCATGAACTTTGTGTGCTTTGTGGTAAAAACTCATCGTCCTAAGTAATTACAAAACACCAACTTCTAAAATATGCAATTACTCATCAACCAGCTTTCTAAAACGTACCCCAACGGAACAAAAGCCCTCAATAACGTCAACCTTCACATCGACAAAGGAATGTTCGGACTTTTGGGACCCAACGGCGCAGGCAAATCCACCCTTATGCGGACTATTGCTACCCTGCAAGAGCCCGACTCGGGAACGGCCACCATTGGCGACATTAATATTTTAGAAAATCCGATGGGGCTGCGAAAAATTTTGGGCTACCTACCTCAGTCTTTTGGTGTTTATCCCAAAATGACGGCTAAAAAATTACTGCACTATTTTGCGGCGTTGAAGGGTATTGCTTCCACCAAAGAACGCAATCGAATGGTCGATTACGTGCTAGACATCACCAATTTGACGAAAGTCAAGAACCGAGAAGTAGCCCGCTATTCGGGCGGAATGCGCCAACGGTTCGGTATCGCCCAACTACTGCTCAACAAACCTGAACTCATCATTGTGGACGAACCAACGGCAGGACTTGACCCCGCCGAACGACACCGTTTTCTGAATGTACTGCGAGCTTTGGGTAAAGACCACATTGTCCTTTTTTCTACCCACATCGTGGACGACGTAAAAGACCTCTGTACCGATATGGGCATTATGAATAACGGTGCCATTTTACTAAAAGAATCTCCCCAATCCGCCGTCAATCGACTAGAAGGAAAAATTTGGAAAAAGACCATCGAACCCGAAGCCTTAGAAGCGCACGAACAGCAATACAAAGTGGTCTCCTCCAATTTTGAACAAAACAACCTACTCAATATCAAAGTGTTAAGTGATTCTTCACCCAATGAGGAATTTACTAGTGTTCCCACCGAACTAGAAGACGTTTATTTTACCCTTTTAAATGGGTTAGTGACTAGTGACTAGTGATTAGGTACTAAAAACCAGCATCCAGAAACCAGCATCCAGCATCTCATACTTCACCAACATGATAAAGCATATATTCCAATTCGAATTAGATTATTGGTTCAACCGTTGGCAATTTTACATCTACGTTGCTATTGCATTTGCCTGTGGCTATTTGACGATGGCCGCTTCGGGTGGAATGTTTGACTCCAATACTGCTTCGGTCACTTCGGCTACTTGGATTAACTCACCAAGTAATTTATTGGCTTTGATTGCGGGCTTTTCCTCATTCCTCTACTTTTTCCTACCCGCTATTTTCGGAACCGCCATTAGTAAAGATTTTACGAGCGAAACGCACCAGGTACTTTACTCCTACCCTATCAACAAATTTGACTATTACTTTGGAAAATTTGGTGGGGCCTTCATTATCTCTATTCTCGTTTTTCTCTGTGTAGGCATAGGCATTGCGACGGCCATTTTTTCGCCAGGTATGAACCAAGAAATCATGGGACCTAACTCGGTTCTACCCTACTTGAAAGTTTACAGTCTCTATGTCATACCCAATATTCTAGTTTTCGGCACCATTATTTTTATTGTTGTCAGTGCCACTAGAAATGTAACGTTGGGCTACATCATCGTCATTATTCTGCTGTTTCAAGATACCTTAACGATGCAGATTTTTGACGAAATGGAGAATAAATATTGGGGGGCTTTATTGGACCCTTTTGGATTTCGGGCGCACATGTACTATGCCGAGTATTGGACGGTGGAGGAACAGAATGTCAACCCAATTCCAACGGGATTTTATGTATTGGCCAATCGAGGACTGTGGCTAGCAATCGGTCTAACGATTTTGGGTATTTTTTATCGGTATTTCCAATTGTCACAATCCACTTTTTCTTTTTTCAAAAAGAAAGACGACGGTGGTAGTGCTATGGATACGCAACGACACGGGCGACCGTTGCTCTCCGTAGAGTTACCATCCGTCAGTTTTACGAACAACTTTGGCTTTCAAATTCGCAATGTATTCAGCTTTGCCTGGATGCACTTGCAGTATATTTTGACCAATACCGCTTTTATCATTTTTGCGCTTTTGAGCATTGCCTTTTTATTGACCCTATTAGCATTCGCAGGGCAGATTCTAAATACCGAAACCCTACCACTGACGCAACAAATCTTAGGGTACGGCAATGTGACCTATCTTTTTGTTTTAGTATTGACGTTCCTCTTTTCGGGCTTTTTACTGCATCGAGAAAAAGAAGCAAAGATTGACCAGTTGGTGGACGCAACGGTCAGCCAAAATGCGACGCAATTAGCCGCTAAGTTTTTGGCGATTATTGGTATGATTGCTATTATGCTATTACTAATCATGGTGAGTGGCATCGGCTATCAATTGTATAAAGGGTTTTATGACATCAACATCGGACTTTACTTATACGATTTACTAGTCATTCGACTGTGGTATTTTATTCCTTGGGCGGCATTGGCTTTTCTATTACATCATCTCATTCCCAATAAATACGTTGGTTTCATCACTCTACTTGGCCTTTTTATCGGAATTCCCTTTTTGAGTGAAATTGGAATTGAGCAAAGTATGTACAAGTTCAATCAAGGTGGTTCTACCATTGCTTATTCGGCTTTGGATGGCTACGGAACACGGTTCAAACGCTTCATCGTCTATCGAAGTTATTGGTTGATGTTGGGTTTTGCCTTCTTGTTTATTACTACCTTGTTGTGGCGACGGGGTTATACTTTTTCTATCACAGAACGTTTGGCGAAAGCCCAAAAAAGAATAAATTGGAAATTGGGAACAGGATTGATATTGAGTTTGGCTGCTTTCCTTTCTTTGGGCTTTTTTATTTACAAAGAAAACAACGTCAACAATCAGTTCTACTCTTCCAAGGAACGAGAGCAGCAAAGTGTCGATTGGGAAAAGCAGTACAAACGATTCGAGAATACGCCGCAGCCGAGAATTACGGCGGTGGATGTTGAATTGAATTTAGTTCCAGAGAACCAAACATTTACCGCTTCGGGCACCTACCAATTGGTCAATAAGACCGACCAACTCGTTGATACTTTGTTGGTGAATTATAATAATCATAATTTCGAGTTCCGCTCCGACCAACCCATTGATTTAGTTACTGACGACGAAGTGATGAATTTCGCCATCTATGCGTTTGAAACGCCATTGCAGCCGAACGATACTTTTCAGTTTTCTTTTGATATGAGCAACGAAGCGAACACGGCTTTTCGAGTTAACTCGGGGGTACAGACCAACGGTACGTTCATGAATAATTTTATCTTTCCTAGATTTGGTTATTCTTCTATGTCGGAATTATCGGACGACAAAGTGCGGAAAAAGTACGATTTGCCCCACAAAGAGCGCATGGCACCGCCAACGGACACTTCCGCCCTAAAGAATACTTACATTTCGGGCGATTCGGATTGGATAGATTTCGAAGCCACTATTAGCACTGCGCCTGACCAAATTGCCATTGCGCCGGGCTACTTGCAGAGAGAATGGGAAGAAAACGGTCGGAAGTATTACCATTACAAGATGGATTCCAAGATGCTCAATTTCTACAATTTTGTGTCGGGTACTTATGCCGTTAAGACGGATAAATGGAAGGACGTCAATATTGAAATTTACCACCATCCTTCGCACACTTATAATATTGACCGATTTATAAAAGGGCTGAAAAAAGGGTTAGATTATTACACTGAGAATTACAGTCCTTATCAACACCGCCAAATTCGCATTATCGAATTTCCGGGCTACATGGGTGGTTTTGCTCAATCTTTTGCCAATACGGTTCCATTTTCCGAAAGTGCGGGCTTTATTGCGAGTGTCGATGACAGTGAAGAAGGTGGTGTGGACTATCCTTTCAGCATTACGGCCCACGAATTGGCGCACCAATGGTGGGCGCACCAAGTAATTGGGGCTAATGTACAAGGGGCTACGTTGATGTCAGAAAGTTTATCCGAATACAGTTCTTTAAAAGTACTAGAAAAAGAATACGGTACGACTAAGATGCGGACGTTCTTAAAGGATGCTTTGGATAAATACCTATTGGGACGAACGATGGAACAAAAAAAGGAAAAACCTTTGATGTACAACGAAAATCAACAGTACATCCATTACCAAAAAGGGTCATTGGTCCTCTATGCCATGAGCGATTATTTGGGCGAAGAAAAGTTCAACCAAATCCTTAGTAATTATATCGACAGCGTTGCTTTCCAAGAAGCGCCTTATACTACTTCTTTAGAGTTCGTTGGTATGATTGAAGCGGCAACCCCCGACTCTTTAAAATACTTGATTAAAGATATGTTCAAGACCATTACATTGTATAATAATAAAATCCGTAGCGCCGAATCGGAACAATTGGACAATGGCAACTACAAAGTAACCATCGACTATTACGCCCGTAAGTACCGTACTAACGAAAAAGGAAAGCGGGTCTATCAAGACGAAGGAATGGCCGAATTCTACGAACTCAACGAGCGCCAAGATACCATTCGTTCCCTTCCACTGGCCGACTACATCGAAATTGGCATTTTCGGAGAAGATGACGAAGCGTTATACCTCCAAAAACACAAAATCGAATCCATCTTCGGCACCATCGAATTAGAAGTCTCCGCAGAACCTAAAGAGGTGGGTATTGACCCTTATAATAAGTTGATGGATACGCAGGGAGATGATAATCGGCGGAAGTTGTAAGGTAGAGGCCAAAAGGTTGAGGGGTAGAAAGGCTAATAGGTACGCCTTCTAACCTCTCTACCTTTTAGCCTCTTAACCTATTTACCTTCCTAAAAAAACCTCAAGAAACCTTTTTTGGAACAACATTTGCACTTTTTTTAACGTTTTGCCTTTCGAAATTTCATTTTCACTGCCTCTCATAAGACTACAAAACCCATACATCCGCTAATCCAGTCCCCTGTTTTATGACGGAAGGTTCCCTTTCAATCTCTTTTCACAAAAACTATTAAAAAATTAGTAATATCAAATGCTAGTCGGCAGTAGGCTGACGGTAGCTGCTATTTTTATAACAAAACCTCATTTTTCAAAAATCCATTTTTTATGAAATCCAATTTTTTAGTTGTATCACTTTTAGCGGTTGTCGTATTTCTTTCTTCTTGTGGAAAAGATGATAATACCAATCAACTGAGCGGTACTTACAAGATTACCAGTTTGACATCAGAGAACTGTAATGACCCAGATGATAACATCAATTTCCAATTTGACGATGATGGCTGTTTTACAGAGCAGAACATCGAAATCTGTATCGACGGTACGTGGGTGTTTAATGACGGAAATTATACGGTCACTTTTGCCATTGAAGCGGACGGTTTCAGCATTGGCGGAAGCGAGTCCGACTCTGGCACTTATACCATCGAAGGTAGTCGAGCAACACTTTGCCCAATGGGCGAAGACTGTGGCACCGCAACGATTCGATTTGATGGTGATACCTTTACCATCAGTGATATTGATGACGACGACGGGTGCGACGTGACGATGGTCGCAACGAAGATATAGAGTGGATACTGGTTGCAAGATGCTGGATGCTGGTCCCTAGATACTGGACACTGTACTGATACAGATAGGGCAGCTACAAAGTTTAATCTTACCAAGGACTGTACATCTGTAGAAATGTAGTAACTGGAAATTGTCAATTTTACGCCTTTATGTGCACAATATATTTTTAATTCAACCAAAGATATTTTATATCTATATTAATCTGTGCTGATACCGTAGTTGCTAGAATCCAGCATCCAGCATCTAGCATCCAGCATCTAGCACCTACTTTTCAATTAACACTTTCAACGACCAATAGACCAAATTGAGAAATCCGCCCATAAAAAGCGTTAATCCCCAAGTGTCCAGATGATTCATCGGATGGACAAAATACTTGGTAAGCGTACGCAAAACGATGAGCGGTTCGTAGAATAAATCCCAACTATTCATTTCTAAAAAGCGACCTAAATAGATACCAAAGGAGGCGAGAAATAGTAAAAAAGTGGAAAAGAAGAAGACGGTAAACGGTCGAAAATAGATTTTCACAAAACGCTCAATATCCATCAAACTCAAAAATCCGAATAACAAGCCTGTCCAAGAAAAAGCTAAGATATAGACCAAATTGAACCATAAAGGCATCTCCGAATCTAAGCGCAGATGAATCAAATCCGTCAGAATGTAGGGCGCATTGGGAAAAAATAGACACCAGATTAGAAAGATAATTAATAAGCCCAAGCGGCTTTTCTGCCATTCTTCGTTTAGGGCCAAAAAAGTGGTGAGTAGCCACGGAATAGCTGCCAATAATAGATTCCAATTCAAAAATAAAAATTGAAAACTATTGGCGTAGCAATAACGGAAAACGGAGGCCGCTAAGCAGAAAATACAAAGTAGTAATAAAATAAGGCACTCACCTAATTTACCCGTCTCTCGCAATCTGTTAAGCATATAATTATGAATTACTAAAGTTTCCACTCTCAGAAAAGTCCGTTCTATAAAAGACTGAGGTCAAATTATTTTACTGAAAATCTGATGATTGCTGCTAGTAGTTTGTCAACATTATATGTCTGACTTCTGACAGTGAAACGGTCTCAAATCTGACCTCTTTTTTACTTCATACAGGCCTTCACAAAAGCCACGAATAACGGGTGTGGATTCTCCACCGTACTTTTTAGTTCTGGATGGTACTGTACACCCACAAACCAAGGATGTTTTTTCAATTCTACAACCTCAACTAATTCCGTTTGCGGATTGATGCCCGAAGGAATCAGACCCGCCGCTTCCATTTGTTCTAAATACGCATTATTGAACTCGTAACGGTGGCGGTGGCGTTCGGTAATCGTCTGTTTTTTATAAGCTTTGGCCGCTTTCGAGTTGGGTCGCAATTTACATTCGTAAGAACCCAATCGCATCGTCCCCCCTTTCTTCGTAATTTTCTTTTGATCAGGCATCAAGTCAATAACTGGATGCTCAATTTCGGGGTCCACTTCGGCAGAAGCCGCATTGGACAGTCCTACGACATTGCGCATAAACTCAACTACGGCGCACTGCATGCCTAGACAAATGCCGAAAAACGGGATGTTATTTTCTCGCACATATTGAATAGCATGAATCTTCCCTTCGACCCCTCTTTCGCCAAAACCTGGCGCCACTAGAATACCATCTAAACCTTTGAGCCGTTTGGCCACATTTTCGTAATTCCCTTCCAACTGTTCGGAATGAACGGGGTCAATAATCACTTTACATTCGTTGATGGCGCCCGCGTGGATAAACGCTTCGTGAATGGATTTGTAGGCGTCTTGCAACTCATTGTATTTTCCAACTAAACCGATATGCACCTCATCGGACGGATTTTTTAATTTTCCTAAAAAGGCTTTCCAGGCCTTCAAATTGGGTTCTTTGGTATCTTTCAAACGCAATTTGGAAATCACGTTGGTGTCCAATTTTTCTTTAAGCATCAACAACGGCACATCGTAAATCGTGGCGGCGTCGATAGATTCAATCACCGAAGATTTTTCGACGTTACAGAACAGCGCCAATTTCCGTCGAATGTCGTCATTAATCGGGTGTTCGGTTCGACATACGAGAATATCGGGCTGGATACCGTTCATCAACAATTCCTTAACGGAATGTTGCGTCGGCTTGGTTTTCAGTTCTTTAGCCGCTTTTAGGTAAGGGATTAAAGTTAGATGGATGACCAGACAATTATCACTGCCCAAGTCCCAACGCATTTGACGTAGAGCCTCTAAATAAGGCAAAGATTCAATGTCTCCAACCGTTCCGCCCAATTCCGTAATGACAATATCGTACTGGTTCGTTTGCCCCAATAGTTGAATACGCCGCTTGATTTCGTCCGTAATGTGCGGGATAATCTGTACGGTTTTTCCCAAGTAGCCGCCTTCTCGTTCTCGGTTGATAACAGTTTGATAAATTCTACCCGTTGTGACGTTATTGGCTTGTGAGGTGGGAATATTCAGAAAGCGTTCGTAGTGGCCCAAATCCAAATCCGTTTCCGCGCCGTCGTCCGTGACAAAACACTCGCCGTGTTCGTAGGGGTTCAGCGTACCGGGGTCCACATTAATGTAAGGGTCAAATTTTTGGATGGTCGTAGAAAAGCCTCTTGCTTGTAGTAGTTTGGCTAAGGAAGCCGCAATGATGCCTTTTCCCAAAGAAGAAGTAACGCCGCCCGTAACAAAGATGTATTTAGTCATTTGTCTGTTTTTACTAACTTACTTATTTAGAGCAGAGAAGGGAGACCATTTCATTGAGAGAATAGAGACGTGATTCGAAAAGAAGTACGATAAGGTTTCGATTTATCACTAACTTGTCAATATGCTAAATCTCTACTCCCTATTCTCTACTCTCTGTTCTAAATAGTTAGTTTCTAACTTTAATTACGGGATGCAAAGGTACACTAAAAGCCAAGAAACATCCCAGCGTTTCTGAAAATATTATTGGACAATTATTGACCGAAAGAAAGTTTAAATGTAAAATTATGGCGTGTACGAAGTCTCTATTTCGACGCTGACTTGCGTACGCTGTTTGAAAATAAGACCTATTTATGTTTTATTTCCTTGCGGAAATTTATGTTTTCTCTCATC
>JBCCQK010000363.1:0-8898 GCA_039024375.1 Bacteroidota bacterium
ACTAGCTTCATTAGTCGGCTTAAAATTTGAGATGCCCGAAGATTATAACGATGAATTTGAGGTTGGCGGCTACGTCTCCTTCTTCAAAATTTTTGCTATTTCTGAAAAAGAAATCGTTTTAGGTGCCAATGATTCTCACCTAAATTTCAGAGCAGTTGTGGCTAACGATGATTCAGAAACCTACAATATCAAAGTTGTCACCCTAGTAGAATACAACAATAAACTTGGAAAGATATACATGACCCTTATCAAACCCTTTCACCGATTAGTCGTCAAAAGACTGGTTCGGAATGCTTATAAACAGCTTAGCTAAAAACTTGCTTATCCATAAAGTAAGAAATAAATAGCAAAATCATTGTAATAATGGGCGCTGCTAATGCTCCATCACTATTCATATGTGCCATAAAAGCAAGACAAAAATTAAAGAAAAAGCCAGCATAAGCCCATTCTTTTAACATCCTACTCTTCTTCGTCAAAATAGCAAGGACACCCAAAAATTTGCAGGTAGCCAAAAAGTAAATAATGTAAGTAGGAAAACCTGCCGCCGTAAAAACTCTAGCTACCTCTTCGTACTGCAAAATATACATCGTCGCCGAACCAGTCATCATTAGGCTCAATAAGTCCGTTGCCACCCAGTAAACAATTTTGTCTCTTTTCATTTTGATAGTGCTGCTGTAAAGATTTAAAAATGAGCGACCTATTTGTACAACCTTCAATTCTAGCTATTGTTAAGCTAAAAAGAGTAAAGTGTTCGCAATAGCGAAGCTACAGAAAAAATTAAAACATCAAGTATTTAAATGGAAGTATTGACCGAGCAGTCCGTCAGACAACGTACAACGGATTTATTAACAGAACTATCAAAAGGTATTTTTGAGCGGGAGACGGCTATTCAACTTTCTTTTCTAGCAACGATTGCGGGGGAAAGTATCTTCTTACTAGGCCCTCCTGGAGTGGGGAAAAGTTTAATTGCTCGCCGATTGAAACACGCCTTTTTAGACGGTACGTCTTTCGAATATTTGATGAGTAAGTTTAGTACTCCCGATGAAATATTTGGTCCCATTTCCATCAAAAAATTAAAAGAAGAAGATAAATACGAACGTTTGACGGACAGCTACTTACCGGGCGCAAATATTGTCTTTTTGGACGAAATTTGGAAAGCAGGCCCTGCTATTCAAAATGCCTTACTGACCATTCTGAACGAAAAAATTTACCGAAATGGGGAGCAGGATATGGCTGTTAACATACGAGGTATTATTACTGCTTCCAACGAATTGCCACCCAAAAATAAAAGTTTGGAACCTATTTGGGACCGATTTTTAGTTCGTTTGGAGATTGGAAAAATTAAAAGCTTCCAGAATTTTGTGGACATGATTGTGAGTACAGAGGACGTATATGTAGATAATGTACCACAGGAACTTAAGTTAAAAGAAGACGAACTAGAAGAATGGACAAAACAAATAAACGACATCGAAGTGCCCGCTGAAGTATTGAACACCATTCAGTTGGTGATGTATAAAATAGAGGAATTCAACGTACGACCCAATAACGCTGAGCGCCAAATAAAAATCTACGACCGCCGTTGGAAAAAAATTATCCGTTTACTCCGAACGGCCGCTTTTTTGAATGGCCGCCAAAAGGTCGATTTGATGGATTGCTTCTTGATGGAACACTGCCTGTGGAATCGTCCCGACCATCGGGAAGTGATTCGAGATATGGTTACCGAAGCCATTCGGAAACACGGCTATTCGATGGCGATTAATCTAAATGCTTTGAAAAAGGAAGTAACGGATTTTGAAGAAGATGTGGCTAAGGAAACGCAGATTAAGAACACTGTTGTGGAAGACCAACTACTACCTGTTCAAGAGCGATTTTATCAAATTAAAAAAGTAAAAACGGAATTTAAAGGCGAACTAATCACTATCGAACAGTTCCGAGAAATGAGTTTAGACGAGGACAAAGTGGTTAATTTTTACGACGTGAACCAAAATTTATTACACCGCATCAAAGCGAGAAAAGGTGCAGAAGAAAATACGATTGTCGTTAACTTCAATGGCAGTTTGCAGACTTTTCAATTAGAAACCCGTCAAAACGAACGGGTTGAGTTGATACCGAAGCAACCACACGAAGTCGTCATCAAATTTTGGGACGACCGTTTCAAGCAACTTAACCATTACATTCAACAACAACAGCAAAAAATCAACGAGGAGGGGCCAAATGAGTTGAATAATGTTGGGAACAATTTATTCGTCGCTAAAGAAATGGGCGAAGTAGTTAGTGCTAATTTGGAGGAAGTTAGACTAGCATTACAAAACTTATTATTGCGATTAGAAAAGCTACAGTTTAGTTACGCTTCGGTAGGGTAGAAATTTAATGTTTCAATCTTTGATTAAATATGCAAGATATTCAACAGAAAATAGAAGAGGAATATGAGCGATTCGTGGAATTTGGCAACTTGCTGGATAGAAAGTCGCGTCGGTACTTAATTGAATATTTTCGACATAAAATTGAAGGTTTAGATTACCAGTCACCCGACATTAACGACCAGTATTTTAAGTATTTTCAACGGGCGTTAGAAGGTATTTTTTCGATTGAAAATTTATTGCCGCTTTTACACGGCAATCAAAAAATAACGCAGCACGTCGTACTCGACACTTTGTATTGGATGCGAAAGACGTTTGCCAAAGTCCGAACGCAGAACCCTTACCACGACGAAGAAGATTTGTTGAAAGGATGGGCCGTTACGCCACTTAAAATATTTAATGAACGATATCCTTTTTTGCTCAATTACTTAAAAGGACATTACACTCGTCAAGAATTAGATACCGAATTTTACGCTGACCGTTTTAAATCCTTTTTTCAAAAAGAACTCACCGAAAGAACCGAAGAGGAAAAGCAAAAGTTTGAACTAATCTTTACTGATTTACTATCGCAATGGGACGCTTTATTACAGGGAAAAATATTAGCTTATCAACTAAAAAAATTTGAAGAAGAGGAAGATATTTATTCCAAATTGTTGGAAGCCAAAGTCGAAGGTTACAAAAAAATGGAGTCACTTTTCGACCCCGTTACTAAATATTTGGGTTGGGATATGTCTCGAGAGTTGTGGAAAGATACGTCCTTTGACGTATTGGACAAATACGAAGATTTACTCCAAAATGAGGACTCTATTAGGGAGTTGGTGGATTTACTGGGCGAAATGAAAGAGGCAGAAATTGTGATGGAGGAAGAGACCTTCGAAAAGACTATTGTTCGTAGAGAGTGGGTGGTGGACCGATTAGCAAAAAGTGAAATTGTAGGCGTTCACGAAAGCCAAGATTTAAGCAACTTGGTCAGTTCCGAAGTGGGGTTATTGAGTGATGCAACGACCGAATCTTTGTTTTTGAAAAAATACGTAGATAAACAACTGTTGACTTTTCGCTACGAAGACCGCCGCTTGGTCAATAGCCGAAATAACATCATGGAAGTCCACTCACGAGTTAAACAAAAGGAAAAAGGCCCTTTTATAGTCCTAGTTGATACAAGTGAATCTATGACGGGACGACCCGAACAAATTGCCAAAGTGCTTTGTTTGGGTATCTTAAAAATGGCCATCAAAGATAATCGACGGGCTTTTCTAATCAATTTTTCTATTGGTATCCAGACTATTGACTTGTACGATATTTACAATTCTTTAGAAGAAGTGGCCGCTTTTTTGCGGATGTCTTTCAACGGCGGAACGGATGCCTCTTTGGCATTAAGCGAAGCACTTCGACAGTTAAAAGGGAATGATTACCAAGACGCTGATGTGTTAATGATTTCGGATTTTATTATGTATCGAATTGATAAAGACGTGTTGGACGATATTCGTTTTTTCCAACAAAATAAAGGAACGGAGTTTCACAGTTTGACCCTCTCGAAAGAAGCCAATAGTGAAATTCTACAACGGTTCGATACCAATTGGTTGTATGACCCTCGGCAAAAAGGCATTATCAAGGAATTGACTCGAGGGTTGGGTACTATTGGAGAAAGGACGTAAAACATCCAAAATCAATCGGGAAATCGTATATAAATTGACATTGTTTTAATTTATGGAATTATTTCAAGTCATTATCCGTCAAGGCTTCCAAAAAGGCTAGTAAATCCTCTTGCTCTTGCTCGGTCAAATTCAAAGGACGAATTAATTCATTTTGATTGTGGTGACCTTTCCCTCCTCTATTATAGTGATTTATCACCGATTTTAAGTCCTTTATTGACCCATCGTGCATATACGGAGCGGTTAAAGCCACATTTCGCAAAGTAGGAATTCGGAACTTTCCTTCGTCGGACGGCTCTAAAGTTACTCGTTGTCGGCCATTATCTTTGTATTGCTCGTAGAGTCCATTATTTTCAAATTGGTTATTAGTCAAATTGAACCCTGAGTGGCATCGACTACAATTAGTTTTTTCACCAAAAAATAAATTTTTCCCTCTAATGGCGGCTTCCGTCATAGCGGTTTCGTTACCATTTAGGTACTGGTCGTAAGAGCTATTATCACTTATTAAAGTCCTTAAATAGCTAGCCAACGAGCGAGTAATTACAAAAGGGTCGAGTGGTCGTCCGTAGGCTTTTTGTGCGAGCGTTACGTAGCTTGAATTTTGATTCAATCGTTTGGCCACTTTTAGTACCGAAATCCCCATTTCGTCGTGGTCTTCGATGGGCGTCATGGCTTGCATATCTAATTTGGCAACCCCGCCATCCTTATTGATTAAGTCTAACCAAGCCGTATTCATTAAAGTAGGCGCATTTCGAAAGCCCAAATGTCCTTCAACCCCTGGACTGATGGCAACGGAATCTGCAAATGCCAATTTGGGTAGGTGACAACTTTGACACGAAATACTGCTGTCTTTCGATAAAATGGGGTCGGAGAATAATCGTTTGCCCAATTCCACCGCTTCTACTGTCAGAGGGTTATTACTTGGAATAACTGGTTCGAGGAAATGTGCCGCAACCGCTAAGGGATAGGCAGTCGGTAGTTTATTTTTTTCATTTTGACAGCCGATTAAGTAGTAAAAAAGCAGAAGGAGACAAAATGGTTTTGTGTGCATTATTGAATCGTATGTCTTGTATTTTTGTTTAAGGCAAAATAAAATTAATAATCATCCATTTATACCGCTCTTTGTCCTTTTAAGAAACTTAAAAAGTGCTTCCATAATCCATTATGCAAGAACTTTTGCAGCCCGTCCGCTTTGCGGTTCAGGAATTTACATTCCTTCATCTTAAAAGAAAAAATAGCTGGTCTAACTGGCTAATTATTTTCTTTATTTTGCCTAAATGAAAATGATGGTTGATAAGTAATAAATAGCAGCTAAACTGTACGAATCATTCATCACCCATCATTTATCATTCATATCTCTACTGTATGGTCAATGCCTGTTCAAAATTACCCAAAAACTGCTGGGCTAACGGTAAATTATTACCCGTGTGGGTACTCCAATCTTCGGCCAAATTAATGTCTTGGTACAAACGATTAAGGTCCAGAGTAAACGTGAAGGTATTGGCGCCTTCTTGGAGTGTGGGCGTATCGAAAGAAAGCGTTTTGAGGAGATTATCCGTACCAATGTGGAAAGCCATCGGGGTATCAACTACGCCATCGCCGTCCGTATCCGTTTGCCCGTCAACTCGGATAAATTTATAGCCCGAGTTCCAGTTCCAGTGCATAGAAGGGTCTTGAACGGACAATGGGTCGTTGGCGCTCCTAGTGGTAAAATCATCTTCGGTTTGACTATTAATCTCGGGTGCGATTCCCACAAAGAAATTCATTTTGTTGTAAGGAGCAAAATCGAAGCCTCCTATTTCGTAATTACTTTCTTCTGGATGTACTAAGAAATACAAATCCTCAAATCTCAACGAAGGCCCAGTAGGCGGTTCAAGTGTGATACCACCAACGTAAAAGCGAGCAATGTCGAACTGTACGGCTGTTCCGCCCACTTCGTACGTTTTACCCAATTGTAACGGCTCGTCGTTGATGGTAAATTGGTACTGGAGGTCGAGCGTTGTTTCTACGCCTCGGTCTTCTCCACAAGCGTTCCAAAGTAGAAGGCTTAATACTAAAAGAGGTAGTAATCGAAAATACTTAGTCATATTAAATTATTTTTTAAAGTTTATAGTTTGAAGGTTTAAAGGTTGAGGGTTGGATAGGCCGAAAGGTGAATCGTGAGGAAATGAGGGAATAGGGTGATAAGGGAATAGGGTGATGAGAAGATAAGGGAGTAAGGAAGTAGGGTGATGAGGGAATAGGGGAGTGAGAGAAAATTGATTCATCTAGAGATATACATCCCGACATCATTCATCGTTCATCATTCATCATTACCTAAACGCTGCTTTCAGATTATCGGCCAAAATATTCGCTTCGCCCAATTGCGTTAAGCTGTGTATTTGAGCAGTTTGCAGTGGGTCGTAAACGGTCGTACCGTCGTCGAACATTCGCTTCATTTCGATGATGATGGTTACAGTGGTTGTTTGCCCGTTTTCTATGGAAAAACTTTTGTCTAAAACTAAGTTACGTAGGGTTTCGTCACCGCCGATGTGGTAAGCTAAACCCAACTCTGCTTGGCCGTCGCCGTCCGTGTCAATTTTTCCTTCTGTTTTGCTGAATATGAAGCTATTCCAACTGTCCCAGTATTCACCCGTGTCGGCCAATGGATGGTCGTTGGGGTATTCTCTAGGGCGTTTGCCGTTCAATTCGGCGGGTACGCCTATATCAAATTGAAGGTTATCGTATAGGCCCAGTGCGACGTTTTCAAAGACGACGGTCGTACCTTCGGCGGCACCCGCTGCGGATTCGTGGTCACTTGTTAGATTGAGAAAATCAACCTCGTTGAGTGAAATAGATGCAGTTGAGCTAGTTCCTCCAGTTTGATTGATAGTTAAATTGGACAAATAGAAATTGAATCGAGTAAAAAAGAACTCCATTCCGTTGGGATATTCGTAGCGGTCGAACATGACGAGTGGTTGCCCGTCGTACTGTAATTGAAAGTTAAGTGCCAAATTGCCTGTTTCGGTAGTGTCCTTTTCTCCGCAAGCAGCGAAGAGGAGGAGAGCACATAAACCAATTAGTGGAAGTGATTTTAGTGAAAGTGATTTCATATATTTAGTTAGGTTAATTTTGAACGTCCTTTGACGGCCATACGGTCAAAGAACAATTGTAAAAAATAGGGGCTATAATGAGAAGACACATTTTTGAGAAATGTACTTTATCTGACTAATAAAAATATCGTTAATTCCTCTACGGTTTGTCAAAAAAACGACATTAAAAAGAATAAGACCATTTTACGGCCCACCTCGATTGAGCCGCCACTTCTTGATTGGCATATTCGCAATTAAGAGGATGCTGATAATTGATAGCACATTGCCATTGATTATTCCAGCGAACATTCGTACCAAAACAAGGCATAATTTTTAAAAGGCAGCTTGACGAATGAGGACAAATGGAAGGTGAGGAAAAAGTATAAAATGTGGGTTGTATATCTTCTACAGTCGATAAGGAAAGGTGATTATCGTTTTCTTCTAGGTCTTCTAGTGCCTGCGTCAGATTACTCCCATCAGAGTGTGGAAAACTTGATGGGAGTAACTAGTATTTTACTGTTTTTCTACGGCACTAAAACCGTATCAATTACGTGTACTACGCCGTTATCAGTGTGAATATCCGTAACGGTTACTTGTGCATCGTTGATAAACACACCATCTCCGTTAATCGAGACCGTCACATTACTACCGAATAGCGTAGCAAATCGTTGCTCGTCCGAAAGCGAACCTGCCTTGGCAACACCGCTCACTACATGATACAATAATACGTTTGCTAGAGCGCCAGTTGGGTCGGCGGTTAAAGTGCTTACCACATCCGCAGATAATTTACCGACGGCGGCGTCCGTTGGTGCAAAGACGGTAAATGGCCCATCACCTCGTAAATCATCGTCAAGTCCAGCCATCATCAATAAGGCCTCTAGTTGAGTATGGTCAGGGCTATTAGCAATCACGTCCATAACGGTAGAGGCTAGTAAAACACCGTCAATGACGTGGACAACGCCATTTTTAGCTTGCAAATCAGCTGCACTAACTTTCACGCCATTAACAAAAACGCCATCGTCAGTTACGCTAAAGTTGAGATTATTACCCGCTAAATTAGTTACCATTTTACCATCGAAAATATTCGTAGTATTGGCTACCCCCAAGTTAACGTGGTAGGTAAGCACACTTGCTAATGCCCCCATTGGGTCGGCCGTTAAACTAGCTACTACGTCTGCTGGAAGCTGAGCAAAAGCAGCATCTACGGGAGCAAAGACAGTAAAAGGACCATCACTTCGCAAATCATCTTCTAGGCCAGCCATCATTATCAAAGATTCTAACTGTGTGTGTACCTCACTGCCAGCAATGATATCCATAACGGTAGCGGGTAATTCGGGTGCCTTGGGAGCAGGCACCAAGACGGCATCAATGACGTGTACTACGCCGTTATCTGCCTTAATATCCGCTACGGTGACTTGTGCGCCGTTGATGAAGATTCCATCGCCGTTAATGGTGAAAGTTAGGTTTTCTCCAAGCAGGTTACCAATGTGTAGTCCATCGGAAATATTACTACCATCGGCAACGCCGGATACCACGTGGTTAAACAACACATCGGTTAGGGCTCCTTTGGGGTCGGCTAGAAGGCTGTTCAATACATCAGCACCAATTTCTGCAAAAGCGGCGTCGGTTGGGGCAAAGACGGTAAATGGTCCCTCGCCCGATAAAGTTTCTACTAAATCTGCGGTGACTACGGCGGTTTCCAAAGTATTATGGTCAGGACTTTCGACCACAATATCTACAACGGTTTGAGCAAAAGCAGAAATGGAAAAAACAGAGCGCAAAAAATGCGGAGAGGACAAATGTTTTTTTCATAGT
>JBCCQK010000364.1:0-8896 GCA_039024375.1 Bacteroidota bacterium
GAAATTTGAGCCGACAACCGTTACTAATAGCCAAAGAAAAAGGATTACTAAAAGAAGGCTGGGCAGCGATGGAAATAGATGAAAACACTTTACCGACCAGTTTCAATTTTTACCATTTGCAACGATTTTTAAAAAATCTGTGGTCGCAATCTTGGACGGCAGAAGCGCATTACCAACGGATAATAACTTTTCAGCAATTCGATAAAACGTCCGTTTACTTTTTTAAACCCATTCATCCACCTCGACGAACGGTTATCTGTGGTCGTATCCAATCACCCCGCGTCAATGAGGTTGACATTTCGGGTTTTTTGGCGGGGAGTCAGGTGCGGACATGGGGGCGAGGAAAAGTAGAATTAGACGAATTTGGTTACTTCAAACTGACGACCGATTTGGAGGAACCGACCATTTTTAATGCACTACACGAATGGAACGGTTTGGTGTTGTATTTGGAGCCGGGCGACAGCTTATTTGTCGAAATTGACGCCAACGCATTTTACCGAAAGGTACAATTTTCGGGTAATCAAACAATGGCTAATCAATTCCTATTGGACTTTTATCACGAAATGCGGGGCGATACCACGATGAGCGGTTTGGATAGGTATTTATTGCGGAAAACGCAGCTGGAATTTCTGAACGAATTGCGACAAAAAGAACGGCGAGAGATGGCTTTTCTGGAGAACCGTCGAGGGGAAATTAGTCCCGAGTTTTTTAGTCACTTCGAACGGCGCATTCGGTTTTTCTATGCACAACAAATTTGGTATAATGCCACTTGGTTCTACAAATTTAAAGATGCGGAGATTGATGCTGAGTATAAAAAGTATGCCCAGTCTTTGGAAAAATATTTATTTCGATTGCCCAAAGACCCGAATTACGATTTTGACCTTGACCAATATTTAGAATTTCAAGCCGTCTTGTTGCAGGGTGCTTACGTAAAACGGCGAATTGCTTACCGCCAAGCCCCTTTTTTTGAATTAGCAAAACTGACGTATTCGCCCGAAAACATTTTTCGCTTTGGACGATTGCTACTGACCTTTGGACACCAGTACATTGAGAAAAAACATTTAAACCAAGTCTATGAAGATTTAAAAGAAATTGCTCAATTAGAAACGGACCTTTTGGAGATTGCTGATTTTAAAGACCCTAATTTATCGCTTCCGCTTGGTGAAGGATTTCGAGTATTAAATACGGGCGAAAAAGCGCCGAATTGGGCGTTTGCCAATAGCCTCGGAGATACTATTAGATTAAGCGACTTTCTGGGACAATTCTGTTTGGTACACATTGGTGTTGCTCAGAATTTAAGGGACGCACAAACCGATTTACAAGCTATCAAAACGGAATTGGACATTGACTTACCGACGGTGAGTATTGTCGAGCAGCCCCAACAACCGTTGGACGAAAAATTGTACGACGAAACAGTCCTTTTTGTCTCCGATACGCAGATGCGGACGTTACGAGACAGTTACCGCATCGACAACCGAGGCAATAATTATTATTTGATTGATTCTACGGGAACGGTGGCGGCCAGCCCTTTCGATTTAAATTCCTTTCATAAATTGAAATCAGCTATCGCCATTTTACCAAAGCCAACTCCTAGACGCTTCTGGCAACCGACGCCCATTTTTTGGCGAAATTTGGGCATTATTGCCGTTGTGTTGTTGCTACTAAGTGCCGTTCACATCCAAAGGAAACGGGTGTTAGCCCAACGAGAAAAGCGACGGCGGCAGTTGGTCGAGTTGGAGTTGAAAGGGATTCGGGCGCAGATGAATCCTCACTTTCTATTTAATGCCCTAAGTTCGATTCAAAATTTGATTCGCAAAAAAGAGGACACTAAAGCCGACCGCTATTTAACGCAGTTTGCGGGTTTGGTCAGAAAAATACTGCGCAATTCGGAACAAGAATTTATTACTTTGGAAGAAGAAATGGCCGCCATTCGGCAATATTGTAGTTTAGAAGCCCTGCGGACGCCATTCGATTACGACATTCAAATTGACGAAAATATCGACGCTTTTAATACCTATCTGCCGAGTATGCTGCTCCAACCAATCGTTGAAAATGCCATTTTGCACGGACTGATGCCCAAAAAGGGCGCTAAGAACTTGTGGATAAACATCGAGCCGCACCCCGACGGCTTAGCTTGTACGGTGACGGATAACGGTATTGGAGTGGAGCAATCTAAAAAGCAGCAACAACGGCATAAAGCCCACCAAAAGAGTTTTGGCATGGCTTTGATTCGTCAACGATTGCAGCTATTGCAACCCGATTCGTCGAACCAACTATTGTCTATTCGTGACCGAAGTACTATCCACCCAACGGAAACGGGAACTATTGTTCAACTAATCATACCAACGGAAAAATGACCAATCTCAAAGCAATCATCGTGGACGACGAAGCCAATAATCGAGAAAATCTACGTTTAGCCTTGGCTAGTTATTGCCAAGAAGTGGACATCATTGGCGAAGCCGACTCGGCGATTACGGCCTTAGATGAAATCAAAACGAAGCAGCCCGATTTGGTCTTTTTGGATATTGCCATGCCCTTGGGCGACGGCTTCCAATTATTGGAAAGCCTTGACCAAATTGACTTCGATATCATTTTCGTGACAGCCTACAACCAATATGCGATTCGGGCGATTAAGTTCTGTGCCATCGACTATTTACTAAAACCCATCGACGCCTTGGAACTCAAAAAAGCCGTCAATCGAGTATTGGTTAATCAAGAAAAAAAGCAGCGGCAACAGCAACTAGAACTACTGCTGTCCAACAAATTAGAAGCTCCTCAAAAGATTGCTTTGCCGCAGAGTGACCATGTAGAGTTTGTCGCCGTTGCAGATATCATTCGCTGTCAAGGGGAGAAAAATTACACGTGGTTTTACCTCATCGACGGCCGAAAATTGCTCATTGCCCAAACCTTGAAAGAGTACGTCGAACTGCTAGCCGACGCCCAATTTTTTCGGGTCCACCAATCTCATTTAATCAATTTGCAAGCGGTCAAAAAATACAGTCGGCGGGATGGCGGGTACGTGGTGATGGTGGATAAATCGACGGTGCCCGTGGCGAGAAGTCGGAAAGAACAGTTGCAAGCGGCGCTGCTGCGGTTGGTTAAATAAAGAAATGCACCCTTCAATTCCGTGTCTTCACAAGTTCTCCAAATTATATGTAATTTCGCCGAAATGTAGAAGAGAGGATTATTGTCTTATTTGAAAAATAAAAAAACAGTTAATAATATGGCTTTAACGGAATCAAATATGCTACCGTTAGGTACTAAAGCACCTAGCTTTATTTTACCCGATACTGTCTCTGGGGAGAATATTAGTTTCTCGGACGTTCAGTCCGACGTAGCGACGGTAGTAATGTTCATTTGTAATCATTGTCCTTACGTTATTCACATCAACGAAGCGTTGGTTGCATTGGTAGAAGAATACAAAGAATTAGGGGTTAGTTTTGTCGGAATTAGTTCCAATGACATCGTGAATTATCCACAAGATGCACCCGATAAAATGACGATTCATGCGCAAGAAGCAGGGTATAATTTTCCTTATTTGTACGACGAAACACAGGAAGTAGCAAAGGCTTACGACGCTGCTTGTACACCCGATTTTTACGTATTTAACGGTGATGCCCAATTGGTGTATCGAGGACAGTTGGATGGTTCGCGACCAGGGTCCGAAAAGCCCGTTACAGGGGAAGATTTACGGGCTGCTTTGGACGCAGTTTTAGTAGGAAGACCCGTTGCCGCTCTGCAGCGACCGAGTGCGGGTTGTGGGATTAAGTGGAAGAAGTAATATAAGTGCCATTATAGAATTAACTTGCTTATTCTTTTGACAGGACTCGCCCGCTGCGCAGTCGAGCGGGTTTCCAAGATTAGCATAATTTAACCTGTTGATTATCATAATCCTGTAAATCATGTTTATCCTGTTTAAAATACAAAGTAATTCTGTCCGAGGACTTAGGCGTTTGAGCTGCTTATTCCATTATTTTCAACTGAATAAAAAAGAGGTCAGAAGTTAAGGGTTGTGTAAAAAGGGTACCCATGACTCTGACCTCTTTCTGATTACCTAATATTATTTTATACGAAAATAGATAAAACTAAGTTAAAAATACTTAAAGCAACTGCCAGATAGACCGCAGGAATAAAGCCATCTACCCGAAAGTCTTTCATGAATTTAGCTGTAATTAGAATCACCACGGCATCAACTACAAAGGCAAATAGCCCCAAGGTAATCCAGCGAAGTGGCGCACTTACCAAATCCATGAAGGCGCCTAGAGTAGCATTGAGTAATGCCAAAACAATAGCTACCAACAACGCACTCAGAAAATTCTTAATGGTGACCCCTTTGATGAGACTTGCGCCTAGCAGTAAAGCTAGGGCGTTCAAAACAGTTTGCATCAAGAAGCTATTGCCCGTCGTTTGAGCGATGAAATAGTCTAACAAGATAGGTTGGTCCATAAAATAAGTTGATTGAATTTGATGAATTGGTGTGTTTGGTCTAACAACTTGTGATGACTTTCTACACAACTCTTTTACTGTTCCAAGTCGGCAATTCTTCGCTTTAAGGTTTCCACTTCTTTATACAACTCTTCAATTCGCTTGTCTTTATAGGCGATTTCCTCTTTTAACTTCTTAACCTCTAGTGCATCGATAGACGATTCGACGGGCTCATTCCGATTGGTTCGAGTGCTATTAACCTGCTCCGTTTTTTCCGAATTAAATAAATCTTTAATCGTCTGAAGGCCATCTTCGCCATTATAGTACGAGGCACCCAAAAACGCTAAAGGACCAACAAATAGCATTAATATTAAAAATCGGGAGAACACGGTCAATCTTGCTTTTCTTGCCATCGCTTTACAGTTTTATTTTAGTAATTTTAAATTTTTTTACTGAGCCTTCAATCTTACAATTCTACGTTTAAAAATCCGATTTTTGAAGTAAAGAATGATTTTTTATCTACTGATAGGTTTCTTTTAAAGACTAAGAGCGCAAGATTCACAATTGAATACATACTATGGAAGAAGTTTATATATACGATTCTCTGCGGACGCCTTTTGGAAAAGGTAACGAACAAGGGGCTTTGTTTGAGGTTCGCCCCGTCGATTTATTGAGCCAATGTCTAAAAGCCATACAGAGGCGCAACGAACTGCCAACAGAATTAGTAGAAGATTTTTTGATTGGTTGTGTGATGCCGATGGGCGGCCAAGCAGATAATATAGCTAAAACGGCGCTTCTATTGGCTAATTGGTCAGTAGCTACGCCCGGAATGCAAATTAATCGCTTTCAAGCATCGGGTTTAGAAAGTATTGCGCTAGCAGCGACCAAAATAAAGTCGGGCTGGAATAGCTTAGTGGTGGCGGGTGGAATAGAAAGTATGAGTCGGATTCAGCGAGCGAATAATCTAGGAGCCATTTTCAGTGACCCAGACATGCTGAACAGAATGGGAGCAATACCAAATGGAGTAGCGGCAGATTTGCTGGCAACTATTAAAAAATTGGATAAACAACAACTAGATAATTTCGCTTTTCAGTCACTTCGAAAAGCTCAAAAAGCACTGGATGAACCAGTACTTCAACGGTCCGTAATTCCCATTTATGACCAAAATGGAATAGTTATTTTGGATAAAGATGAAACCGTTGATACTACTGAAAGTGAAGAAACGATTGCCTTGGCCGTCCCTATTTTTTCAAAAGCAAATAGAGTGGGTTATGACGCTATTGCGCTGCGAAAATATCCCTTAGTAGAAAAAATTAATCCAGTTCATAGTCAAAAAAATATTGCATCGACGGCGGATAGTGCCGCATTGATGCTTCTGGGAAATCCATCCTTACAAAGGCAATTAGGACGAAAACCGAGAGCGATAATTCGGTATATTTACACCACTAGCACGGAACTGACGCTAACGCATTTAGGAGGGATTGCGGCCACCAAGACGGCACTTGCGAAAGCCAAATTGACGGCCAAGGATATTGACTTGTGGTACGTAAATGAGTCTTTTGCTGCACCTGCTTTACTGTTTCAACGAAAATTTGAAATTCCTGAGGAGCGCTTTAACCCCTGTGGTGGTAATATCGCTTTCGGAGAGTCGCTCGGCGCTAATGGGACAGTATTGCTGGGAAAATTATTGGACGAACTAGAGCGACAGCAGTTGCATCGAGGTCTAGTAGCCATTAGTGCGGAAACGGGAATTGGCGGATGTATGATTATTGAACGAATATAAAATAAGACCATATCTACTTAGGATAGAGAAAAGAGACGTGAATTTTGGGGAACTCGACAGAAATTTTGATGATTATTCTCGTCGGTCAACATTCTGAGTCTTTAATCCCGACTCTCTACTCTCGGTTCTGAGCAGTTACATAAAAACACGATATGATAAAATACAAAAAAGATACGAATAATATTGTCACTTTGACTTTGGACATGGGTGACCGCCACTTCAACGTGGTTAACCACGAGATGTATCAGTATTTTAAGCCCGTAATACGTCATCTGCAGAGGGAGAAAGCGAGTGGTAAATTAAAAGGTATCATTTTTACCTCCGCCAAAAAGAATTTCTTGGAAGGGGGAGAGTTAGAATATTTATTGAACAGCAATAATGCCGAAGAAATCTACGAATATTCCTTGACACTTAACCAATTTTTCCGAGAATTAGAACATCCTGGTGTTCCAGTGGTAGCGGCCATCAACGGAGATGCGCTGGGGGCAGGTTTTGAATTTGCCTTAGCTTGTCATCACCGCATTGTCATAGATGATTCAAAGATAAGAATTGGACACCCAGAGATAAAATTAGGACTTATGCCGGGTAGTGGTGGACTAACAAGATTGATGTGGCTGTTGGGTTTGGAGCGGGCATATACGATACTTACTAACGGGAGGAAATATCGGCCTAGAGAAGCCCTTAAAGTAGGGATTATTGATGAGGTGGCTCCGAATCAGCGGATGATGTTGGAACAAGCCAAAGAGTGGCTCATGAAGAATACTAGTAGTTGTCGTACTTGGGATACGGAGGAGGGACAGATACCAAAAGGAACTGCTAAGCGGCCAAGCATCGGTAGAGTAGTTCAACGTTTGGCGGCTCAGATGGCACATAAATGGCGTAATAATTTCCCCGCACCACAATGTATCTTAAATACTTTAGTAGAAGCTTCAAAAGTAGATTTTGACATTGCTACCAAAATTGAAAGTCGAAATTTTACCGCTCTAGTCTTACACCCCGCTACCAAAAATATGATTAAGACCTTTTGGTACGATTATAACGCTATCAAAAAAGGCATCAATCGGCCCAAAGGGTTCGGTAAGTTTCGAGTACAGCAGGTAGGCGTTATTGGGGCGGGGCGAATGGGTTCTGGAATCACCTACGACTGTATCAAACGAGGACTTAAAGTGGTTTTAAAAGACGTTTCTAAACCAATTGCCGAATTGGGAAAACAATATTCAAAAGACCAATTAGCCGAACGGGTGGAGTCGGGGACGATTTCGGAAACGGAACGGGAAGTACTTTTTCAAAATATCAGCACTTCCGCCAATCCCGAAGATTTTGAAAATTGCGATATTATTATCGAAGCCGTTTACGAAAACGAAATGGTGAAATCCAGAGCGTTGAAAGACGCCGAACGATTCATCGACGAATACGCCATCTTTGGAACTAATACCCTGTCTATTCCAATCACAAAATTGGCCAAATCGGCATTTCGTCCCGAAAATTACGTGGGACTTCATTTCTTTTATCCCGTTGACCAAGTACCGTTGGTAGAGATTGTTCGTGGAAAGAAAACATCGGACGAAACCATCGCTCGTGCTTTTGATTTTGTGCGAACGTTAGAAAAGATTCCCATTGTCGTAAAAGACGATTGGGGGTTCTATGTAGCTAGAGTTCAGAATACTTATATTTTAGAAGGTATCACGTTGTTGCAAGAAGGGCATCCGCCCGCTTTGATTGAAAATTTGGGCGTACAAGCAGGAATGCCTAAAGGTGCCTTAGCTTTTGCCGACGATTTGTCATTGCGTCTCGTTTTGACCTACGAAAACCAAGCGGCAGCACACTATGGTAGCCAATACGAACCGCATCCCGCCGTGACGACCTTGAAAAAAATGACGGAAGAATTGAATCGGACGGGTAAATTTAAAAAAGCGGGCTTCTACGAGTATAATGGTAAAGAAAAAAAGTTGTGGACGGACTTGGTAGAGCATTTTCCAGTTCGGGAAGAGGAACAGTATGACTTGGAGACTATAAAAGAGAGATTTCTGTTTGTACAGGTGCTGGAAGCAATTTGGTGTATGCAGGAAAAGGTCATTACCTCGGTACCCGAAGCTAATCTAGGAAGTATTTTTGGATGGGGTTTTCCCGCTTTTACGGGGGGTATTTTTCAATATGTAAATAGTTACGGCATAAGCGCTTTTATTGAACAATGTGAATATTATCAAAAGCAATACGGACCGAGATTTAGAGTACCCAAAATTTTGCGAAAAATGGAAAAAGAAGGAGTTGTATTTGGAGAAAAAATAGGAGTAAAAGTGGGCTAAAAAATAAGGTGAGACACTTATCGTGCCTCACCTTGAATGAGATAAACAAAAAAGGCTAAAAGTAAACAAATGTTTCGTCTTACGTTATATTGGAAAAAATAACAGGCAATTCGGTGGACTTCAAGTGTTCAAAACCTAAAAAGCACGTCTCGTTCTATTCGTATATTGAAGTCTAATGGTGTCGATGTATGTTGTAATTAGGAAGAAGTCGTCTAAGTTCGGAATATATTTACTGGTAGCTTTCTGAAAAGATTCATTAACGCAATAAAAAATATAATATATTTATTTTTGCGTTAATGAATCTTTTCAGAAAGCTACCAGTAAATATATTCCGAACTTAGACGACTTCTTCCTAATTACAACATACATCGACACCATTAGA
>JBCCQK010000365.1:0-8816 GCA_039024375.1 Bacteroidota bacterium
AATATTTTTCGCTTATTTTTCATTCTCTTGACGTTACCGTTTATTAGTGTTTATTCTTAATTTTTTCTTAATAAAAGTGGTTCCAGCACTCGATGTGCTGGAACCGCTAAACCGTTTAGAACAAAGTTTATTATTCTTTTGTTTTTCCCATAAACACATTAACAAAAGGATTCATTGGATTGCCCGAAGAGCGACGAAAGGAAACAATCTGCCCGACGTGATAAATCGCATCATCTAATGGCCCATTGAATAAATGCCAAACGGGTACTTTATTTTGCTGCTCTCCTCTTTGAAAAATAATGTCAAAAGTGGCCATTTCTTCGTCCGTAGCAGCTTTAAAAATATCACTGGCTATTTTAAAATTTTGCAAAGTGGCCGCCCGTTGTTCTTCCCAGGTCATCGTATTTTCGGGTAGCGGTCGGACGTTAGGTTCTTTTTTAGCAGACTGCATTATCATTAAAGATAACCCATGTAAATGCCTCAAAACAGACTCAGCCGACTGGCCACCATTACCTGGCTCGTAGGCCAAATCTTTGGCTCTCAAATCTTCCGTTGCCCAATAGTAGCGGTACCCTAGACCGTCTATGACTCTACCAATAGCCGCACCGCCCGTCATTTTTTCGGGATAGTCAGGGATTTGATAGTAAGGGAGTTTAGTCTCAGTCTTTGTTTGCGCAGTTACTTGTTTTTGTGCGCTCACGGTACAACTCGTCAAAAAGAGGCTAACTAGTAAGAAAAATGAAACTCGCATGTAAGATATATGATTGGTTAAAAAAGGCTGTGAGACAAATATAACTACTTACCATTCACATTAAAAACATCCAAGATAAGGGCAAAATAGTGAATCAGAGTAGTCGAGAATATCTCATAACTGGGTACAAACTCTAAAAGAGTCTTTGACACTGAATACTTTCGAAAAACTGTTGCGAATTATTTTTCACACGTCCCTTACTCCACTTCCATTATTTGCGAAGCCAGAATCGAAATCAAACAATATCCCAAAAAGTAATAGAACCCTTCGTGTAGTTTCGCCTCGATGGAGTCTTCCGAAGTAGTCGCTAAGTTAGCAAGCAAAACACCGACTACAAAGACATCTGCCATAGACCATTTACTAATTACTTTAACAAACTTGTGCAGTTGGCTACGCCACTTAATTTTTTTGATAAAAAGAACAGCTAATAGAATCATGGCTTTGAAAATAGGCACTAGCACACTAAACAACAAAATCAGTCCCGCCACTAATGTATTATCGTTTTCGTGCAACGTCCGAACTGTTTGCAAAATACTCTGAACCGTTTCGTGTACCACCAACTCCCCAACGAGTGGTAAATTAGCGCCAATTTTAATGCTAAAAATAGGATTAACCAAGCCCGGATAAAGGCAAGCGAGAGACGCAAGGATGAGGATAAACGCAATGGTGTTTCTTGTACTCATGTTTTTAAAATTTTTCGTAATTACTTAAGTGCTATGGTATTTTGGTATTCTGGTTCTACGGTAGCGTCCGTTTTGACCCAACAAGTACTTTTTTAAACAAAATTTTGTCCCATTAGTGACGTGCCATAAGACCAAAACACCATAAAACCATAAGACCTAAGTAGTTACAGTTTTTCTTAACTAACCACTAATCAACCAATTACCAATCACTCCCCTACGTTACCAAAAAAATCCTCATCGAGAATAGCATAATGATAATTATCCCACCACTCTCCTCGAATAGGCATGATTTTGCGGTGGCGTCCTTCTCGTTTCATCCCTACTTTTTCTAACAACTTTATCGAAGCGATATTTTCCGTTGCCACCCCCGTGCTGATACGGTGCAAATCTAAATCAGCAAACCCAAAATGTAAAATGGTTTCCACCACTTCCGTTGCGTAGCCTTGTCGCCAAAAATGGGGGTCGATAGCGTAAAAAATTTCGGCACTCTTGTACTGTGTCAACGCTAGATTTAAACCAGCTTCTCCGATGAATTTATCTTCCTTTTTCAAAAAAACGCCCCACCAAAAATTAGTCACCCCAAAAGAGTCCACATCACTCAGGGCATTGACTATTAAATTTTTGGTAAACGACATATCGTCGGGCACACCAATGGTGTTGTACTGTGCTACCAAAGGGTTCGACTGAAGGGCATACAACGCCTCCAAGTCGGATAGTTGAATTAAGCGTAAAGTGAGTGTTTGCGATTGTAAAATCATCGTTGGAAAATGTAATATTGGAGCTTTAAACCTATCAACTACTCTACCTTTCAGCCTCTCAACCTCTCCCCTACTCTACAAAATACAGTTCGTGACTGTACGTAATATTCACCGTTTTTTCCAACATTTTTGACACCGAGCAGTATTCTTCCATCGATAAGCGAACAGCTTTTTCTGCTCGGTTTTCTTTGATATTTCCCGTCAACTCAAAATGAATATGAATTTCTGTAAAAACGGCGGGTACTTGGCCTTTGGCCCGCTTTCCTTCGACCGTGACTTTAATATCATCTAACCGCTGTCGCTGCTTTTTCAAAATCATAACAACATCAATTGAACTGCAACTTGCCATTGCCGACAAGACCATTTGCATCGGGCGCATCGCTTTGTTTCCTCCACCAATGGCAGGAGACCCGTCTGATTCAACGGTGAGGCCATCTTCGTTACTAGAGATAAAATGGTAAGCATCGTCCGCACGGGTTAATTCTATCTTCATAAGTTAATTTTTCTATATCGGCTACAATAAAATTTGACTGTAAATTTGAATATTAATCAAAAAGCACCTAGCTTTGACTCACATTAGTACAACCGCCAGCGCAAAAGTACTATTCCTCTATCTTTTACGCCCATTTTTTTGGGTTTTTATAGAGAAGGGTGAAGAGAACGGGCTCGACGAAACCCTGGCAACCGGTTTCCTTCTAGAAACATCGGTGCCAAATCCCGCCAATCCTATTTCGATAGGAAACATTGGAAATATAAACGCCAGTAATTCGTATTCAACAAGTTTGTTTATTTCCGCTAACGGTTCTACCGAGTGCTTACACTTCACAACGGTAGCTTGATTTCCAGCTTTAAACGAATCTATTTTTTCACAATTCGTTTTAAATGTTGACCCTACTTGTAAAAAGCGAGAACATTTTAGAAAAAATGGGTAGATTGCTCCTACCTTTTGTTTAAAACCAAGATTTTGAAGTGCTGCAACCTTTCCAAGGGTTGCCGTCGGACTGACAAATTTAGCAAAAGCCTATTCGTTGACTTTAAATACTATTTTGATAGATACTTACAAAGCTAGCACCGTCAAAACGTGGACTTCCGAAGCCGAATTTCCGCTAGAATGTGGCAAAACCTTGCCATCAATAGACATCGCTTACTGCACCTACGGTAAACTCAATGCGACGAAGAGTAATGTTGTCTGGGTTTGTCACGCCTTAACCGCCAATGCGGATGCGATGGATTGGTGGGATGGGTTGATTAGTAAAGGAAAATTATTTGACCCCACAGAATATTTCATCGTTTGTTCCAATATGCTAGGGTCTTGCTACGGGGCGACCTGTCCATCTAGTATTAATCTAGAAACGGGAGAACCATACCATCAAAACTTTCCGCTGATTACCATTCGGGACATTGTTAACGCTCATAAGCTACTTCGACAAAAGCTGGGTATTCAGAAAATTGACGTGATACTAGGTGGCTCCATGGGGGGGCAGCAAGTACTTGAATGGGCCATTCAAGAACCGCAATTATTTAAACACGTCATTCCCATTGCAACGAACGCCAAACATTCGCCTTGGGCCATTGCGTTCAATGAAACGCAGCGCATGGCGATGGAAGCGGACGAGACGCTGTTTACTCATGCGCCCAATGCGGGGCATAAAGGCCTAGAAGCGGCCCGTGCCATTGCGATGCTATCCTATCGACACTACCAAACGTACGACCAAAGTCAACAAGATGCTACGGCCAAAATCGACGATTATCGAGCGAGCTCTTACCAAAAATATCAAGGATTGAAACTGCGGAAACGATTCGAGCCGTTAGCTTACTATGGTCTTTCGAAATCAATGGATACCCAAGACGTAGGTAGAGGTCGGGGAGGCCTAAAAAAAGCCCTAGCTAAAATAACGGCTAGAACATTGGTTATCGGTATCACTTCCGACATATTATTTCCGCCCAAAGAACAAAAATTTATCGCCAAACACGTCAAAGGCGCTGTTTACAAAAAGGTTAAATCCACGTTCGGACACGACGGTTTCTTGATTGAATATGCACAGCTGACCACCGTTATAAAGAAGTTTTTAAGAAATAAGTAGGTTTTGTTCGGTGTAGGGTTCACGGGTCTGCTAGACTTTAGACATCAGCATGGTTTAATTTATTCATAGTTATAATCCTGTAAATCATGTTCATCCTGTCCAAAAAATATAAAGTAATTCTGTCTAAGCAATTAGAAAAAATAAGCGTAATGAAAAAATTTGAAACTAAAGCCATTCGTACCCAAGCGGAACGAAGTCACAACCGAGAACATAGCGTTCCTGCCTACTTCACGAGTAGTTTTATGTTTGACGATGCCGAACACATGCGTGCTATGTTTTCGGGAGAAGCAGAAGGCAACATATACAGTCGCTACTCGAATCCAAATACGGATGAATTGGTTGAAAAAGTTTGTCAGATGGAAGGGGCGGAAGCAGGATTTACCACCGCATCTGGCATGTCGGCCGTGTTCAATAGTATCGTACCATTTGTCAAAGCGGGCGACCACGTGATTGCGTCTCGGGCAGTCTTTGGTTCGACGCACCAAATTCTAACCCAGATTCTTCCCCGTTGGAACATCACCTTTACCTACGTGGAACCCGATGACGTAAATAGTTGGGAGGCGGCTGTCCAGCCAAATACTAAATTATTAATGATAGAAACCCCTTCTAATCCAGGATTGACGTTAATTGACTTGGAAGCGGCGGGCGTTTTTGCCAAAAAGCACAACCTAATCTATTGCGTAGATAACTGCTTTGCGACGCCGTATCTACAGCAACCTATTCAATACGGTGCGGACATCGTTAGCCATTCGGGTACCAAATGGATGGACGGGCAAGGTCGAGTACTCGGCGGCATCATTGTCGGTCGAGCCGATTTGATGCAGGAAGTACAGCTATTTATTCGACATTCGGGTCCCGCTATGTCGCCCTTCAATGCGTGGATTTTGTCTAAAAGTTTGGAAACCTTAGCCGTTCGGATGGACAGACACTGTTCAAATGCCAAAAAAGTAGCTCGATTTTTTGACGAATTCGATGAGGTGAATCGAGTTTTATACCCTCATTTACCCGCCCACCCACAGTATCGTTTGGCTCGAAAACAGATGAAATTAGGCGGCGGAATTGTCACCTTTGAAGTAAAGGGCGGCTATCATCGAGCCAAAGCTTTTATCAATGAAATAAAGATGATTTCCCTGTCTTCTAATTTAGGGGATGCACGGTCTATTGTTACCCATCCAGCCTCCACAACGCATTCAAAATTGACCGAAGCGGAACAATTATCGGTCGGCTTAACACCGGGACTAATTCGCTTGTCCGTTGGTTTGGAACACATCGAAGATATTATCGGAGACTTGAAACAGGCCTTAGAAAAAACCAAATCGTTGGCTACGCCAATTGCTTCCGTTTGAGCGTCACCGTGTATTCATTGTCCGTTTCGATGTTCAGATGTGCCTTAATTTTTTTGGCCCGCATGACCATATTAGAAGTGCCTTGACCTTTTTTATACGATTTTTGGTCGCTATTCTTCGGGGTTCCATCATTTTGGACAGAAAGAATAAATTGTCCATTCCTATTGGCAAATAGAATCGAGACCTTAGAAGCATTGGCGTGCTTAACCACGTTGTTGATGGCCTCTTTGTAAATAAAATAGAGGTTCTCCCGCAATAATACGGGCAGTTTACTTTTTCGGTTGACGTTTTCTACTTTCAAATCCCAATGGACCCCAATCGGTTCCAGCATATCCATAGCGTGTTCTGTCATTCGGTCTAATAAATCCGATACACTGGATTTGCGAGCATCTATGGACCAAATTACGTCGCTCATTCGACTCATAGCCGAACGGCTGGTCTGGGTGATTTTTTCTAATTTAGGGCGGTTCTGTTCGTCCGAGGTAGTCATTTCCAACAACTCACTTTGCATCGCAATGCCCGATAGTAATCCACTAACTTCGTCGTGCAAATCACTAGATAATTTGGTGCGAATGCGTTCTACCTTCAATTGTTGTTCCAACTGATACTTATTGAATAACTGGAGTAAAATGGCCAATAAGACGCCACAGAAGAGCCAAAATTGCCATTTTTTGTAAAAAATTTGCTGTACTTCGATTTCAATGCCCAACGGTTCTTTACTCCAATTGCCCGTCAACCCCGCCCCCTTCACTAACAACTTGTAGGTTCCCGCTGGTAGCGAATTATACGTCAATTGATTCCCTTTTTCGAGCAATTGCCAGTCCAAATCGTAACCTTCCAGTTTATATTGAAATTGGTTATTTTTGGGACTGCTGTAATCATCCAAAGCAAAAAATAACTGCAGATAGCGGTCGCTTGGCCGAAGGGTTATTCTGTCCAACATCGTTAAGTTGGTTTGTTGAACAACCGTTTCGTTGGCTTTAGTATCAAAATATTTTATTCGGCTTAAAAAAGGCGTGGGACTAACACTTCCTTCCAATAAAGCCGCTTCGGAAAAGACATTCAATCCGTTCACGCCACCGAATATAAACTGGTTATTTTCATCCCGAAAAACCGAAAAACGGTTGAACTCGTTGTGCGTCAAACCATCTTGCTCGTAAAAACGTTTAAAGACATTTTTGGTCGCATCGTAAAAATTCAACCCCAGAATGGTGCTTATCCAAAAAGTATTAGGCCGACTTCCTTGGATTAGTTCGTAAATATGATTGGCCGAGAGACCATCTTCTTTGGTCAGAATACGGTTTTCCTTAGTCTTGGTATTAAAAAAATTGAGTCCGCGCGCCGTTCCAATAAGCAATTCATTATTGGGAAGTTCCAGCAGCGCTTCGATGAAATTGTCGCTCAGTTCATCCGCCTTCGAAATAAAATCCACCGTTTTTTTAGCAGCATTGATAATAAAAAGCCCCTTAGAAGTACCGACATATACTTGCTGGTTCTTCCCCGATTTAATGAATGTGGGATAAGCATTTGCGACGGGGTTCAAGCCTTCTTCGTTTGTATATAATTTTGCTATTCCCGTCTTTTCATCAAATGAATATACCTCCGTATCGCTGTCACGTAGCGAGCCAACTAACCAGAACTGGCCATCTGCCGTTCGACACATCGAACGAATCTTCTTTTTGAAAGGGTAGCTTTTTGCTTCCCAAGTATCAATATTTACCTTCAATAGTTTACCCCCACCATAGTCGGACTCGCAAGTAAATCCCCACAAACAATTGGAGATAGAGTCGTAGGAAAGATTCATGCTACAATCCAATTCTATAGGGCGTTTTGTCTGCTCGTCCAACACTTCTCTGGGCGTTAGTTGCTTAGTTCGCAAATCGTACTCCCACCAAGGACCATCTTCTTGGGCAATAAACAGGGAATGGTTGGGTCCTCGGACAATTTCTCGCATAATGTTATTCCTCGACCCCGAGTTGTTTCCTCCGTTTAAATAATTGCTAATAACCGCCGCATTATTTTTCACAATTTTAAAACTTACATCCGTTGCCACCATTGCCATTTCGTAAAAATCGGGGCTTTCTAAATCTATGTTATATTTACCAATTTGCGTAAAAAAAGAAAAATCTTTCCATCGGTTCTGCGTATCCAGCAGATGATATTCAAAAACACCAGGGTTAATTGAATTTAAAGTTTGCCCAAACAGTAAATTACCCGCATCGTCCTCCCAAAGTTTTGATAGGTGCTGTTCGCCAGCGGGTGTCTCGAATTTTTCGAATTCTAGCGTCTCCGTATTCCACTTGAATACACCCGTTGACTCTGCAATGGATAAAAACGTAGCGCCTCCCTCACTTTGCTTTAAGTACGTTTGGTGTAAAAGACCATTCCTTTCAAAAGGAACGCCTTCTACGGACACCCACTGATTACCCGATTTATTAATCAAACACACCCCCAATTTTCCTAAAAAAAGTAGGCAGTCTCCGTTGCGTAATACCGTTAGATGCGCATCGGCAGGGTCTAATCGCTCCTCTATGGGCATTTTATGAAGAATGGTAAACTGATTTTGGTCGTTCAACTGAGCAATGAATAGCTGCCCCTCTGTTTGGGAAAGCACATAAACAGCACCCCTCTTCTGAGCAAATAGACTCAATACTTCTCCAATAACCCCTGTCTCAGCATTGACCTGTACCTGATTGACTTCAAAAGTCCGTGGATTAATAAAATCAAAAAAAGTCAGACTGCGGTGATAAAAAATGGTAAGTTTTTCATCTTTATACGGCGTTATTTCTTGAATATAATCCGCAGAGAGCACGCCCAACTCCTTAGAATGGGTGGAAAAATGCAAAAATTCGTAACCATCAAATCGGTTAAGTCCAGTTGGAGTGGCCAACCAAACAAAACCTAAATCGTCTTTCTGTATTCTTGTAACTAGGCGAGATGAAATACCTTCTTCGATAGAATAGGTCGCAATTCTCAAATTGGGTGCCTGCCCTATGAGTGACGAAGCGACCAATAACCATAAGCAGGAAAAAATAACTCTGAACAAGGTGTTCAATTTTTTGAAGGTAGTTGGGATACGATATTCTTAACAAACGAATATTTTCTATCTCAAATGTAGAAAAATATACCAGAAACAAAGGAAAAAAATTGTCATTTTTATCTCAACGAAGACAATGAACAATGAACAATGAACA
>JBCCQK010000366.1:0-8772 GCA_039024375.1 Bacteroidota bacterium
CTGGTCAAGACGAGTAGTTGGTGGCTGTTGGCGATTTTTGTTAATAGAGCTAAAGGTAAAATAAGTCGCCGACATCTTTTTTATTTTTTGAAAAATAACTGTATCAAATTTTATTTTTTGAAAAATGGACGAATCTACCTGATAATGATTCGCCAATAGGGCTACTTGCTGCTTATATTCGTTACCCAAAAATAACCGACTCGCTCGAACGGGCTGCCCGTTGATTTGTAGATAGCTCAGACAATCGTTGGCTAAATCCTCGTGACTCAATAATTGGTTACTAAATGGATTCAAGGCCACACTCCAAGTGCCCGTTGATAATAATAAAAAAGGCACTTTTGCCATTCGCAAATAGGGTACAAGTGCCGCCGAACTGTCGTGTATACCCGCTCCTACCACGACTTTTTTTCCTTGTATGGAGGTAGTTATCCGTGTGGTAGAAGGTACGATTGGTGGCAGTTTTTTTTGTAAATTTTCTGTCTTTACCCATTTGTGATACCCTTTTTTAGCGTAATGCCACAAACCAGTATGGCAGCCTACGCTCGTAAAATCACTTTGGGGAATCCCCGTCAGCGAGTAGCTTAAATACTGCGGAAAATGTAAGGAATGAGCCACTTGGGCAAACCGTTCGGGCTGTGTTTTTTTCAGCCAATACAACTGCATCCCTGAATTTAGCATACCCGAAGGTGGAGAGGAGGTTTCGGTGGCAAAGTCCATTTCGGACCCGTATTTTTTGTGAAAATGGGTTAAAATATCCGTCGGATAAGGTTTGAGATAATTATAGAGCGGGAAAAGTGGTTTTCCTTTTTTGTCAATATGTACTAAACTTGCACCGTAAGTGGAAAAATTTAGGTACTGAATGTCAAAATTATCATTGTTTAATAATTCGTGTACGGTTTGCTTTATCCATCGAACAATGCCCACTAAGTCATCACAGGGGAAACCATCCTCGTCTTTTAATTCTTCAAATTGGGCATAGGCTTTCCATACTACTTGATAGTGCTCATCGAATAGTAGGCATTTTTTGTTGGTTTTGCCGATGTCGAAAATTAACGTCATTTCGGATTTGGGATTTGGGATTTCGGACTTGGATAACACCCGTTTGAAACGTTCCATTGAAATCTACTTTTTCATATTTTTCTTCTTTTTCACAATAGAACTAACAACAATTACCAGCAACTCGTCGCCCTCTTTCCAAAGCGGTGTAACTTGGTCTCGAAATTTTTCATCTAGCCCAACTGTAAATTCTAACCAAAATTCAGTTTCATCCAACTCTTCTTCAACTGTTCCCATCTTATGAATATAGTCTCTATCTGATTTGGCACGGCAAGCTGCTCGGTAATTGGCGGCCGACGATGGACCACTTCTTACAATTTGGTTTTTTACAGTTCGCATACCGAGAGAATATAGGTAAGCTTTCCGCAAACTTGACAATCGCAATTGCAAACTGCTTGAGTCTATTTTGTAGTTCGTTTTCAGTCATAGTAGCTCGATTTATTTTAAGAATAGCCTTGTTTCGAGACATTTCCGAAATCCGAAATCCGAAATCCGAAATCCTAAAGCCCCGTAGCCACCACCTTCATTCCTCGCTCCTTTATTAATTCCTCACGAATCGCCATCTGCCGATAATACCCAATCGGGTCAATCGCCCCGCCACTCAATCGCCTGGCCTCGGCTACCAAGGGGCGGACATCCGTTCGATAAGCCGTTTGCAAAATTTCTTGACAAGCAACCACATCGTTGATTAATTGAGCCGCCTCCAATTCTTGTCTATCCACCAATAATGCCTGTGCGTAAGCAATTCGGATAGCCTCCAAACTCTGTATTAAATCTTCTAAAGGGTCTTTCAAATTGTGACTAGCGTCAATCATCCAAGCAATATTTGAAAAATGGTCGTGGATGACGGGTGGAAAAACGTCGTAATTCGATTGCGGTAAGCCCACATCGTCAATCAGCTCGTTGAAAATGAGGAATAATTGATAGGGCTTGATGCCGCCACAAGTCAAATCGTCGTCGCCGTATTTGCTGTCGTTAAAGTGAAAACCACCTAGTCTGCCTTTCAATTTTAGGATAGCCACAATTTGCTCAATGTTGGTATTCGGAAGGTGATGTCCCAAATCCACTAGGGTGTAAGCGTTTTCCCCACACCCTTCCGCTAAAGAAAGTGACGTTCCCCAATCGGGGATTACCATCGAATAAAAATACGGCTCGTAAGGTTTGTATTCAATGAATAGCCGCCAATCGCTGGGCATGGCTTGATAGATAGCTTGCAAAGAGGATTGCGTATGTTGGTAAGCGCGCTTAAAATTGTGCTGCCCCGCAAAAGAAGTACCGTCTGCCAGCCAAATGGTGAGTGATTTGGACCCCAATTTTTTGCCATATTCTATTACTTCAATATTATGGTCAATGGCTTGTTGGCGCACCGCTTTATCCGTATGGCACAAGGAGCCAAATTTATAGCTATGCTTTTGATTTGGTTGGTCTTGAAACGTGTTAGAATTGACGGCATCGAACACCAAACCGTGCGTCTGGGCTCTTTTTTTAATGGCTGCAGCATCCGTTGGAATATCCCAAGGGATATGCAAGGAAATAGCGCCTGCCGATTGGGTAATAGCGTGTACAATGCCCACATCATCAATTTTCTGTTCTAAAGTAGCGGGTTCGCCCCCACCCGAAAATCGTGCAAATCGAGTACCCCCAGCACCCAAAGCCCAGCTAGGAATGGCCACCTGAAATTTTTGCAACTTTTCGACTATATCATCGGCGTTGACGTCCCATTTGTCTAGCTGGAAATTAAGGTAGCCGAATTGTTCGGTGTGGTCGCTTTCGTAGCGTCGATTGTACTGGTTAATCGTTGATTTTTTAACTTTCATTTATTTTACTGCGGATTCTTTGGTTGATGGCTGATTTTTGATATTCGAATTTAGATTTCTTTGTCATTCTAAAAATTGTTTGAGCAATGAAAATCTGCGTAGAAATTATCTAACGAAAGCACCAGCCATCCCCCCATCCACATTAATAATATTCCCCGTACTTTTATCCAGAATCGCTACTAAGGCAAACACCCCATTGGCAATATCTTCGGGTTGAATAATTTCGTTCATCAGATTGCGTTTGGCGTAAAAAGCGGGGAGTTCTTCGACCGTGATGCCGTTTGCTTTGGCACGTCCTTCTGCCCAGTCCCCTTCCCATATTTTACTACCGACAATGACCCCGTCGGGATTCACCGTATTGACCCTTATCTTTTCGGGGCCCAATTCGGCGGCTAGTAACCTCGTCATGTGCTGTTGCGCAGCTTTAGCCGTACCGTAGCCCACATTATTTTTACCAGCGACTAGCCCGTTTTTACTAGCAATATGGATAATATCGCCCCCCATTGCCTGCTTGCGCAAAATTTCTACGCCTGCTTTCGCCATACTAAATTGCCCTTTGACCAACACATCCTGCAAAATATCCCAATCTTTCAGCGTGGTGTCGGTCAAGGACTTCGAGATGGCCAAGCCCGCCGAATGGACGATGATATCCACTCCTCCAAATTCCAAACAAGCCCTTTCGTAAGCAGCGGCGATAGCGTGCGAATTGGTGACGTCACACACCGCATAGGTGGAAACATCTCTTTTATAAGTAGCGTTAGCCTCTATTAGACGTTCTTCGCTAATGTCGGTCAAGACGACATTCGCCCCTTCTTCGGCCAATTTGTCGGCAATCGCTTTGCCAATACCGCCGCCTGCGCCAGTAATTATCGCCACTTTTCGAGAAAGCGGTTTTTCTTTAGGTTGCCGTTGCAATTTAGCCTCTTCTAACAGCCAATATTCAATATCAAACGCCTCTTGTCTAGACAAGGCCGTATATGCTGTGATAGCCTCGGCCCCACGCATGACGTTGATGGCGTTGAGATAAAATTCACTCGCCACTCGTGCCGTTTGCTTATTTTTGGCAAAGGTAAACATCCCCACCCCAGGATATAAAATCACGACAGGATTGGGGTCTCGAATAGCGGGGCTGTTATCGTATTTGCAATTTTCGTAGTATTCGGTGTATTCTTCTCGATACTGCTCGAAATCGGGTTGAATTTTTTGTTTAATTGCCGTCGTATCGTCCAAATCTACTTTGGGAGAAAGCCCTAAAACCAACGGCTGAATTTTGGTACGCAAAAAATGGTCGGGGCAAGACGTACCCAAAGGGGCTAATTTAGCCAAATCGTGGCTATTAATAAACTGCAAAACTCGTTCGTCATCCGTAAAATGCCCAATCATTCTCGATTTCGGATTCCGGATGTTGGATTTCGGTGAGTCACTATCCGAAATCTGAAATCCCCTATCCGAAACCCCAATCAGTCCTCTTAAAATAGGTGCTAATTTAGCGGCTTGCTTTTTACGGTCTTCTGCTGGCAAAGACTTGATTTTTTGTCCGCCAAAAACGGGTCGGTTTTTACCTTCTCTGGCAGCGATGTATTCGGCAGCCATTTCGATGACTTCTAAACTGTTTTTATAACAATCGCAGGAAGTGTCGCCCCAAGTAAACAAGCCGTGACCTCCTAACACTATACCTCTAATACTTGGATTGTCCCTGAGGCATTTTTCTAGTTGTAATCCTAAATCAAAACCTGGTCGTTGCCAAGGGACCCAGCCCATCGTGTCGCCCCAAATTTCTTTGGTTACTTGTTGGCTGTCTTTTGCAGCGGCTACGGCAATTAGGGCATCGGGGTGTAAATGGTCAATGTGTTTGAAGGGCAAGAGACCATGCAAAGCTGTATCGATGGATGGTGCTCGACTGTCCAAATCGTACAAGCAGTGGTAGTACAACGGCACGATTTCGTCTTCAAATTCAATGCCTCGATAGACGTTTTTGAGGTTGCGCAGTCTTTCGGTATATAGTCCGGCAATCCCTTGTCGAGTCAAAGTACCGATGTCTCCGCCTGAGCCTTTGACCCACATGACTTCCACATCTTTTCCCGTCAAGGGGTCTTTTTCGACGGTTTTGCAACTGGTATTGCCCCCACCGTAGTTCGTAACACGTAAGTCCGCTCCAAGGATGTTAGAACGATACAAAAACAGGGCCACTTGGTCATCGCCCAATGCGGCGGCTTTCTGGTCGTCCCATAGATAATCGACGTGTTTAAAATTTATTTCTGGTGAAACTATTATTGGCATTATTAATTATTTTCTAGCACTTTAGCTGTTGGCAGTAAAGATAATTGATTAAGCAATGGCAGGCATCCTGTACTGTGTGGTAAACGAGTACGCTGCGCTGGCTTACCATTGCTCAAACATACAAAAGGAATTTTAAAATTTGTAAATCAACGTCATAAAGTAAGCCCGAGGCGGAATACTCAAGGTAGAATAAACCGCATTGGGGTTAGCGGCCAAATCTGCGGACGTGACCCCTTGTCGGTCGAGCGCAGCGGGGAAACCATCGGGGGCTGACCAACCCATGATACCCGCCGAAGTCGCCACGTCTGCGTATTTTTTGTCTTGAATGACATCGGTCAAATCGAACAAACCGGGGACACAGTAGTTGTGTTTATCAATTTGCCTAATTTGCCACCGTGCGCCGCATTAACGTAGCCCGCTAAATGATGCCCCTTGGGATAAGCCCGACTAACCCACCAATCGCCCGCCCGTCGAGCGTGAAATAAGGCTTGCTCGTAATTGGTGACGACATAAGCAGCTAATAGTCCCTGAATCAATTGCCCCGTGTGCCACATGGCTTCGTATTCTTCTCTAAGATTAGCTTTTATTTAACATAAGAAAAGTTATGGGCTATTACTACTTTCACTAAGGTGACAAAAATCACCACTTACCCCTAACATTTCTCACCGCCTACCATTTCCGATTCCTGCATCTTTGTCCAAAAAAACAATGACGCCATCTTTACTCCAAAAATACAACATCGCTGCCCCCAGATATACGAGTTACCCGACCGTACCGTATTGGCAGCAAGAAAAGCCCAGCGAAACGGCTTGGATAGACACCGTACAAACGGCTTTTCAAGACAATAGAGCAATCAGCCTCTACATTCACTTACCCTATTGTGAAAGTCTGTGTACCTATTGTGGGTGTAATAAGCGGATTACCAAAAATCACCAAGTGGAGACCCCCTACATCCAAACGGTGCTAAAAGAGTGGGCACTCTACCTAAAAGTATTACCCGACCGCCCCATCATCAAAGAATTGCATTTGGGGGGAGGAACGCCCACTTTTTTTAGCGCCGAAAGTTTAAATTATCTGCTCGACGGCATTTTTGAGCACGCCGACATCGCCGAGGAACACTCCTTTAGCTTTGAAGCGCATCCTTGGAGTACAACCGATAGCCATTTGATTGCTTTAAAGAACAAGGGCTTTAATCGGATTAGTTTGGGCGTACAAGATTTTGACCCCAAAATCCTAAAGGTCATCAATCGTCGGCAAACCTACGAGCAGGTGCAAGACATTACGCACAAGGCGCAAATGTTGGGCTACGAGTCCATCAACTACGATTTTATTTTTGGCTTGCCGCTACAAAATAAGACCAACATTTATCGAAATATTGCCAACGTGCAGGCTTTGCGGCCCAATCGCATTGCCTTCTACAGCTACGCTCACGTACCTTGGATTTATCCTGGTCAGCGGGCTTACTCCGAGGCGGATATCCCAACGGGAGAAGCCAAGCGGGAACTGTACGAATTAGGTAAGGAACTCTTACTAGATTTGGGATACGGCGAGATTGGTTTTGACCATTTTGCCCTCCCCAGCGACGCCTTATATGTAGCCCACCAAAACAAGCGGTTACACCGTAGTTTTATGGGCTACACCCCTTTTGGTACGCCGTTGAACGTGGCTTTGGGTGTATCGGCAATCAGTGATAGTTGGGGCGCTTTTGTGCAAAATGAGAAGAAGATTAAGGATTACAAAAATCGAGTGGAAGAGGGCGAATTACCGTTTTTTCGAGGGCATTTATTGTCTCGAACCGACCAAATCTTACGCCGCCATATCCTAAATCTGACTTGTAATTTTGAAACCGATTGGATGGACGAGAACTTGGTTTGTGATGAATTATACGACGCTTTTGACCGCCTAGACGAATTGGAAGCGGATGGACTAGTGCGCAGAAAGCCGTTTCAATTGAAGGTAACCGATTTGGGTAAACCCTTCATTCGGAATATTTGTTTGGCATTGGATGAGTATTATTGGGCCAAACGCCCCGAAAAAGCACTGTTTAGTCAAGTGGTCTGATAAAAATCATAGATGGGCAGTGACAAAAGTCACCTAATGTTAGAAATGTAGTCGCTAACTTGCAGGCATTAAAGAGGTTGACCACCTCAAAATATAGACAAACAAATATTTAAAATTGGTCTATTAAGAAGGCACTACGGTAAAAAGTATGATGGGTTGAAAATGGAAGTTTTCATTTTCAACCCATCGGAGCGTTTTTTGGATGAAGAAAATTTTGACCGTTGAGCCATTAAAAATTAAACAATGAATGTAGCAGCATCGATAACGAGTATCATGTCCACCAATTTGGTGACTGTGAATTGCAAAGACGCATTGGGGAAGGCGAAGGCTATTTTTGAAACCCATAACATTCACCATTTACCCGTCATGGATTTTAATACTATCAAGGGTATTTTGAGCAAAGTGGATTTATTGCACTTTATCGAAGGGTCAGTGCGAGGACGAGGCAACGGCCTGCTAGAAGAAACACGGTTGCGCTCGTGGAAAGTGGAGGAAATTATGAAGGAAAAATTAGTGACCCTAACTACGGCGCACACCATCGCTGACGCTTTAGATATTTTCAAACTCAATCAGGTGCATTGCCTACCCATTCTGGAAGAAGGAAAGTTAGTGGGAATATTAACGCCGCATGACTTTATTTTGGCCTTAGCCAGCGCAAAAGAAAAGCAGCAATATCGCAATTACAAAGTAGCATAAATGAAATTTAAAATTTAAAACGCAAAATTCAAAATCTAAAAATATTGAAAACCAGTAATTTACATTTTAAGCTGGCACAGTTTAATTTTTAAGTTTTACTAATAATAATAGTAGGTAGTTCTGTAAGGAATATGACTTGTATGGGGAAAATAGCAATGACGCTGTTTACCCCTTTTTTTATTTAGCACCCCTATTTCTACTTCACTTTCTTTTAGCGATTTTCTTCAGTTGCTCAATTTCCAAATAGAGTACTTTGGTGGGAACGCTAATAATGTCCTGACCGTCAGTGTATAAAAATTGTTTGCTATCTTTGGTAATATAAGGATTCCAACCGTAAGGAAGAGAGGTTAGACGTTGTGGTTTTGACCATTTATCGTTATCGGATTGATTAAGCTGAAAACTGACAAAAAAACCTTGTTCCGTATGGTCATCCTCAAGATAACGCGTGAAAATTATCATGGTATTCTGTTCGTTCAACCATGTACTAAATTCTGTCCCATTTGGCGTATTGAGCGATGCCAATCTGTTGGTAATAAAAAGACGGTTTCCTTGCAATCGTCCTTTTACAATGTCCCCGTTGTTTTCGGGAATGTAGAAGTACAGCTCTTCCTCGTTTTGCCAATAGAAATAGCCACCTTGAATGTTGGATGTTTGGGTTAAATTAACAGGTTTTGACCAATTATTAGCCCGCTTAAATAAAATAATTTCCTGTTTATTCGCCTTTTTGACACTACAAATAATTTGATTGCCCGATGGACTAATTGCTCCGTTGTAGATAGTATCCAGTGCTAATAAAGGTTCTGCTAAAGTGTAGCTGCCATTCCATTTGGTAGATAGGAAAGGTAATTGTTTTTCCCAATCC
>JBCCQK010000367.1:0-8771 GCA_039024375.1 Bacteroidota bacterium
CAAATCGAATCCCCAAACTTGGCGCTAAATAATATCCCCCTTTGGTCTCGGTAAAATCACCGTTCGAATTTTCGATAGGTAAGCCCATACCCGCCGCTACTTTATAAAATGGACTGACCCTACTTTTTCTGAAATATCCCCGAAATTCGGCATAAACAGGAATCATACTTCCCAAGTTTACATTATAAAAATCTACGCCAACCCCGACTCCCGCACCCACCCAGCGATTGAATTGGTAGCCACCCGCTAAATGGGTAGTGAAAGCGTTGGTGTATTCCCCAAAAAAGCTGTTGCCACCCAAATAGCCAATGTCCACAGCGTAGTAAACCCCCGTTTCTCTGAAATCGTAGGTTTTGGGTTGGGTCATTTCTAATTTTGGGTTATTGGCGGCTTCCTGTGCCGTAGTTTCTTGAACAATTTTTTTAATGTTTTTTTCTTCAAAAATAAGCACTCGACCCGGTGCAGTCGTCAATTTTAACTTTCCCCCTACTTTGTAAGATTCAATTTGACCTCGAAAAATACTTCCGTTCTTTAGATATACAACGTCGGGTCGTTGGAAGGTTTGCTCCGATTGGCTAAAAAGTTGGCTACTTAATAGCACCAATCCTGAAATGAGAAATGTTTGGATAATTTTTTTCATTTTCGTCGTTTTTATTTAGATAGACGAAAGAGGCTACAATAAAGGTTGGGTTGGAAAAAGAATTTTTTCTAAAAAGATAATCTATCTATTCAGAAAAGAGAACAGAGACCATTTCATTGAGAGAACAGAGACGCAAATTTTGGGTAAATCGACAAAAAATTTGATAATTACCTTCGTTTGTCAACATTTCAAATCTCTACTCCCTATTCTCTACTCTCGGTTCTGAACAATTACAGATAATCTATCATGCACTAGTCAACCACATAAAATTCTTTGTAATCACCTCCTTAACCGTCCGTAACACCACAAAATATATCCCTTTGGGTAATATTGGCGAACAAATCACCACTTTCTCATTTATAGAAAAGGCGATTCTATCATTTTTGCCGCTTTTAAAATTCCAAAAAAAGAATGACCTTACGCAGAAGAATTGCCATTTATTTACGCTACATCGGATTGGCCATTTTGGGGCTTTTTCTATTGCTATGGACATTACTACAATTTCCCGCTGTTCAAACCTACACTACTCAAAAAATCACCCAAATTCTTTCCGAAAACTTGGATACCAAAGTTCACATCGAAGGAGTAGATATTGACTTTTTTAAAACTATCGCTCTAGAGGATATTTACATCGAAGACCAGCAACAAGACACTTTACTTTTTGCCAAGCGTTTAAGCGCCGACATTGGCTTGTTTTCTTTGTTTCAAAAAAATATTTCCCTAAACAATATTGGATTAAATGGTGCCAAAGTTAATCTCCACCGAACGGCAATCGACAGTACTTTTAATTACGAATTTATCGTCAATCACTTTCAATCGACCGACACTCAACCGACTGATACGGCGACCGCTTGGACGTTTAGTTTGGCGGCCGTTCATGTTGAGCGTAGTCAACTGCAATATATAGATGAAGTGACGAAATTGGAAACGGATTTGTTCCTCAGTCGCTTCGATATAACTATTAACGAGTTAGACCTAGTTGCTCAAAAAGCGAACATTGAGGAGGTACTTTTAGAAAATAGCAGCGTTGAAATCCGAACTAGAAATCAGCCACAATCGCTAAACTCTACTGTAAAAAATCAAGCCGCCACGTTTCCCGATTTGGGATGGGACTTATCGCTGGAATCGCTCAAAATTATTGACCAAACCGTTGTCTTTGACAATTTGGACGCTACTAAAATGACCGCAGGTGTTGATTTCCAACACCTTGATTTATCCGATTTTACGTTGATTGCCGAAGATTTAGAGTGGTCGGAAAAAAATATGCAAGTGGACATCAATCGGCTGGCTTTCGCCGAAAAAAGTGGATTTATCTTAAGAAACTTATCGGTAGAAATTGAAGCGGATAGCCAACAAATTAGCCTTAAAGATTGGACGATTATCTCGCCCGAAAGTAGATTGACGAATACCACTCAGTTGACCTATCCTACATTCTCTGACTTATTGACGTTCAATGATGAGGTGAGCTTTTCCACTGATTTTGACAATTTGAATGTAGCTTTCAGTGACTTACGCCTTTTTGCACCGACTTTGACCGAAATCAAGCAGTTAAACACCAATCTGTCCGAGAGTATTTATTTCGATGGGGTGATTAGAGGAACTTTGGCAGACATTCGCTTAGAGAATTTGGATTTCAACGTGGGTAATAAAGTCGCCTTACGACTAGATGGCAAGGTGACCAATGTCACTCAATTGGAGCAAGCCTTCTTTGACGTTCGATTAAAAGAATTAAGCACTTCCTACCAAAAAATTGCTAGGTTGACGGATAGTCTGCAATTGCCAACTGGATTATCCACTTTTGGACAATTCAAATTGAGTGGACGAGTTAAAGGAACAGTGGATAGCCTCTATCTGAAGAACTTTTATTTAAACACGGCTTCGAATACTTTTCTAAAAGCGGATATGCAATTATCCGATTTGATGAATAGGGAAAAGTTGGCCTTTGATGCCAATATCCAGCGAATTGAAACGAAGGCAACTGATTGGAAAGGGTTTTTGCGAGACACTGTACCACCCGTTTTGGACAGTTTGGAAAACATCGTTTATGTCGGAAAAGCAGTCGGCAATTTACAAAAAGTTGCTTTGAAAGGGGACTTATCGACCTCTATTGGAAAACTAGTAAGCGATTTAAAAATAGAATTTACCCCCGATTATTCGTCGGGAACTTACGAGGGAGATTTACAATTGATAAATTTTCAATTGGATAAAGCCTTTCCCCAAAATGCTGCTCTGGGTACCGCTAGTTTACAAGCTAAGGGCAAAGGAAACGGCTTTGATTTAGATAGTTTAATCGCCGACGCCCAAATCATTATTGATAGTATCCAATACAATGATTACACCTACGAAGACATTCTGATTGACGGCTCTATGGTCCAAAAAGATTTTAATGGTACCATCGTTTTGGAAGACGAACACGCCAATTTGGATTTCGAAGGCCGCATCAATTTGAAAGATAGTATTCCCGATTTTCAGTTTGTACTAAATCTTGATACGCTCAATTTGCAACTACTCAATTTCACCGAAGAACCCTTGGCTTTTCAACTGAAAGCGGACATTGATTTCCGTGGAAATGATTTGGATAATATCGAAGGGCAGTCCGTTTTTTCCAATTTTTCCATCACCAATGGCATCGACGAATACGAAGAAGATTCCCTGTTTTTCACGGCAACGCAACCTAATGCGGATAGTGCCTATTTGAATTGGCAATCCGATTTTCTGGAGATAGAAATGGCGGGCGATTTTGATATAGCGAAATTGGCAGGAGTTACCATTAATTACATCAACGACTTTTTTCCACTCGATAATTTATTGGATACGCTTCGGCGAACAGAACTCCGTACGTTGGCCAACGAACAGCAATCCTTTGACTTTAATATTCAAATAAGTGACCCCACACCTTTGACTTTGCTATTTGTACCGCAATTGACTCGATTGGAGGACGCTGAAATTAACGGAAGTTTCGACCGCAAAAAGCAACAATTGGACTTGGAAGCCATTGTCGATAATCTAACCTTGGGTGGATTAGAGGCGGACCAATTAGTTTGGTCTATCGGCGGACAGGAGGAACGATTAACAAGTAATTTGGCCTTATTGCAGGCGGAAATAGGCGGACTGTTTGCCCCGCTAGCTATCTTGGAAACGAACTTAGGCGAGGACAGTTTGCGCCTACAAATAAATGTTACGGGCGATACTTTAGAAAACCGATTGGCTCTAAAAGTAGTCGCTTACCAATCGGAGGAGTTTTATCAATTCAAATTCTACGACCGATTATTTTTGAATGGGGAAGAATGGAAGGTTAACCCAAAAAATAAGGGGTATTTTTTAAATAATTATTTGTTCATCGACCAACTTGATTTTCAAGAAAAGAACCATAAAATTGCTATCCAAAGCACGGGTGAACCCCCAGCGACCAAATCTACCCCAACATTAAATATTACCTTTCAAAACTTCGAAATTGCCGATATAACTAATTTTTTGGCCATCAATCAAAACCGTATCAAAGGGCAAATTAACGGTACGTTTGCGCTGAAAGAACCTTTTGATAATGCGCATTATGTAGCCGATTTAAAAGTGCATGATTTAGTGCTAAACGGCGAAAGGGTCGGGCAGTTTTACGTTGATTCGGAACAGACCGCCAATCGGGAAATTATTCAACTGACGACGGGATTAGTGGGTAAAGAAAATCGGCTCAAAATCGATGGGCAATACTACATTCAAGAACGGCGATTTGACTTGACGGGAGATATTCAAGAAATGGAAATGCGCCTATTGAATCCATTTACCGAGGGGATTATATCGGATAGCAAAGGAAAACTAGCTGGTCAATTTACTTTAGTTGGAACACCCGAACAGCCCAATTTGAACGGGGCGATTTCGCTGAATCAAGCAAGTACCATTATTGACTTTTTGGGTACTCGAATTCTGATACCCCAACACACTATTGAACTAAATAATGGAGCCATACAATTAGGAAGCGTTGAGGTGAAAGATATTGATAATCAGACGGGTACGTTATCGGGGAAAATACGGCACGATTTCTTCTCGAACTTCTTTTTAGACCTAGATTTTTCTACTCCATCTTTCCAAGTAATGAACACTAAGGCGGAGGACAATCCACTGTTTTTTGGTCGCTTGATTGTAGCTGCGGACGTCGCTATCAACGGAAGTTTGGACTTGCCGTCTATTGAATTGAACGCTCGAACGTTACCCAAGTCGGTATTCAATTTGCAGCCTCTAGTTGAATCTGAGCAAATTGTCACCGATGATTACATACTTTTTACCACGCCAGAGGATTATGCTGAAAGTTCAACCGATACGGAAAGTCAGCGCTACGAACTAGAAAATACCTTTAATCTCAATTTGTTGATGAACGTTAACGTCACCCCCGATGCCTTACTAAAGGTTATCATCGACCCGTTGACGGGCGACCAAATTGAAGGACGAGGACGGTCCGATATGACTATTTCTTTGAACCCAGCGGGTGATTTTCGAATATTGGGAGACTACGTAATTGACCAAGGACAGTATAATTTTAGCTACCAAAATTTAGTCAAAAAGAATTTTACCATTCAGTCAGGCAGTCAAGTACGATTTTTGGGTGACCCGCTGCAAGCGAGATTTGACATTACCGCCTTGTATTCGGTCAAGACGAGTACCTACGATTTGATTCGTAATGAAACCAACTTCGAAAATTCGGCGGAATTGAGTGCCGCCCGCCGTCGAACGGAAGTAGATGCCTTGTTGTATTTAGATGGTCTTTTTACAAAGCCAACCATCAATTTTGACATCCGTTTGGCTGACGGTTTGGACAATGATATAAATAGTACCGTTTCTAGAAAACTGAACGATTTGCGGAATGACCCCGACGAAATGAATAAGCAGGTGTTTTCGCTATTGCTATTTAATAGTTTTATTGCCTCCGAAAATGCGGGGGAGTCATTAAGTGGGGTTGGACAAGATATTGCCTTGTCGAGTGTCAGTAAATTGTTGTCTAATCAACTGAACCAATTGGCAGATAAGTACTTAGATGGATTAGAGCTGTCTTTCGATTTAGCAAGCTATCAGTCCAATTTCGAAGATGCCGCTGGCCCAGCCGTTGAACTAGGTGTGGGCGTTTCCCAAAAGCTATTCAACGACCGTATTACCATCAAAGCAGATGCGGATTTTAATTTAGCCAATCAGTCCACCGCAGCGGGACAGAACATTGCGGGTGATTTTGTTTTGGAATACCAATTGACCGAACAAGGAAATTATCTTTTACGAGTGTTTCACATTAGCGACTTTGACGTTTTGACCGACCAGAATACGGCCAAAACGGGCGTTGGGATTAATTTTCGAAAATCGTTTGGGAATGTGTTGAAACGGAAGCAATGAATTTTTTTGTGACTAGTGACTGGTAATTAGTGACTAGTTACTAATCACCAGTCACTAATTACTAATAACTAACAAACTGAAGTATTCAATCTACCATATTATTCTTATCATTTGTACGCTGGCAGCAATGACTAGCTGTTCATCGACAAAGTACTTAGCCGACGACGAAATATTAGTCAAAAAGACCAGCGTTTCTTTCCAAAATCCTAAAAAGATTAACCAAAAATCGCAGTTAAAAGCAGAGTTGACCCTCCTAGCGAGGCCAACGCCCGATTACGGTCTTGGTGGGTTTAATCTGTGGGTATATAATAAACTGGGGAAGCTAAAAAAGGAAAAAGGATTTAGACATTGGTTGAAAAAAACGTTTGGACGCCCGCCTCAGATTTATGCCCCAAAAGTAGTCAATCGAAGTAAGTTGGTCCTCGAAAAACATTTGCAGGACAATGGTTATTTCGGCTCGACCGTCCGAATAGATACTAGCGTCCACAAAAAAGAAATGTCGATTGACTATCAAGTGTATTCTAATGGGCAGTTTTCCTTTGGAGAATTATATTTTCCTTCCGATACAACGCCCGTCGGTCAAATAATTCAAACCAATCGTAAGAAGACCGAAATTGATACGACTAAATACTATTCCAAATTGGCGCTGGACAAAGAAAGACTAAGGCTCACGCAATTGGTTGGTCGGCAAGGATATATGGATTTTCAAGAAAATTATTTGTTCTACTTGGTCGATACGACTAGAGAAGACTTGACGGCGGATGTTTATATGAGAATAGAAAATCCTTCCGATAGTGCGCTGCATCAGCCCTATTATTTGGGAAACACTTACGTTTATCCCGCTTATCTGCTAGACGATTCGACCACTCTGAAAAAACTAGATACGATTGTTCGAAAAGACTTTCGAGTAGTTCAGCCGTTGGAAGTGCTTCGCCCAAAAGTATTAGACCGAGCGATTGCGCAGCAGGAAAGCGATTTGGTCAATCGGGAACTACAAGACGTATCCATCAGTCACTTACTAGATTTTGGTTTGTTCAAATTTGTCCGTCTCAAATACGAAAAGCGAGACAGCGCCGATTTACAAATCATTGACCGTCATTTCTACTTGACTCCAGGGCTAACCCAAGATGTGCAACTAGAATTTCAAGTGAACAACCGTTCGGGGAGTTATCTGGGTTCAGCGGCATCGGTGCAGTACAGCCACAAAAATCTATTCAAAGGTGCTGAGCGCTTTTCCATCAAACTATCAGGTGGGGTAGAGACACAACCGCAGGAGAATCAAAGTTTTATTAATACCATTGATTTTAACTTGGAATCCAATTTGCTGATTCCAAAGCTGTTAGTGCCCTTTCAATTTAGAAATCGCTACTTTCGGTTTGTTCCTCGAACTCGAATTACCATCAGCAATAATTTTCAACGGCGAACCGACTTCTTTACCATCAATTCGGCTAATTTTAAATTGGGCTACGAATGGCAACAAAATGAAACCATTCGCCACCAACTGGATGCCCTGAGAGTGAATCAACTTAATGTACGGAACAAATCGGAGACTTTTGAAGAACTTCTAGCCAGTGACCTTCGGTTGCAAAATAGTTTTCGGAATGTCTTTATCGTCGGTACAAACTATACTTTTTCCTACAATTCTGCTAGAGAATCGGACGTCTCGCCGTACTACTTTTTCCGAGCAGAAATGGGTACTTCAGGTAATCTAATTTCTTTATTGGCAACGGGCGACCCTACGAACGAGGCACCTGATAAATTTTTGGGCCGAGAATACGCACAGTACTTTAAATTCTCGCCCGATTTCCGTTTTTACATCCCTCGACGCAATCGAGAATTGGCAACTCGTGTAGTATTCGGCTTAGGTATTCCCTACGGCAACTCGCAAGAACTGCCTTACATCGAACAGTTTTTTGTAGGCGGTTCGAATAGTATTCGGGCTTTCAACTTACGAGGATTAGGGCCAGGTAGCTTTTTGGACGAAACGATGCGGGGAAATAACGACCAACTGATTGACCAAACGGGAGATATTCGCTTGGAATTAAACGCCGAATATCGCTTTGACCTCATTCAATATTTGGAAGGAGCGTTACTTGTCGATGCGGGGAATGTGTGGTTACTGAACAGTGCTGACCGACCCAATGGTGTGTTCAAATTAAACCGCTTCTACGAAGAAATTGCCGTCGGTACGGGCTTCGGCTTACGGCTCGATTTCGATTTTTTTGTCATTCGCTTGGATGCAGCTTTTCCCTTACGAAAACCAATTGCGAATGGTGTTTTTGATTGGACGTTTGACGATATTTCTCTTTTTGACCGAAGCTGGAGACAGCAAAACCTTGTTTACAATTTAGCTATTGGTTATCCTTTTTAAAAAGAGAACGACTGATTGGAAAGTAGTTCCAATAGTCGTCCCTAACAAACATCATTATTAATCTAATTCTTCTTTAAAAAAAGGTTAAATTTTCAATTTCGAATGAATATGATGTGTATTAAGTACGGTTCTAGGTAAAGAGTTGGATGTTTTTTGACTAGGCTACACTGGCGACTGCCTAAAAAAGTGATTTTTGTTCTTTCGAAATAAATAGAAATAGTTAGAAATACGATTGAAATATTTCTATTTAGGGATGAGGAATTAAATAAACTACGCAAAATGACGAGTTTATTTTTTTGATTGGCTAGGCAAATTTTTTCAGCATAGCCCAGCTACGTTGAAAAAATTTAACGACGCTAATCGGAAAAAGAAGCCGTCAGATGTGTA
>JBCCQK010000368.1:0-8767 GCA_039024375.1 Bacteroidota bacterium
ATAAAGTAGCTGTACTTACGGGCGGTGGTGGTGTACTAGGAAGTACAATGGCAAAGGGATTAGCTAGTGCTGGAGCCAAAGTAGCCGTTTTGGGACGAACAGAGGCCAAATTAACGGCGGTGGTACAGGCCATCGAGGCAGCAGGTGGAAATGCCGAGGTATTGCCAAGTGACGTTCTGGATAGCGCTGCATTGGAGCAAAGCAAAACAATATTATTAGAGAAATGGGGTCGAATTGACATTTTGGTTAATTGTGCAGGTGGTAATAAATCGGGAGCCACCATTATGCCAGACCAGACCTTTTTTGACCTTTCCATATCCGATTTCGACCAAGTGACCAACCTTAATTTGAAGGGTACGGTTTTGCCAACACTTGTTTTTGGTCAGGCAATGGCCGAACAAAAAATGGGAAGTATCGTCAATATTTCCTCCATGGCTGCCCAGCAAGCCATCACTAGAGTTATGGGCTACTCGGCCGCCAAAGCGGCCATTGATAATTTTACAAAATGGTTGGCGGTCGAAATGGCACACAAACACGGTGAGGGAATTCGGGTCAATGCTATTGCACCGGGCTTTTTTATTGCAGACCAAAACCGCCGCTTGTTGACCGATGAGGATGGTAGTTTAACGGCAAGGGGACAGACCATCATTAGCGAAACCCCCGCCAAACGATTCGGTGAACCCGAAGAATTGGTGAGTACGTTGATTTGGTTATGTAGTGATGCCTCTTCTTTTGTGACGGGTATTATTGTTCCTGTGGACGGTGGGTTTAGTGCCTTTTCTGGAGTTTAAACAAATTAGACAATTGAAAAATTTAGAACAAACTTGGCGATGGTACGGTCCTAATGACCCCGTTCGGCTTAGTGATATTCGACAAGCAGGCGCAACGGGCATCGTGACGGCACTACACCACCTTCCCAACGGAGCTGTTTGGCCTGTAGCCGATATTCTTGAAAGAAAAAAGGAGATTGAGGCGGTAGGATTGACTTGGTCTGTGGTAGAAAGTGTACCCATTCACGAAGATATTAAAACACGGTCAGGTAATTACGAGCAATACTACGAAAATTACCGTCAGTGTATCATTAATTTAGCGGCCTGTGGGATTCGGACGATTACGTATAATTTCATGCCCGTAGTGGATTGGACGAGAACAGACTTGGATTTTCCGATGGAGGACGGCTCTACTGCGTTGAGGTTTGAGAAGACCGCCTTTGCTGCTTTTGATTTATTTATTTTGCAGCGTCCTGAAGCTGAATTGGATTATTCCGACTCGGAGATAGAGCGGGCAAGGGTGAAATTTAATCAATTATCAAAGGAGGCGAAGGAGCAATTAACCCAAAACATTATTGCGGGTTTACCGGGAGGGACGACCGAAGGAGCACTTGACTTGGCGCACTTTCAGCAAATTCTAGATACTTATCAGGGTATTACAGCGGATGATTTGCGCAATAATTTAATTCACTTTTTAAAGAACATCATCCCAACGGCCGAACAAGTAGGGGCAAAAATGGCGATTCATCCTGATGACCCACCTTTCTCTTTATTTGGTTTGCCGAGAGTCGTCAGTACCGAACAGGATGCCCAGTACATCTTAGACCAAGTTCCTAGTCCCGCTAATGGCCTATGTTTTTGTACGGGTTCTTACGGAGTATTACCTAAAAACGATTTGCCCAAAATGGTTGAAAATTTTGGCACACACATCCATTTTGTCCACTTGCGAGCGACGCAGAGAGATGCGGATGGAAATTTTTACGAGGCCAATCATTTAGAGGGAAATGTCGATATGTTTGAGGTAATGGGGGCTTTGTTGAAAGTGCAGCAAAAAAAGACCAAGGCAATTCCTATGCGTCCCGACCACGGGCACAAAATGCTGGATGATTTGACGAAACAAACGAATCCAGGGTATTCAGCGATTGGACGACTACGAGGTTTGGCGGAGTTGAGAGGACTGGCTTTTGGCATTTTAAGAAATTGGACAAATTGACTTTTGTAACTAAGTAACAAGCAAAAAATAAACGATGAAAAAAGTTGTGACTTTTGGAGAGATTATGCTCCGCTTGACCCCACCAAATCTAAGGCGATTCTCACAAGCGAGTTCTTTTGATGTCATTTATGGCGGTGGCGAAAGCAACGTAGCGGTTTCTCTAGCGAATTATGGGGTTCCCACGGAGTTTGTTACTCGTTTACCTCAAAACGATATTGGGGAATGTGCCTTAATGGAAATGCGCAAACGAGGCGTTGGAACACGACATATTGTCCGTGGTGGAGAGCGGTTGGGCATATACTTCCTAGAAATTGGGGCGGTCAGTAGAGGTAGTAAAGTAGTCTATGACCGAGCACATTCGGCGATGTCTAGCATTGAGAAAGGTATGGTCGATTGGGCTACTGTGTTCGAGGGGGCGGATTGGTTCCATTGGACGGGCATTACTCCTGCTATTTCCCAAGGGGCTGCCGATGCCTGTTTAGAGGCTATCCAAGTGGCTAATAAAATGGGCGTAACCGTTTCGACAGATTTAAACTACCGAAAAAAATTGTGGAAATACGGTAAGGCACCGGGCGAGGTAATGCCCGAACTAGTAGCGGGTTGCGACATTATTTTAGGAAACGAAGAGGATGCCGAAAAGCACTTTGGGCTGCACCCCGAAGGCGTGGACGTTACCCATGGTGATTCGGTAGATGCAAAAGCGTATTTATCTGTTTTACAGCAGTTGATGCAACTATTTCCAAGAGCGAAAAAAGTAATCACTACCCTTAGAGGGTCTATTAGTGCCTCTCATAATACTTGGTCGGGTGTGCTATGGGATGGTAAGACACTCTTTGAGGCACCGACTTACCAAATCACGCACATCGTTGACAGAGTTGGAGGAGGTGATAGCTTTATGGGCGGATTGATTTACGGTTTGTTGAATTATCCAGAAGACGACCAGCAAGCCCTTAATTTTGCCGTAGCTGCCTCTTGTCTAAAACATACCATTTGTGGTGATGCCAACTTAGCTACGGTCGAAGAGGTAGAGAAATTAATGAGTGGAGATGCAAGTGGGCGAGTAGCGAGATAATTTTAAAAAAGAATAATTTGGTTTTATTTGGTTAGGTTAAGAGTGGCGGCTTTGTTTCGCCACTCTTCTTTAAATGTAAAAATGGCGAAGTTTACCAAAATAACAGTTTTATCAAAAGTGGCGGAACAGGGCATGATGCCGCTTTTTTACCACGCAGATGTTGCGCTAGGTAAAAAGGTATTAACCGCTTGTTACCGAGGAGGAGCTAGATTACTCGAATTTACCAATCGTGGAGATTTTGCCCATGAGGTTTTTGGTGAGCTAAATAAATTTGCAGCTAAAGAACTGCCCGAAATGATATTAGGCGTCGGGTCAATTAACGATGCGGGAACCGCAAGTTTATTTATGCAATTGGGTGCCAATTTTATTGTTTCTGCCTCTTTACGAGAAGATATCGCCAAAGTTTGTAATCGACGAAAAGTACCCTATATGCCCGGTTGTGGCACCCTTTCCGAAATTGGTAGAGCGGAGGAATTGGGCTGCGACATTGTAAAGCTGTTTCCTGGTAGTGTTTACGGCCCAGGTTTTATCAAAGCCATCAGAGGACCACAGCCATGGACTAGTATTATGCCAACGGGGGGCGTTGCGCCAACAGAAGAAAATTTGAAGGGTTGGTTCGATGCGGGTGCCATTTGTGTAGGGATGGGTTCAAAATTGATTGGTAAAGAACTCTTAGCTACCCAATCATTCGACACTTTAGAGGAACGTTCCAAAGTAGCTTTACAAATTATTCAAAGTGTTCGTTGAACTATGGAAAAAATAGCTATCTACATTTCGCTTTGTGTTTTTGTATTGACATTCGTTAGTTGTCAAGAAACAGACGGTGTTCAATACTTAAAACTAGCGCACGGTCTAGACGTCAACCATCCTGTGCATAAAGGCATGGAATTTATGGCCGAACGTTTGCAAGAAAAATCGAACGGTCAACTACAAATCGAACTGTACCCTAGCCAACAATTAGGCACCGAGCGGCAATGTTTAGAATTATTGCAGATTGGTAGTTTGGCAATGACTAAGGTGTCGGCGGCCGTAATGGAAAATTTTGCCCCTAAGATGCGCGTGCTAAGTTTACCTTACATTTTTCGAGGACGAGCACACGCCTACAAAGTGCAAGATAGTTTCATTGGTAAACAATTATTGGTAGAAAGTGAGTTATACTGGTTGAGAGGTTTGGGCTTTTTCGATGCGGGGCAACGGTCTTTTTATACCAAAGAAAAGCCCGTATCGTTGCCCGACGATTTAGCTGGGTTAAAGATTAGAGTACAAGAGAGTGCTACCGCCATGAACTTAGTCCGTTTCTTGGGCGGCGCACCTACACCGATTTCGTGGGGAGAACTCTACACGGCACTCCAGCAGGGCGTAGTCGATGGTGCAGAAAACAACCCTCCTAGTTTTTACACTTCTCGGCACTACGAAATCTGTAAGTACTATTCGCTGAATGAACATACTGCGGTACCCGATATTTTAGTCATCGGCACAGTTGCTTGGAACAATCTAACCGAACAACAGCAAGGGTGGCTACAAGAGGCTGCCGATGAGGCCATTGCCTACCAAAGAAAATTGTGGGTGGCGGCCGAGGAAGAGGCGCTGGCAGCCGTTGAAAAATCGGGGGTGACCATCATTCGACCCGACAAATCAGCTTTTTCTGACAAGACAAAGCAAATGTTAGATGATTTTAAAGATGATGAATATTTTTATACGCTGATTCAAGCAATTCAGGCGGTGGATTAAAAATGGATACAGTATTTTTATCGCTTTCCTAAGCAACAAATAATGCGAGCAACCTTAGATTTATATTTAGGTAGATTTTTGGGCCTTTTGATGGCCCTTATGACTATAGATGTCCTATGGGGTGTCTTTACTCGATACGCCTTGGGCAGCCAAGCTAGTTGGACAGAGGAATTGGCTCGATTCCTCTTAATTTGGATTGGTATTCTCGGGGCAGCCTATGCTTCGGGGCAGAAAATGCACCTTGCAATAGACTTGCTTTCGCCAAAGCTCCAGCCTTCAAAACAGCGACAACTCAATTTTATTATAGGGCTGTTAATCATTGGATTTGCGGGGACTATTTTGGTCATCGGTGGTTTGCGCTTGATGTTCATCACTCATATTTTAGGACAAACATCTGCTGCTTTAAGGTTGCCAATGACGGTGGTTTATGGAGTCTTGCCTTTGAGTGGCTGCTTGATTATCTATTACAAAATTCTGGAGTTGAAGCAGCCGCTAGTATAATAAGATAGCTGCACTAATCAATATAAATTGTATCTATTCAGAGTAGAGAACAGAGACGCAAATTTCGGGGGACCCGACGAAAAATTTGATTTTATGCTCATTGGTCAACATTTTAAGTCTCTACTCTCGATTCTCTACTCTCGGCTCCGAATAGCTACGATAAATTAAACTAAAAAATGGAGGTACTTATTCTAGTCCTATCTTTTGTTATTTTACTAGTCATCGGAGTGCCCATTGCTTGGAGCATTGGTTTAAGCAGTATTTTCACTATGCTGGTAAGCATTCCAACTATTTCTGCCTTTACGACCGTGGCGCAACGGATGGCAACTGGATTAGATAGTTTTTCTTTGTTGGCGATTCCCTTTTTTATTTTGGCAGGTCAAATTATGAACCGAGGTGGTATTGCTCGCCGCTTGATTGCCTTTGCTCGAACTTTAGTAAGCGCTCTACCAGGTGGGCTTGCGCACGTTAATATCATCGCTGCGATGCTATTTGGAGCAATTGCGGGTTCCGCCGTAGCTGCGGCCTCTGCCATCGGTAGTTTTATGACAAAAGAAATGGAGGAAGAGGGCTTTTCCAAAGAGTTTTCGGCGGCGGTAAATATTACCTCTTCTACGATGGGATTGGTCATTCCCCCCAGTAATGTTTTGATTGTTTATTCTTTGGCCAGCGGTGGTGTTTCAATTGCAGCACTCTTTCTGGCGGGCTACGTTCCAGGTATTTTGACTGGCTTATTGTTGATGGTGGTCGCCGCTTTCTGGGCCAAACGTAAAGGGTTTAAAGCAGGCAGAAGAAGTAGTTTAAAAGAAGTAGGACAAGCTTTTCTTGCTGCCTTTCCAAGCCTTTTGCTCCTAGTTGTCGTCATCGGGGGAATTGTGGTAGGCATTTTTACAGCTACCGAGGCCTCCGCCGTAGCCGTACTCTACTGCCTCATCCTAACTTATTTTTACAAAGAAGTTCAGTTGGATGCCTTACCGGAAATATTCATTGGTGCCGTTGCTACTACTTCCATTGTCATGCTGTTGATTGGTACGTCGATGAGTATGTCGTGGATAATGGCTTACGAGAATATTCCTCAAAACATCACCGAATTCTTACTATCTATTTCGGACAGCAAAATTGTCATTCTATTGATTATCAACCTCACGTTATTATTTGTGGGTATTTTTATGGATATGACCCCCGCTGTACTAATTTTTACGCCTATCTTTTTGCCTGTCGTTACTAAGTTGGGCATGGACCCTACCCATTTTGGTATTATGATGGTACTCAATCTTTGTATTGGCTTATGTACGCCACCAGTAGGTGCCGTTTTATTTGTTGGTGTTGGCGTAGCAGGAACGACTATTCAGAAAGTAGTACGACCGCTAATGCCGCTATTTATAGCGATGTTGGTCGCTTTGGTATTGGTGACGTATATTCCTAGCTTGAGTTTGTGGTTACCTAGTTTGTTTGGATTTTAGAAAGGTTTTATGCCGATGCCCCGAAGAAATTCGGGTACAGAATCGAATTTTATCATTCGATAGCTATCATTTCTTCATTTCTTTATGTTTGTAATCGTGATTGTGATAAACGAAAGCCATATTGGGTCTCCATCAATATAGCGACAAAAAGGTAAAACATGATAAAAATTCCTATATCAATGGTTGCCTTTGTTAAAATCCATAACCAGTAAACGGATTCGTAATATCAGCCTCAATAAAACAATTCCTCAGCCTAGCCTGGCTTTCCATTTCAGAATAAATTTGATAAACCGTTTTTTCTAAATCCTCTTGATTAGTGTAAGGAATTTTCAGTGTGTACTCCCAACCATCTTTTTCCTTCTTTTTCATATCAAACTCTGATAATACATATTCTTCAATTTCTGCTCTGGCTTTTTTCTTGCCCCTTACAAATTTACTATTGCGCTCTACTCTCAGCCAAAGTTCCACCTCTACCAATTTTTGACGTTGTCGTTTATGGAATGAGCTTACTTCAATTCCACGGTGTTGGAGGTATTTATATAAGGTGGCTTTGCTAATATTAAGGTTCTGACAAATTTCCGATACACTTAACTGTCCCTCTTTATATAGTGCTTCGGCAGCAATTGCCGTCTTTTGCGCTTGCTCCGATAAGCCCTTAGGTCTTCCACCTTTTCGACCTCTAGCTCTAGCTGCCTTTAAACCAGCCTGTGTTCTTTCTCTAATCAAGTCTCTTTCAAATTCTGCCAAACAAGCAAATATATTAAAGACCAATCGACCTTGAGAGGTGGTGGTGTCAATCGGGTCATTGAGACTTTGCAGCCCAATTCCTTTTTCTATTAATTCATGCACCAGTAAAACGAGGTGTTTTAAAGTCCGACCTAATCGGTCTAATTTGGGTGTACGAAAAACTGCACGTACACGTAAGTGAGTGAAAATATATATCTTCATGCAAATTAAAAACTATGCGTGAAGAAAAAATAAAGGCTATTGTTGAAAATTTTGAGGCAAAATATCGTGCTTGGCTACAGAATCAAAAAGGACAAGAAAATGCTTATGACTACGAAAAAAGTTATGCAGATTTCATTCGAGAAATAAGCAGAGATACAATAATAACAAAAAAAGGATGCTTTACGGCACATTTAAAAAACGAGGATGGCTAGTAGGTTCTGGACTTGTAGAATCTGCTCATAGGACAGTTATTCAAAAAAGGTTAAAGCAATCTGGTCAACGATGGACTATCCTTGGTGCTCAACAAATACTCAATTTGAGAGTCGAGTATAAAAATGAAAATTGGCAACAAGTTTTGAATTTAATTGCTAAATAAGCTACGTGTACGTGCAGTTTTTCGTACACCCCCACTACAATGATGTCACCTAAATTTAATTATATTGTTATTATCCTATTAATCCTATTTGGGTACTCCTGTTCCAATAAGTCGTTAGTGACCAATCAAGACAATTATACCGTTTTTTATGCTAAGGATGGAACCCTCGCTTTTAAGGGTAAAAAAGTAGCCTTCGATAAACTGAAACCAACGATTAAAAAAGCGGTATTCCAAGAAGCTACCCCTCCTACAAAAATACCCGTTGAGTTTGCGGGCGACGTGATGATGGGGACACGCCACGAAATTGAGTCGCAAGTGGAAGAGGCGCTCTTTGAGGCGGTACATACCAATGCGGTAATGGACGTTATCCACAGCTTCTACCAACAATATTTAGGTAAACCCTCGGAGTTTAACGAAATGGAATTCATCAATACGACTGGTGACCACTTGAAATTGGATGTACCTAAATTAGAGGCGTATTTGGCTCGCTTAAAAAATACCAACTACTTAAGTGAATCTTATCTCAAACAATTAAAAACTTACTATCTCAAGTGTGAGAAAAGTTGGCAGCAAGAGTCAAAGAACGAACCCAATTCTTGCCTAGATGCGGATATATTTACTTGCTCACAGGATAGCCCCGAATTGATTTACGATTATTTTACCAAAACCTCCGTCGTGACTACCTACCTTACG
>JBCCQK010000369.1:0-8734 GCA_039024375.1 Bacteroidota bacterium
AAATTTTGCTGTGTTTTTTTAGACATATTTGAATTGTATACCTATTATCTCGTTAAAATGTAATGAATATTTTTACTAAAAAACCTTCGGGTAAAGGTGGTGCTATTAAGTTCTACTTGACAAGGGCGAAAGTGTTAAATTTTTCTCCCAAAGCTTGTCGCTTGTACGAGGCTGTTCCCCCTTTGAAGGCAGGGCTGTTAAGTTCTAAGAGTGCAAATAAAAGCAGCACTTTTTTTGAAAGAAGTGGAAAAAGTTGACTAAGCAGCTTTAATCCACTCAAAAAGTTCATTGACATTAGAGGAATTTTTCATTTGTCCTTCAGAAATGGAGTATTGTCCATTGCTACGATGGATATTGATAGCGATAGAGCTAAAAACGGCACTATTGACTGGCCCATTATCTTTTCTAATTTGATTGTGGTCTTCGCCAATAATGACATCCTTGACCCAATGCAGAGAGTTTTCAATGCTCCAATGCCCTCGGATGCCCGAGTGATAATACCGAGCCGAGGATTGATAGTGGCTAGACATGTAAAATCGGTCTGAATGGGAGCCTTTACCTTTTTCTTCGGTCTTTTTATGAACATGAATAAAGCGTCGCAGCCCTTTCCACTCTACCGTTTTGATACTATTTAAGGCATTATAAACGGTTACATACCAAGTCGAACGGCGTCCGTGGTCTTTCTCATGTGCTTCAAAATAGTCTAGTGGAACTTGCTCCACAATAGCTCGTTGAATCTCGTTGAAAAGCGTTTTTTGATTACGCTTGACTTGAAGTACATAATCATTGCCGCTTTCTACGATGATTTTAGCGGTATCTTTTTGAGCATGTAGTGCATCAAAAAAAAAGGACTAAGCCCTTGGCTTTCAATTCATTTACTAGAAATCTGACAATATCTATTTCGCTCTCTTTAGCATTAGCATATTGTTTTATAGAGTGAACTAGACCGCTTTTCTGGCAGAATAAACTGACAATGGCACTAAAAGTCTGACGACTATTCGTTCCATTCGAGACGGTTGAACCCAAGGACTTCCCATCTCCGCTAACCAATTCGCCCTTTTCCAAATGGACGTAGTCTTTTGACCATTCATTGAAGGCGTCAATTAATTGATTTTCGTCTAAGCGATTCGTTAAATCCGAAAAGACAACGTGAGAAGGTACTGGATGCTTTAATTGTAGTAAGTCAGTAAACGTCTTTTGGTGATGCTTGCCAAATTTAGCAACTGCTCTACCTCCATAGTGTCCACATAGATTACTGACGATTATTATACTTAGCATTTGAGGAAGGGTCACTCTAAGCCCTTGTTTGCGTCGAGGGTCTTCTACTTTCGTCTCAAGTAGCCTTATTAAACTCATTTTTTCCTCTAATTTCAATGAACTTGCGTGTTTTTCAAAAAAATACGCTAAAAAATTTGCAAAATAGAACTTAACAGCCCTGCCTTCAAAAGGGGGAATTGCACCGTGCCCTTTCCGAACATTGGGGAAAACCTGCCCGACAAGCGGGAGCAGGCGGGCTTTAACATTTTCCCGCTTGTGAAACAGAACTTAGCAGCCCTGCTTCAAAAGGGGGAATTATACCGTGCCCTCTCTGAACATTGGGGAAAACCTGCCCGACAAGCGGGAGCAGGCGGGCTTTAACATTTTTTCGCTTGTGAAACAGAACTTAGCAGGCTTGCCTCCAAAGTGGGAAAAGTTCTGTGTTAGTATGGAAACTCAGAAACGTTTATTGGCAGACCTTTTCAATTTAGTTCCTCGGTAGTAAGATAAAAATAGTATGAATAAATCCAACAAACAAAATTCATTGCAGCAAGGACTTAAAAAACTGCCTGTTTATGACCCACCCGAAAGCGTTTGGAACAACGTAGCCAACTCTTTAGTACTACGAGGGGGAATCGAAGGACTACCAGAGTATGAACCTTCGGAAAAGTCATGGGGACGGATTGAAAAACGATTAGTATCTGCTAAAAGAAAGCATTGGCAGAAATGGGCGATTGCCGCTACGATTTTAATCGTCATCTGTGGGAATTGGTGGGTTAATCAACAGTTAGCCCCTTCTGATTTTACCTATTCTACGGAAATAGTAGAGGCAAAGGCCTTACAAATCAATTGGGAAACCGACCAAACTGTTTTATCCCAAATTATCAGTATCTGTGAAGCAAAAAAAGGAATTTGTACGGATGATGAATTTCAAGATTTAGAATTCTCCTTGCAGGAATTAGACGAAGCCAAAAATGAATTAAAGGTAGCCATTGCGACGTACGGCGTGGACATGGAATTATTGACACAACTCGAAAAGGTTGAACGAGAAAGAACGGCTGTTCTCAAGGAAATGATGGGATATCTTTTGTGAAATCTTAGGGATGAGGAATTAATAAACTACGCAAGATTTTGGCGAAAATTTGGATTTTATCAAGGCGATTTTTTTGAAGAATAGCGGGTTATTTTAGAAAAAATCAACATGAACCCGTGAGGGTGAACCGCTTGCGGATGGGCGGCCAAAATTCAAATTTTTAGAAAGATGCGTAGGTTATTTTTTGCGAACTCCCTTATCTTCTAATTATGAAAAGATTAAAAGCATACGTTGGATTTCTATCATTGCAGTTGTTGACTATTCACCTAGTGCAAGCACAGCAGCTAACGCTGCAAGTGGTTACCAAAACGATTGAAAAACAGTGGGAATGGCAACCAAATAAGTTACTCAAAATCAACGGCGCAAATGCTCAAATTACCGTTGAGGGCTGGGATAAAAACACCATTGCGGCTACTATTGAATTAATTGCAAAACATACCGAAAGAACCACTGCGGAGCGAGATGTTTTGGCGCAAAAAGTCATTATAGAGACGACCAACAAACTTTTTTTATTGGGTAATCAAATAGTATTAGAAGAAGGTCAGCAGAAGCCTGTTTCTAACCTCAAAGCTGTTTATACTATTTATGTTCCAAGAGAATGTTCCGTTGAAATAAATAATAAATTTGGTAAGGTAGAGTTGCGTGGTATCAAAAGTAAAGTTCGAATAAATGGGCAGTTTACAAACGTAGATTTGAAAAAAATAAATGGAAAAATTGTCGTGGGAAGCAACTTTGGAGACATCGTTGGACAGCAGCTAACGGGCAAAGTGACCATTGATGCCAATCGGTCTGATGTTCAGCTAGAACAACCTTCGGGCGATTTTATCATTAAAACGCAAAGAGGTTCCGTAACAATTCTGGAAGACCAAAACCGTCAATTTGACCTGAGTGTCAAAGGTCAAAGAGCCAATGTAGTATTTATCGAACCTGTTTTATTGGCGCATAATTTTCACTTGACGACTGAATTTGGCGAAATTAATTTACCCCCATCGTCCGCTTTTGAATTGACCGAAACTTCTACTAATCGCAAAGAAGCTGTATTAGCCAGAGGACGCAATGCTACGCAAATTTCAGTTGTTCTTTCTCACGGAGATATTACGCTTAAATAACTATTCAGAGTCGAGACCAGCCCGACTGCGTCATGCGGGCGGGGTAGAGAACAGAGAGTAGAGAAGTAGAACGTTATCAAATGGGAGTGTAAAGAAAATAGGATTGGTTGCTTCTCAATTTTTCACAATAAAAAAGTCGCTATTTTCAATTAATGTCTTCGCCAAATGAATGATGAATGATAAGTGATGAATGATATTGATAGGTAGTAAATTGAAAATATTCGTTTTACGGAGTACAAAAGTCATCATGTATCTCTCATCAACTATCATTTTTTGTGGTTAGCGACCACATTATTCAGTGCTGAACAAATAAAAGTACTGATTCTGAATTTTTCCTTAAAGCAGACCGTGTACCGTCAGCCGAGTAAATTCTAAAGTCAACCATGAAATACATCAACACCTTTATCTTTGTATGTTTTAGCCATATTTTCTTATTGGCTCAATTAACGCCCCAAACAAAAGTGGGGCAAGAAAAGGGGCCCTTAGAATCACAAATTGTTGCTAATGCGAATACTTTCCCGTTGCAACAACTACGGGACGAGCGCTCCATTTTGCGAATGGGATTGGAACAACTTTCATTGCCGTTGAATAATCGACATTTGGATAACTTACATCTGTCTTACGGCCTTTTTGTGGCGTACGAAAAACGTTTGAAAACGGGATTTTCGCTTTTGGGGCAGATAAGTTACCGCCGTCCTACTTATTTTACGACGACTATTGCCTCTACGCCAATGTTTGTGTGGGCTTCTTCGGAAGAAAATAGCGTTGACTTATTTATCAGCCCTCGATGGTACTTGGGAAAGCGACAACAAGTAGCGCAACGAACGAGTGGGAACAACTTGAGTGGTTGGTACGCTGGTGCAAGTCTTGGTGTCAACATTTGGCGACAAAGATTTGTAACCTTATCGGCCATTGATAGTCAGATTGAGCGACCAACGTTAAGCGGCAATTTTCAATACGGCCTAGTGCACGTCGGATGGCAAAAACGCTTTGGCAAAATAGGGCTACTCAATTTCGACATAGGGGCTGGGATTAAGCGAAACGCTCGACAAACTTTAGACGGCGTATTACCCAGTTCGCCCGAGGAGTTGGCCCTGCTGGCACCGTTACCCAAATGGCAAGGTTTACTAGTTTCTAAGATTGGTGTTGGGGTCGCTATCGGTAAAGTCTCCTCACAAGAGCCAGTACCCTACACCATACTATCGTATCACGAAGCGAATCGAGCCATGTGGAAGATAGACCTAATGCCACTCTTATTATTTGTTGGGCGCAATGGTTACGATGGAGCCATCAACTTCGGGTACGAGCGAAATATAGCCGAATCTGCTTTTTCGATAAACACCAATTTGCGGTATGATTTAGCAAAAAATATTCATGGTCATTCTACCTCCGCTCAGTTATTTCTGCAAACAGCCCCTCGGTTCTATTATAATATCAAAAAACGAATACGGAAAGGGAAAACGGCGGATAGGCTTTCGGCAGACTACGTTTCCCTTCGCCACCAATGGCGGTTGATAGATACACCGATAGGCTATACTCCTCACGGTTTTAGCGTCTTCTGGGGAATGCAGCGACGAATGTTCCAACGTTTATTTGTAAATTATCAATTTGGATATTCTTTTTCCAACCGATTTAACGAGCGATACGGTGAGATAGGGAGTGAGTTGAAAATAGGCTTTGCTTTTTAAGTTTGAGTTCGGCGAGCATTTTTTAGTAGGTGTGAGGACAGACTTAATATAGCCTTTTCTTTTAGACAGGATTGCAAGATTTACATGATTTTAGATACTAGTTCGTATCCTGTTAATCTTGAAACTCGCTCGACTGCGCAGCGGGCGAGTCCTGTCAAAAAAGCTTAAAAACAAGTATGTCACAGGATTTGCTCGTTTACCTTCGTCGTCCCTTTTTCTTTTTGATTTTTCTCTTAAAAATGGTGTAGCTCAAGCCTAAGGAATAGTAATAATTTCGCAAGAAAGGTACGGCTTCGGTTCTAGGTACATTGGGGGCAGACTCCATGAAATCATCGTCTTTATAGAATTTGCTGATGCTAAAAATGTACCGAAAGTTGACCGATAAACCCATTTGCCAAGTATGACCCAGACCAAGTAGTGTCGAAATATCATCTTTCCTAAAATCTTCTAAAATATCTCGGTAAAAAAATTGATTGGGACGGTCGGTTTCGCGTTCTGTCACTTCGGAGTTGATTAAACGAGAATAGATGGCGCCCAACTCTAGGTGCCAACTGTTGGGCTTGTCGTTCAGCAAGTAACGAAAAGAAAACGGCGCATCCATGTATTTCAAGTCTAAAATGCGCGACTTTTCTTGATTGGTTCCGGTCAATATTCTTCCTTGCTCGATTTTACTACCTTTTTCGCTGTACAGCATCTCAACGTTAAAATCTATCCTAGGGGTCAACCGAACAATTCCTCGGATGCCACCCGTGATACCAAATTTATCAAATCCAGCAAAATAATCACCGTCTATTTGGGAGCTATTGTATCCAATCAGCACGCCCGCACTAAATCGTTCTCGGTCCGAAATATAATCTCGACGCTTTTTTTGGGCAGTTATCTCGGTAGTAAATTGGAGTAGAAAAAAAAGGAGTAGTAGTACGGGTGAAAGTCTCTTCATTAGTTTCGTTTTTGTTGTAGCAACACGAAAATAGTGTCATTGTTTTATAGTATTTACTTAGAACCGAGAGTAGAGAGTAGAGAAAAGAGACGTATGACGTTGATAAATGGGGAAAAACTAAAAGATTGGTCGATTTTCCCTCAACGCAAGTCTCTACCCTCTAAATTCCAAATTGAAGGATAGTTTCTATTCCCTATTATAAGCAGATACGTTTTATAAACGAAATAAAGACCTAGTTTGTCCAATGGATTAGTGAAAGATTTTAAAAAAATCAAAGCTGTACTAAAAAAGCCGTCATTGAATTTGTTCAACAACGGCTTTTTTTAAAACAGCTAACTTAGCAAATATGCTAATTAGTCCAAATTTATTCGATTGGTTGGGTAAGTAGGTAAACCGTGAACCGTTTACCGCATACCGTCAACCAACAATTCACTATTGCTCAACGCCCAACGCCTTCAATGTTTCCATGTCCAAATTACCAACGGGTAAACCGTTCGCTTTTTGGAATTTCACCAAAGCTGCTTTCGTTTGCGTTCCGATGATATTATCAATTGGACCGGGGTCGTAGCCACGGTCTCTCAAAGCCCGCTGTACTTGCTGCACCATTGAAGTCGTTACCTTATTGGCGCAAACCACTTCTCTCCATTCCGAAAATCCGCCTTTTCGGCTAACCGCTCGCTTCGTCACCGTTGCGTATTCTGCGGGTACATCTACGGTTCGAGAGCAAACTCCAGAATCTGCGTTGTAATTATAACCAGCAGGACAGCCCGCTATACCCCAGTTGCTGTAAACATCAGCGCTATTGGCATCCGCAGGAACATCACCCGCTATCATGCCACCTACGGCTCCACCAGAACCATCCGCACCCGGACCCGCACCATTAGGCATAGCCGAACCAACGTAACTAGGAGCAGCCGAATCGTAAGCAGGATTATAAACTAAACCAGAAGTCGTCCATCGGTAACCGGGCTTCAAGATTAAGCCTTGACGTGCAGAGTAAGAAGTCGTTTTGTATTCTCCAGGAACGGCAACTCGGTCGTAAGTAGCGGGTTTTTTCAATACTCGCTTGGTGATTGTTTTGTATTCTGCGGGAATAATTTCTTCTCGCATGGTTGCGGGTGTAACCACTTTTTGCTTAGTAATGGTAGCGTATTGGGCGGGAATAACTTCTTCTCGGTAGCTTGGTGCCGCCTTGATGATTTGACGCTGTCCGAATTGCGCTGCCTTCTGTACCACTTTTACACATTCTTCTCTTCCATCTGCTCTCGTAGAACGGCTACTTCTAGTATAACCCTCTGCACAACCTTTAGGAGCAGTTTTGGTAACGGTTTTATATTCAGCAGGAACTTCTACCAAACACCAGACTAAACAATCATCTGGATTGGCGGATAAACAGTTTTTATCAGCTTTTCGCTTAACCCATTTGGTAGAAGCAGGAGAAACCTCGACTCTTTCGGTAATCGTTTCGTATTCCATTGGAATTCTCTGTAACTCAACGGATGCGACGCTTGTGTAGTAAGGCATAATAGCGCCCGTCATGGCCAAATCGCCTTCGGCTGTACTTCCTGCAATTCTAGCATTGGTGGCTCTTGCACTAGCGCCGTTTCCAGCACCACCGCTTCCAGCACCACTAGCGCCAACACCACTTGGGTCCCCATCCTTAGCTAAGGCAGCACCAATAGCCGCAGCAGCATTTGGGTCAAAACTTGAAGGACTCGTACCTTTGGCGGTACTTACACCATCCGTCGTGCCCATATAAATTTGATTGTCCGAAACAGTGACGTATTCTCCGGGAATGGGAATAATTCGCTTAGAAGCAGCTTGAATTTCTACTTGCTCCGTAACCGTTTCGTAAGTAGCGGGTACCGCAACCATCCGCTTGCTCTCTTCTTTTACTAAGACTCGCTCGGTGACCGTTTCGTATTCGGCTGGTCGCTCTACAATTCTAGAGCCAGGTGACTTAACCATCACGCTTCTTCGAACGGTGGTCATTTGTGGAACGGCAATATCTATTCGGCTGTAAGCCGCTTTCGTCTGAATTTGCTCCGTGGTGGTGCTGTATTCGTCTGGAATTAAACATTTAGCGTAACATTTGCCCGCTTCTCCACTAACATTGGAGGGTTGTGCAAAGGCAACCGTTACCGACAACAGTGAAAATAAAAAGGATAGCTGGATAATTTTTTTCATTGTGAAATTACGTTTGTTCCCGTAGAACAGGTTGAATAAGATAATAAATAGAAATCAATAAATTAGTGTAAACTGAAAACCCTGTAGAACAGCAATCAGTTGGCTATGCCATTTGAAACCATTCCTTAATTCAGATTTTATCCTTTGCTTGGGCAGCCAAACAACTGCTTAAACTATGTTTTATATCGCTTCTCTTAGTAGAAAGGTAGTCTATATTATTGAAAAATTGTGACAGAAGGTCATTTTTGATTTTGATACCAAGCAGCCTGTTTTTTATTAAATCTAGCTGCTTGTATTACTTGCAGTCATATGTTTACGTAAAAGTAGAAGATTTTTTATTGATAAAAAAAGTAAAAACATTTGAAACCCACGAGTTTATTCTATGTGCTCCGAATGGAATATTTTTTTTCGAATCCAAAAAATTAGTATTTTGAGCGGGGAAGCGATTAAAAACCTAAAT
>JBCCQK010000370.1:0-8696 GCA_039024375.1 Bacteroidota bacterium
GTGGAAAAATATCTCATTAGATGAAGCGGCAATGCAATTTCATACTACTACCTTCTATGATATGGCGATCTCTCCTGAAGGGCACCCTTACTTGATGTTCAAAGGACCTCATACCGCTTTTGGTTTGGAGGAACTTAATGGACCATTTTATATTCAGGACTCTCCCTATTTCTTGGCTAAGTTCGAGGGCGATACAGGTCAAAACACGATTCTACAAAACCTTGGTTCTTACGGCGAAATTTATACGGCTTCACTGAATTGCGCAGCTAATGGTGACATCACCCTAACAGGTTATTCAGATGCAGCAACGGTGATGCTCAAAGAATACGATACTATTAACCAGCGAGCCATTAGCACACTGACTGCAGGAGATAACCGAGGTTTTCTCTTTTACATCATAGAAGAAGAAGGCTATTTTAGCGCCAAAAGAGTTTGGCGGTTTGGTGGAAATGTGTCTACTCCTGATCAGTACAGTACAATTCCTAGCCAAGTAGTGAGTAGAGGAGATTACATCTACGTAGGGGGTTATTACGGTAAAAATCATCTAGGTGGTGGTGTAAAAGGTTCCTTTTATGATGCTAGTGGTAAGCTACACACCTTAGATCGCTTTGCAAAAGGTACTAACGCTGTAAATACTGATATATTCATAGGGAAGTACCATAAAAATGGACATATCATCTGGTTAAGACGAGCTGGAAGTACTCAAGGGAGAGATTATACAGGAAGCGGAACGACGGTGGGTAGAGGAGATCCACATAACCAATTGGCCCTCGACGAAAACGACAATATTTACCTCATCGGCTATCACGGCTCGGGCAATTGTGACTTTGGGGAGGGACAAGTTCTTTGCGGTAGAAACGAAAAGAATGTCTTTGTAGCTAAGTACAATCAAGAAGGAGAATGCCAGTGGGCGCAAGGATTAGTAGTCAACAATGGTGGTATTAATCCAGTTACTGGTCTGAAAGTCACCAATCTTGCTCTTCTTAATGAGAACCAGAGCTACCTAGGCCTTCAAAACCTCAATAGTACTCGTTGGTTGCTCGATAATAGCATTTTTGAGCCACCTTTCAATACCGCCCACTTAGCCAAGCTCAATCATAACAATACTTCTGAGAATGGCTTAGTATTAGACCCTTTCGTGGGCTCACTCGATGGCGACAGCAACAGCACAATCAGACGTACAAGCGGTAGATGCCTTAGCGCAGTCCTACAAAGATTTAAAGCAAGAAATTGGAAAGGTAATTATTGGTCAAGAAGAGGTCGTGCAAACGGTCATCATTTCTCTATTTAGTAATGGGCATAGTTTATTAGTAGGGGTTCCTGGACTAGCAAAAACCTTGCTGGTTAGTACCATTGCGCAAGTATTGGATTTGGATTTCAAAAGAATCCAGTTTACGCCCGACTTGATGCCTTCGGATATTACGGGTTCTGAAATTTTGGACGAAGACCGCCACTTTAAATTTAACAAAGGACCGCTATTTGCCAATATCGTATTGGCGGACGAAATCAACCGAACACCGCCTAAGACCCAAGCGGCTCTATTGGAAGCAATGCAGGAACGTTCGGTTACGGTAAGTGGTGTACGTCACCAACTACCCGCTCCGTTCTTTGTTTTGGCCACACAAAACCCCATCGAACAAGAAGGAACTTATCCTTTGCCCGAGGCGCAGCTAGACCGTTTTATGTTCAATATTCCATTGGATTACCCTTCTTACGAAGAAGAAATTCAAGTGGTAAAGGCGACTACTGCTTTGCAAAAATATTCGTTGACCAACATCGTGACGGCAGAGCAAATTTTAGCTTATCAAAATTTAATTCGAAAGATTCCCATTGCGGATAATGTACTAGAATACGCCGTTGGTTTAGCCGCCAAAACCCGTCCAGGCACTAAACTCGCTACGGGCGAAGTCAATAATTATATCTCTTGGGGAGCAGGGCCGAGAGCATCGCAATATTTGGTATTGGGCGCTAAGTGTCACGCTGCGGTAAATGGAAAATACTCGCCCGACATTGAAGACGTGCAAGCGATTGCCAAGTACGTTCTACGCCACAGAATCGTCCGAAACTATAAAGCGGAAGCGGAAGGCATTACGGAAGAAAAAGTGATTGAAAGTTTGTTCTAATGGGTTACTTGATATTCGTTATTGGTTATTTGTTACTCGTTTAGACAGTGACAATTCCGTACATAAAAAAATAGTGGTTTTCCAACGAGAACCACTATTTTTGTTTGTAGTCTAAAAAGATGGAGCAGATTCATCTAATACTGTTGGCTGTGAACCTGCCATTAACTATGAACCTATAGTTTTATGAATTTATTTTCCGAAATCGTTCAAGCGCAGAAGCGCATACAAGCACATATTCTAAAAACGCCACTTTATTTGTCCGATTATTTGAGTGGATTATCTGGCGGGAACGTCTATCTGAAATTAGAGAACGAACAATATACAGGGTCTTTTAAAGCAAGAGGAGCGCTCAATAAAATTTTAGCGACTAGTCCCGAAGAACGAAAAACGGGATTTATTACCGCATCGACGGGAAATCACGCGCAAGGATTTGCCCGAGCCTTATCCATTGCGGGAGCAACGGGAACCATCTTTTTGCCCGAAAACGCTTCCCCCGCAAAAGTAGCCGCCCTTCAAAGTTATCCCGTTACCTTAGAGTTTTACGGATATAATAGTTTAGAAACGGAGTTACACGCCAAAAGCATTGCCGCAGAACGAGGATTAATTTGGGTTTCTCCCTATAATGACCCACGGATTATTGCAGGGCAGGGAACAATGGGAATGGAAATATACGAACAGGCCGCCGAAGAAATTGACGCCATATTAGGTTGTATTGGCGGCGGCGGCATGATGGCGGGTGTAGCCACAGCTATCAAAAATTTAAGCCCACAAACAACAACCGTTGGCTGCTTACCCGAAAAATCACCCGAAATGTATTTGAGTGTGCAAGCAGGGGAAGTCGTTTCCATTGAATTCGAAGAAACTTTATCGGACGGCTCGGCGGGCGGACTGGAAGTAGATTCCATTACCTTTCCTATTTGCCAACAATATGTCGATAAATATACGCTCGTTTCCGAAAAAGAAATTGCAGATAGCATTCGCCTAATTGCCGAAAAGCATCACAAGATAATTGAAGGCGCTGCTGCCGTTGTAGTTGCCAGTTTTTTGAAGAATCTAGAATTATATCGCAATAAAACAGTGGTCTTGATTATTTGTGGGGCTAATATTTCAATGGAAAAATTTAAAGCTATTTTGTGAAACGTAGCTCAGACATTCCTGTCTGAGACCCAAATAATTCTAGTCTCAGACAGGAATGTCTGAGCTACGGAAATATATCCTCCATGGCAAAAAAGAAAAAGAAAACCAATTCCCTTCCTCAGAAAAATTCCACTCCTCAAAGCTGGCTATCGAACATCCAATGGCACCAAGCCTTCATCTTCCTAACCGCCTTTCTACTCTACGGAAATACTCTCAACCACCAATATACCCAAGACGACGCCATCGTCATTTACGATAATATGTTCACGACTGACGGCATCAGTGGTATTCCGGGCATTCTACAATACGACACTTTTTACGGTTTTTTTAAAGTAGAAGGCAAAGATAAATTAGTCGCAGGCGGACGCTATCGACCGTTGACCTTGGTACTTTTTGCGATAGAATATGAGTTGTTTGGTAAAAACCCTTTCGTAGGACATTTGGGCAATGTGTTACTGTATGGACTGCTAGGCGTCGTGCTGTATTTATTGCTGCTGCGCCTCCTTCAATTTCGAAACAAGGACTATTTACCGCCCTTCCTAGCCTTAATCGTCACCCTTTTTTTTATGGCCCACCCAATTCACACGGAAGTGGTCGCCAACATCAAAGGACGGGACGAAATCGTAACGCTTTTGGGGAGTCTGTCCGCGCTACTTTTCTCCATAAAGGCTTTTGATACCAAAAAGATATTTTGGAATATACTGGCAGGATTGGTCTTTTTTCTAGGTTTGATGGCCAAAGAAAATGCGATTACTTTTCTCGCCGTTGTGCCGTTGACCTACTTCGTTTTCACGAAAGCCGATTTTAAAAAAATTGCTTTACAAACCGTTCCGTTTGTCGCCGCAGCCATCATTTTTTTATTTATCCGAGGACAAGTATTAGGCGGTAACTTTAGCGATTCCGTCTCAATGGAATTGATGAATAATCCTTTTTTAAAAATTGAAAATGGACAATGGGTAGCCCTTTCTTTTGGGGAACAAATGGCGACCATTATTTACACCCTAGGAAAGTATATTCAATTGCTAATCGTACCGCACCCGTTGACCCACGATTACTATCCTCGGCACATTGAATTGATGTCGTGGGGTGATTGGCAAGTGGTTGTAAGTCTTCTTGCTTATATCGGTTTGGGAGTTGCAGGTTTAATCGGTAGTTTAAAAAAACAGATTTGGGGATACGCCACTTTGTACTATTTAATCACGCTTTCGGTCGTTTCCAATATTGTCTTTCCCATTGGCACTAATATGTCCGAGCGATTTTTATTTATGCCTTCCGTTGGCTTTTGCTTATTGTTAGGATTGCTGTTGTATCCGAATAGGGATAGTAAAAATATCCAAGCTGTTCTAGTACAACCGAAGATGCTACTGGCGCTATTGGTATTAGCACTATTTAGTGCGAAAACGATTCATCGAAATCAAGCATGGACAAATAATTTTACGCTGTTCACTACGGATATTGAAGTCTCTAGAAACAGCGCCAAACTCCGCAACTCCGTTGGTGGAGAACTATCCGCCGCCGCCATTAAAATGACCGACGAAGCGCAACGAATGGCCATGCTACAAGAAGCCATTGGCCACCTCAACGAAGCTATCAAAATTCATCCCACCTATAAAAATGCTTACTTACTCTTAGGGAACGCCTACAATTATTTGAAGCAATACGACCAAGCAATTCAGTACTATAATCAAGCATTGCGACTAGACCCTAACTACCCCGATGCGATTAACAACCGAGCCATTACTTACCGAGACGGCGGCCTGTACTTCGGTCAACAGCAAGGCAATTTAGCCAAAGCCATCCAATACTTAACCGAAGCCCAAAAGACCTTGCCCAACGATTACGAAACGGTCTTTGGCCTAGGCGTTGCCCAAGGTATGAGCGGTAACCTCGACGCCGCTATACAGTTGTTTGTAAAAAGTACGCAACTGCAGCCGAATAGCGCCGCCGCTTGGCGAAACTTGGGTAATGCGTATATGAATGCGGAGCGAGCAGCGGAAGGGCAGGCGGCTTTGGCGAAGGCCGCCGCTTTGGAAGGGAAGTAAGATGCTGCTGTTCTGACGTGGTTTTTGACGCTGACGGACGCTGTTTGAAGTTATGAATTTTTTGTTTTCCGCTCTGACTTGTTCAACGTAAAAGAAGAAAAACATAATCCAAAACATAATCGAAGCAGCGTTTCTCAGCGTCAAAAAGAGCAAAAAAAATCGGGCTAACACGAACCCGTGCAGCCCAGATTTATCAAGACCATGAATATATCCGAATGAATAGTAGCCCAGGCTTCCAGCCCAAGCAAGATAAGCCTACCGACGCAATACTTCCACTTTCTTACTAATCGTTCCACCGTCCGTCTGTACGCTTAAAATATATAAACCTTCCGCTAAATTAGCAACGGAAATAGGGTATTGCTTCGTCGCCAAAGGCACCGAGCGGAATACTTCTTGTCCCGTCATATTAAAGAGCGAAATATGTTTAACTTCGTAGTTAAAGCTATTGAGATGTACGCTCAATTGGTCACTTACGGGGTTGGGGAAAACCACCACGCTCGATGGGCGTAATTCCTCTTCCTCCACTCGCTCGAAAGTAACGGGCAGTTCAATCTCCTGCGCCGCATCGTACTCGTAGTATTTACCCTGTCCGTCGATGGCGTAACCGTCACCGATTTGGATGTTTAGAGTGGCAATGTTGTCTGGAAGTTTAAAGCCTACTACATCTCCTATTACTACGAAACTAACCGTAGCAACTGGACCAATTCCACTCACAGGTTTACCGCTAGTTCGAGTAAAAGCTAAATCAAAAGCAATCTCATTCGAATTCTCTTCCGATACGTTTTGTGCTAAATCAATCGTTGGTGCGTTTAAAGCCGCCCAACTATCGTCGTTGAACGTTACGGCAAAACTCGACTCGTCAATAAACGATTTTCCCGATAATTTAAAAGGAAAAGTAAAACCGTATAAATCCAACTCCTGCGCATCTTCGTCTCCTAAGTTAATCGCAAACTCGACTCGACTTCCCGCTGGAATAGGTTGCCCAACTGGAATATCCGATGTGCTGGGAGAGACTCGATTGGGTGTAATGGAAATCCCTTTGGACAAGGCGGGTAGAGCACTCGGTACTAGTTGGCGCACCGCACCGTAGTTGGCAATAATAGGTTCGGCGTCCTGCTCCGTAATTACCCCGTCTCCGTTGGCGTCGTAGTGCTTTAGGTTTACGGGATTGTCTTCTTCCACAAAGGACATATTCCACGCATCGGCTTCTCTAGCCTTAAAATTAGTAGATTGGTCATTCCGTGCGGGGCCTTTGGTGCCAATATGTAAACCCAAAGGCAATAAATCGGTACTATTGACAATGCCATCGTTATTCAAATCTCCAGGGAAAACGCAGTCGTTACTACAATCTTCTACCAATTCTTCTACCACTTCGATTCGAATTTTAATCTGCTGACAATTATCAGAATTGGCGGGCGCACAGTAAGAAACCTCAAATTCGTCTCTAGCGGGACCTTCTTCGGGTGCCTCATAAATAATGGACTTATTCGTGTTGGCACTAACAAAACCCAATAAGTTATCAAAACCCGCCGTTGGACTCAAACGATAACTATCAATAGGGGCTTTGTAGTCAATAATTTTGGTCTGACCGGGGTTGACCCGAAAAGTATATTCAAAATCTTTGGTATTCGGTCCAAAGTTATTTCTATCGTAAACGACGTAAGCGTTACCCAAATGCTTTTCGTACCCCGAATCAAATACCAAGTACCAAATTCTAGCGACGCCACTAAAGCCTTCGTCGGGCGTAAATGTTATATTTCCATCTAATAAGTTCGCTTGATTCGAAATACTACCGCCTTGCACGCTCAATACCTCAACTCGGCTAATTCCCGTAAAGTCATCATTTGCTAACAGATTAACATCTACCGATTCGCCCAACGTGGCGTAAACCACATCTTCATTAGCTAACGAAAGCGCATTGATGGGTCTTTCGATTACGTCAATGGTAACGGTTCGTTGATTGCCGTCCGCTCCGTAAACGGTAAAAGTTTCCTGCCCATAGAAATCGTATTGAGGTTGGTAAACAACCGCATACTGCGATTTTTCTATTTTAACGTTCGTAGCGGGTTCAACTCGAGTCACTTTGAAAGGCATTGGTATAGCCTTGTCCGTATTTTGTCCTGTTCCCAATCGAATAGCATCGTTAAAAGTAGCCCCTTTGGGATTCACGTAAACGGTTACCGCCCCCGTAGCACAAGTACCGATGGAGTCACAAGCAATATAGTTGAAATCCGCTAAGCCCGTAAAATTATCTTCGGGCGTGAAATTAACAAAGCCTCTTTCCGCTCCCACCATTACGGTTCCGTGATTGACCACTGGAAAAATGGGGTCAATGGACAACGCACCGTGCGTGACCGAATCGTTAGTGATTACTCGAAGACTAACCGTTTTTCCCGCCTCGATAACGGAGTAATCATGCTGCGCCTCTACGTAAGAAGGAACAATGGTTATCTTAGCGGTAGTCTTAACGGGACCAACCCGCACCAACGGCGGATAGTCCGTGAAATGTTCGAATGTAAATTCATCTACCCCGATAAAGTCTTGATTGGGAAGATAAACTAAGGTGTCTACACCATTCTCACCCGCAATATTGTCGATGACCCGACCGTGCTTGGGATTCGTAACCAAGACTAAGCCTTGACTACTCACATCCTGCGCCCATATTTTTAAAGGAGTATTTTTAAAGGCGGTCTTTTCCTGTGATAGGCCCGCCTGTGCTTGTCCGAGAATCGGCAGCGCAAAGAGAAGAATAAAAAGTAGTTTAAGCTTTTGTAGAGATATATCCATGGCGTCGTTGTTTCATGCTTACCTTCCTCAATGAAAAGCAAACATAAGCCGTAGAGACCTTATACTATGAGGTCTGTAAACAGCGTCATTAAAGTTAATTAATGATGTCTTTTTGTGTCTAAAATCTATGGTCTTGAAAAGAAGGTCTTGTTGATATATTTCCGAAACAAATGTTTTTTATTTTTTCGGAATTGCAATATACAAAAAAATAGTATAAGAATTTCAGTTTATTATCAAAAAATGCGGCTATCCAATAAAAATTAACACATTGTCAATTATTGGCTTTTTAGCCCCAACTAGGAAGTAATTCTTAATCAAACGATTAGCTACTTAAAGCACTTTTCCAAGAATTACGTACCAGTTTGAGTCCATAAAAATTTAGCCGTCCTTTGACAACGATTCGATTAAACGGTAGTATATTAATAATTGTTACTATATTAGTCACAACTCCTAAACCACACTTGGAAATTAGTCTGCCTTTAAGGAACATACACCAAGAAGCAAACCGAAGAACACGACCTACTAAGTCAACGTATAAAAAGCATGACCTACAAAAATCCTGTCATCCTGTAATTCCCTTGTCATCCTGTAAAACATGAACAACAAA
>JBCCQK010000371.1:0-8680 GCA_039024375.1 Bacteroidota bacterium
AAAGTCGAAAAACATCTAAATTTTCTACAGTAACAGAAAAACGGCGGGTCGTTTGTGCAATTCGGGTAGTTTTTCTTGTCTCCATTGGCCAATGGTTCTGGTTTTAACATACTGTGTAGGTAAAGTTAGGTCCATAGCGATACAAAATTGGGTTTTGGGTCCTAAAACTTTAATCGCCTGCTCCACTAGTTGCCCATTTCGATAGGGTGTTTCTATAAATAGTTGGGTCTGTTTCTGTTGTTGGGCTAACTGCTCCAATCGCTTCAAATCTTTCCCTACTATTTCTTTTTTGGGAGACAGATAACCGTGGAAGGCAAAACACTGACCGTTCATTCCCGATGCCATCATTGCTAATAAGATGGAAGAAGGCCCGACTAAAGGAATGACTTCAATATCTTTTTCGTGGGCTAACTTTACAATATCTGCTCCAGGGTCGGCTACACCAGGACAGCCCGCTTCGGAGAGTAAACCAATATCGTTTCCCGTTAACGCAGGATTTAGATACTGCTGCCACTCTTCCCTATCAATTCGTTTATTCAATTCGGAAAAGGTCAATTCGCTGATAGCCTTGGGGTGCTCGATTGTTTTAATGTAACGACGGGCGGTCTTTGCCCGTTCGGCTATAAAAATGTCTATCTGGTGAACGGTGTTTAGTACATATTGAGGTAGGATTTGTGGGCCATTTTCGCCGAGTGGCGTGGGAATCAAGTAAAGTTTTCCTCGTTGCATATCGCTTTTTGGATTGACAAAATTAATCTACCGTAGTTACAGGTTGATTATTCTTGTCCTACTACTAATGTGGTTGCCAACCACAATGAATGATGGTTGATGAGTGATAGATGATGGTTTTTACATTTCGTAAGACGAATATTTTCATATCTACTACACATTAATATCATTCATCACTTATCAACCACCATTCATTTGGCAAGGAGACTACAATAAACAATCAACTAATAATCAAATAGAAATATTCATCACTTCGAACTCCATATTTCCTCGAGGTGTCACGACCGTTGCAATTTCCCCCACTTTTTTTCCTAAAAGTCCCTTTCCAACGGGCGAATCAACGGAAATCTTTTTCGCCTTGATGTCTGCTTCCGAGGCGGAAACCAACTTATACGTTACCTCTTTGCCGTTTTTTACATTTTTAATTTTGACGTTGGTGAAAACGGAAACAGCAGAAGTATCTACCTGGTTTTCGTCTAATACTCGGGCATTGGCCATTATTTTTTCCATTTCGTTTATTTTCATTTCTAGCAGTCCCTGCGCATCTTTTGCTGCGTCGTATTCTGCGTTTTCGGACAAATCTCCTTTTTCTCTAGCTTCAGCAATGGCGGCGGCAGCCTTCTGTCTGCCCGTTGTTTTCAATTCATCTAATTCGGCGACTAATTTGTCATATCCTTCTTGGGATAAATACGTGTAACTTGCCATAATACGAATATTTTAGTTTTTAGTACTTGTTATTTGGATGGCTCGGCCTATCCTTATTTTCAATAAAGAAACTTTTCTAGTGCTTATTCCAAAACTGTGGCTGGAATAAAGATTTTTGAGTCAATTTTCTCTTTACCGGTAAATTTAAAAGAAGCGGTTAAAACGAAGTATTGATTCGGTAGAAAAGTTAACTACGCACGATAAGTGCAGTGGTAGTTTTTTAAAAAGGTCTCAGTCAAATAGCTGAGCTGTTGCTTATTTTCCGACTATAAAAAACAGGAACGTTTCCATCGGTTAAAGATGAAAACGTTCCTGTTTTGTAAAAAGTTAGATAAAGATAGATAAAAATCTACATAGATGAAAGTCTTTTATGTGTAAATCTAGTGGTATCAACTTACTAAATACTTTGCGTAGCGTCAAAACTTTCTAAATAATCGCCAATTTTCCTTAAAAAGGAACCACCTAACATCCCGTCAATTACTCGGTGGTCGTAGGATAGCGATAAGAACATCAAGTGCCGTACTGCAATAACATCGCCAAATTTGGTTTCTAAAACGGCGGGTTTTTTCTTAATGCCTCCAACGGCTAAAATAGCCGCTTGTGGTTGATTAATAATGGGAACACCCATCGTGTTCCCAAAAGTCCCTACATTGGTCATGGTGAAAGTCCCCCCTTGCGTATCGGACGGTTTGAGTTGATTTTGGCGCGCTCGATTGGCTAAATCGTTCACCTGCTTACTCAATCCTACCAAATTCAAATAGTCCGCATTTTTGATAACGGGAACAATCAAATTATTGCTAGGCAAAGCCGTAGCCATCCCGATGTTAATGTCTTTCTTGACAATAATCTTATAGCCATCTACCGACACATTAACCATTGGAAAATCCTTAATAGCTTTGGCAATAGCCTCGATAAAGATGGGGGTGTACGTAATTTTTTCACCGTACTTTCGTTGGTAGTCGGCTTTCACCTTATTTCGCCAATTGACAATTTCTGTTACATCCACTTCCACAAAAGAAGTTACGTGGGGAGACGTTTTTTTCGAAAGGACCATGTGGTCGGCAATTAACCTTCGCATCCTATCCATTTCAACAATTTCCGTAGCGCCCGAAACGGATGTACTAATGGGAGAAGAATGAATCACTTTCGGCGGTGTGGTAACTATCTCATCACTTGCTGGTCCCAAATTATCTGTTACGGCAGAAGTTTGTGGGGCATCCGATTTGTTTTTGATGTAAGCAAGAATATCTTTTTTGGTAACTCTATCGTTGAGTCCTGTGCCTACAATCTGGTCAAGTTCTTCCAGCGAAATATTTTCCTTTTGGGCGATGTTGCGCACCAGTGGCGAATAAAATCGCTCGCTGACACTAGGCTTGGCCACTTTTTCTACTTCTTCTTTTATGCTATTGGACAGCAATTCTGCGACGTCTGCTATTTCCTCTTCGTCGGAATGCTGCCCGTTGGAGGTAGTTTCTGATTTGGCCGCTTCGGGCATGGATTCTTGCCCTTCCGTAGCGATGACGGCAATGACCTGTCCAATTTCAACGGTGTCCTCTTCTTCAAATAGAATTTTCGTCACTTTTCCACTAACGGGAGAAGGCACTTCCGAATCCACTTTATCCGTGGCAATTTCCAAAATGGTTTCATCCGCTTCTACGGCATCGCCTACTTTCTTCACCCATTTGATGATAGTGGCTTCCATAATACTTTCCCCCATTTTGGGCATCACTAATTCTACTTGTGCCATAATTGATGTGGTAATATTTGGTAAATAGGTTATTTCAAAAAAGAAAGTCATTAATCTTCGGACGAAATAAAGTTTTGAAAAACGCTTTTTATTTTTCAATCGAAAAGAAAAGATTTTGCAAATGTGCAAAATGCAGAATTTTAAATCGACATTACTTTTCTCTTTTTGAAACAACTAGTCCTGTGTGTATAGAAAAAAGATTGAAGTTGCAAAATTAGCATTTTAAAATAACTAATCCAGTGCGGGTACCTTTTCGGGGTAAAATTCTAGAACAAACTGACGGATAAGATTGAGCGCCTGCACCGCTGTATATTGAATATTGCGCAATCTATCTTTACCAATTTGCAATTTGAGGGTCTTTACTTGGTCTTTGTTCCCGACAGCCAACCAAATGGTTCCAACGGGCTTCTCAGGCGTTCCTCCACCCGGCCCAGCGATACCTGAAGTTGCTACGCCAATGTCAGTATTAAGTGCCCTAACAACTCCACTAACCATTTGCCGAACGGTAGGTTCACTGACGGCACCGTGTTCTTCCAAAGTACTGCTTTCTACGCCCAATTGATTCATTTTTACTTCATTGGCGTAGGCGATTACACTACCTTTAAAGTAAGCAGAGGACCCTGATATGGAAGTTATTTTGTGTGCTAAAAAACCGCCTGTACAACTCTCTGCGGTAGCCAAAGTTAGGTCTCGTTCGCTAAGTAGTTGCCCAATGGCTTCTTCTAATTTTGTAGTGTCGTAACCGTAGATTAATTCGGGAATAACTCCTTTAATGGCTTCGACTTTTTCCGTCAAGATGCTTTCGATGTCTTCGCCATTCTCGGCAATAGCACTCAATCTCAGTCGAACATTACCCAAGTTGGGTAAATAGGCTAACTTGACGCAAGAAGGGAGCGTTTCTTCAATGGCTGCTAACTTGGCAGCAATACGGGATTCGCCTTCTCCTACCGTCAGAATAGTACGGTGGGCAATGGGTTTTCCAGGAAAATGTTTCACGAGACGGGGAATGACCTCAAATTCCATCAAGTATTTCATTTCGTAAGGAACGCCAGGCATCGATACGATAACTTTTCCGTCTTTTTCGAACCACATTCCCGGCGCCGTTCCCATTTTATTAAAAAGAATCTGGGCGTTGGCGGGCATGAAAGACTGTTCTTTGTGAGCGGGTGTAGTGCTGCGTCCCCACCGTTTGAATAGTCCTTGGATTCGTTCCCAAGTTGGGTCGTGAAAGACCATCGTGGTGCCCAAATAATCGGCAATTGTTTTTTTTGTAATATCATCCTTGGTTGGCCCTAAACCACCCGTCATTAGCACTACATCGGCCGTTTTCAGAGCGTGGTCTAAGCCGTCAATAATAGCCGTTCGAGTATCACTCACCGAATGGATAGCGTTGATTTTTGCGCCGACTAAGTTGAGTTGTTGCCCCATCCAAGCCGAATTGGTATCTATAATTTGTCCGATGAGAATTTCGTCACCGATAGTGATAATATTTACGTTCATTTAATATAAGTGGTTTTGTGATAATTAATGGTATCTTGAAAAAGGATGTCTTTGTCAAAAATCGGATAAAGAAATGTTTTTCGCTTTTTAGAAATAACTGGAAATAAGACGGAAATATTTCTACTTATTTTCTCTTTCTACCTATTTCCCTTTCTTCAAAGGCACAAATTTATTCATTCGAAAGTATGGGCACTCAAAAAAGATATTTTAGCTCTTTCAACCCAAATGATTCTACTCTTTTGCCCGTTTCGACCAACAGTTTGCCAATCGGGGAGGTGCCGATAATTTTTCCCTTAAAAACCGTTCCGTCGGGATAACTATAAAAAGTATCTTCTTGGAATCGAAATAAATGGTTGTGGTAGCGCTCCTGTAATAGCTGTATTTGCCCTGCTCGCAATTGTAGATAATATTTTTCCAAAAATTGGCAGATGTTGGCTAATACGTCAGCAAGAACGGTAGTCTTACCTGTCTCAATAGCTATGGACGTTGGATTGGGCGCATCACTGACAAATACTTTTTGGTTCACATTGATGCCAATTCCAATAATAGAAGACTGAATATTACTGCCCTGTAAGTTATTTTGAATTAAAATCCCCGTTATCTTTTTATCAAAAACGTATAGGTCATTTGGCCATTTTATCGTTAATCCCATTCCTAAGTATTTATTCAAAGCGTCAAAAACGCTCAAAGAGACAACTTGGTTCAGCAAAAACTGGTTTCTTGCGGCCAAAAACTTTGGGTATAAAATAGTTGTAAAGGTTAGGTTTTGACGGGGTGCGCTTTCCCAAGAATTCGTTGCCTGCCCCTTACCCGCATACTGGTCATGTGTCCAAATAGTAGTTCCTTCGGGAGGAGCTGATTGGGACAATAACTCTTTAGCGTAGGTATTAGTGGAAGCTAGTGCGTCAAATTCGTGCAGAACCTTTCCGATAAAAAGAGTGTTGATAAAATCGGTCAATTTTAGCGAGAATTTTTTATTACAATAAGATTGCAACAACCAATTATAAACGTATGTTATAAGGGGGATTCGGTGATTTTTCACAAAAAACTTAACATAGAAAGCTGTTTTTGGTTGAAAATGAATGTATTTTAGAGGTTAACCTTCAAGCCATACCATTTATGGTCGGAAGGTCGGGTAAATTTTTCGTATTTTTACCGATTAAGTACGTAGAAACTTATTATTTAATTACTAGCCATCGCTACACCCAAGTGTTTACGAACCCTTTTTTCATAACAGCATAAAATTTTTGAGGTAGAATTTGAATCAACAACAATTAAAAACAGCAGCATTTCCAATCGAATCATTCAACGATTTAATTTTGGAGAGCATTCAAGAAATCAAAGGAAAAAAAATCGTAAAACTGGACTTGAGAGCAATTGATGAGACGCCCACAGATTTTTTCTTTATCTGTGAGGGAGATTCTAATACACAAGTGAAAGCAATCGCCGAAAATATTCGGAAACGAATTAAGGAGCAAACGGGGATGTTACCCGCTCACGTGGAGGGATTACAAACTGCACTGTGGGTTCTAGTAGATTACTTCAACGTGGTAGTTCATATTTTCTATCCAGAAAAAAGAGCCTTCTACGATTTGGAAGGTTTGTGGAGCGATGCCGCCTTTACCGAGTACGATAGTCTTTAAGACGATATTTCAAGGTATCTAGTCGATTTTATTATAAAATATAAATCAATTTCTCATCTTAGCGAGTTTAGTTAGCAAAAGATTATAAACTAACAAAATTTGGCGGATAAGCACAGAATTAAAGCATTTCTGAATAAAAGTAAGTTGTTCATTAACTAGTTAGTATTAGCTTTGACTTCAGATTGTTTAATGTAAAACAGATAATGGAAGAAAGAAAAAAAGATAATAATATGGATAAGCCCACAGGGCCTAAGTTCAACTCTTATTGGATTTATGGAATGATAGCGCTGTTCTTGATTGCCTTGCAGTTATTCAATGTTTCTAGCAGCAATAATCCTCAAATAGACTGGGATAGGTTTCAGCGGATGGCGAAGGATGGTGCAGTGGATAAGGTGGAAGTAGTCAACTTAAAGTATGCCTACGTTCATTTGAAACAAGACCGATTGTCTTCGGGGAAGTACGACGATGCTTCTCAAAGCAAGTTAGGGGTTCGACCACACTATATTTTTAATATTGGTATTCCCGAGGCTTTTAAGAAGGACATCGATGAATTGAAGGAATCCCTTCCGCAGGAAGAGAAGTTCTCCGTTTACTACGAAGAGCAAAAGGATTGGCTCACGCCCCTATTGGGTTGGGTTTTTCCTATTTTGATTATTGTGGCTATTTGGATATTTATCATGCGAAGAGTTGGTGGTGGTGCTGGCGGCCCGGGTTCTCAAATTTTCAATATTGGAAAATCTAAGGCAACGTTATTCGACCAAAATGCCAAAGTAAATGTCACTTTTCAAGACGTTGCTGGATTGGATGAAGCTAAGGTGGAGGTCATGGAAGTCGTTGACTTTTTGAAAAACCCAAAGAAATACACGGCGCTTGGTGGAAAAATTCCGAAAGGAGTGCTACTAATTGGCCCTCCAGGAACAGGTAAAACCTTATTAGCTAAAGCCGTTGCGGGCGAAGCGGGCGTGCCGTTTTTCTCCATTTCGGGTTCCGATTTCGTAGAAATGTTTGTCGGTGTCGGTGCGTCCAGAGTTAGAGACTTATTCAAACAGGCTAGAGAAAAAGCACCTTGTATCGTTTTTATCGACGAAATTGATGCGATTGGGCGAGCAAGAGGTAGAGGCGCTATGCAGGGTGGAAACGACGAACGAGAGAACACGCTAAATCAGCTACTGGTGGAGATGGATGGTTTTAGCACGGATAAAGGAGTCATTTTAATGGCCGCTACTAACCGTCACGATGTATTGGATAGTGCTTTGATGCGTCCTGGTCGATTTGACCGTCAGATAGGTATCGACCGACCTGATTTGAAGGGAAGAGAAGCTATCTTTAGGGTGCATTTGAAAAAGATTAAGACGGGGCCAGATATTGCGCCCGATGTACTAGCCGAAATGACGCCAGGCTTTGCAGGAGCAGATATTGCAAATGTCTGTAACGAAGCGGCTTTAGTGGCAGCCAGAAGAAATAAAAAAGCCGTTAGCTTAGACGATTTTAATTACGCTTTGGATAGAGTAATTGGCGGTTTAGAGAAAAAGAATAAGCTGATTTCGCCAAGTGAAAAGAAAATTATTGCTTATCACGAAGCGGGACATGCTATTTGTGGTTGGTTCCTAGAACATGCTTCACCGTTAGTAAAAGTGACTATCGTGCCACGTGGCGTTGGGACATTGGGTTACGCTCAGTACTTGCCGAAAGAGGAATACATCACTCGAACCGAAGCTTTGTTGGATAGAATGTGTATGACGCTGGGTGGAAGGGCTGCGGAATCGGTTGTGTTCGACAAAATATCAACGGGCGCACAGAGTGACCTAGACCAAGTAACCAAGATGGCCTACAGCATGATTTCCGTTTTTGGGATGAACGACAAGGTTGGAAACGTCTCGTTCTACGCTATGCAGCAAGACCAATTCAATAAGCCATATTCGGACGAAACGGCCACGATGATTGACGAAGAAGTTCGCAAATTAATTGATTCGCAATATGACCGTGCTAAAGCATTGCTACGAGACAAAAGAGAAGAATTGGAGTTATTAGCACAGCAATTGCTAACCAAAGAAGTGTTGCTAAAGTCGGACGTAGAGCGATTGGTTGGCCCAAGACCGGGCAGTGGTAGCGATGAAGCGCCCTCAACTAACGAGGTGGTTCCCGAAGAGTCGCCTGTTTAATAAAATGTAAAATTACAAATTCAAAATTCAAAAGTTCTAGTAAGGGAGTTCGCAAAAAATAACCTACGCACCTTTCTAAAAATTTGAATTTTCTCTTCGTTGATTTTTTCTACAATAACTCGCTATTCTTCAAAAAAATCGCCTTGATAAAATCCAAATTTTCTACGAAATCTTGCGTAGTTTATTTATTTCCT
>JBCCQK010000372.1:0-8678 GCA_039024375.1 Bacteroidota bacterium
CTACGCAAAATGACGAGGTTATTTTTTCAATTAGCTAGGCAAAATTATTCAGCATAGCCCAGCTACGTTGGAAAATTTTAACGACGCTAATTGGAAAAAGAAGCCGTCAGATGTGTAGGTTATTTATTTCGTCATCCCTTACCCAAAACGGTTAGGCAAAATCTTTTTTTTACCGATGTTCGGAATACCTCGGACGTTGGTAGGGCAAAAAAAACGTAGCAAAGTCAAAACAGTAGCCGCTTCTTTAGATTAAAGGCGCTGCATTTTTTTCCAATTCTCCCATTTTTTCCTTCCCTTGTAAAATAGTACTTTTACCGCTACGAACTTGATTTAGAATTATCAGTTCCGTTAGAAATCTTTCACTGGTATCTATTCTAATTTTTTTCGTAAGGCAGACCGTGGACTCCCGATAAAAAATCGGGATGAACCGTCAACCGAATACAAGGTACTACATCACCCAAATTTTTCATGAATCTAGAGTATTTCATCGTTCAAAAAGTTACCGAATCGAATAAAAAGTCTTTTTCTCGACTGATTATTCGAATTGCCACGGCGTCGATTGCGCTGTGTTTGGCGGTAATGATTGGGGCAACGGCGATGATTAGCGGATTCAAAAAAGAAATTAGCGGAAAAATTTTCGATTTTAACGGCCATATTCAAATCACTGCGTTGGGACTCAACTCGGGCAATTTGGCCGCCGAAACCGCCCCCGTCAATAAAGACCAGAAGTTTTATAAAGAACTTGCGAACGTCCAAGAACTCACCTATCAAGCGAAACGAGAAATTTTTGGTATAGAATTACCGGGCTATTACGATGTAACCACCAAAGGTGGCGTTAAACATATACAAGTATATGCCATCAAACCGGGGGTTTTGAAAACCAAAAAACAAATCGAAGGTATTCTACTAAAAGGCGTAGGCGACGATTACGATTGGACGTTCATGCGCCAATTTTTGGTGGCGGGCGAAGTCCTTCCTCTAAAAAGCGAGGAAGAACAACGGGGAATTTTTATATCAGAATATACCGCCAACCGCCTAGAAGTGGAAGTAGGTAGTAAGTTCACCGTTTATTTTGTCAAAGGACAGGAACAAATTCGCCGTCGGCTAACCGTTCAAGGAATCTTTAAAACGGGCATGAGCGAATTTGACCGAGGATTTGCCTTAGTGGATATTCGATTTTTGCAAGCCCTGAACGGCTGGTCGCCCAATGAGGTGGGCGGTTTTGAGGTCTTTTTAGACGATTTGGACGATTTGGAAGTAATGACCGAATACATCGACCAAGAGGAAGTACCGAGTCATTTGTTAGCCGCTAATCTGAAAAAAATTGTTCCAGGTTTATTCGGCTGGCTAGACTTTCAAGACATTAACGAAGTAGTTATTCTGACCATGATGATTGCCGTTTGTATTATTAATATGATTACCGCATTATTAATTCTAATCTTGGAGCGCACCAATATGATTGGGATTCTGAAAGCGATGGGCGCTACAAATTGGTCAATTCGTAAGATATTTTTGTACCACGCAGCGTACATCATTGGTTTGGGGCTGATATGGGGGAATATTGTAGGCATTGGCTTCTGCTTGTTGGAAGACCATTTTCACTTCATCAAATTATCGGAAGAGAATTATTACCTATCCTACGCCCCGATTGATTTGAAAATAGGAACTATCTTAGCCCTCAACGTCGGTACTTTGATTTTAACGGTTACTTTTTTAATCATTCCGACGTACCTAATTACGAAAATCAGTCCCGTCAAAGCCATTCGATTTAATTAGTGATTAGTTGGTTAGTGACTGGTAATTAGTGATTAGAGGCAAAGTAAAGGTCATAAGTTGATAGCAGTAAAAAAAGTAGCAAAATGATAGCCAATACGCCCAAACCACCTTACTACGCCGTCATTTTCAGTTCAACCCGAACTGACAACACCGAAGCGTACGCCGAAACGGCCAATTTGATGGTGGAACTAGCAAGCAAGCAACCTGGCTTCTTAGGGGTCGAAAGCGCCCGCAGCGAACTAGGCATCACGGTCTCTTATTGGAAAGACCTCGCTTCTATCAAGGCGTGGAAAAAACATTCTGAACACCAAATTGCGCAAAAAAGAGGAAAAGCGGAATGGTACAAAAGTTACAAAACAAGAATCGCAAAAGTTGAGCGAGACTATGGACAGTAGCAATGAACAGTTATCAATGTGCAATGAACAATTTGCAATGTACAATTTAGAATTTCGTTCAGAAATCGTCTATTTTTCCTAGCTTCACCCGTTGAACCTTATAAACCCAATTAACCTTATTCACCTCATAAACCCGATTAACCTCATCAACCTAGAAGAAAAAAATGCACAAATCAGGTTTCGTAAGCATCATCGGACGGCCCAACGTGGGCAAATCCACCTTAATGAATGCCTTAGTCGGCGAACGGATGTCGATTATTACGAGTAAGCCGCAGACGACTCGACATCGGATTCTGGGGATTGTCAGTGACGAGGACTATCAATTGGTGTTTTCTGATACGCCGGGCATTGTGGTGGACCCTGGCTATAAAATGCACGAAGCGATGAATCGTTTTGTAGCGACTACTTTCGAGGATTCGGATGTGATGCTATTTGTGACCGATATTTACGATAAATACGAGGAAGAGGGACCAACGGTCAAACGCTTAAAACAACTGCAAGTACCGTTGTTCTTAGTAATCAATAAAATGGATTTGGCAGACACGGAACAGTTGGCCAATTTGATACAAAAATGGAACTCGTGGGTCAATTTTAAGGAGACCATTCCTATTTCGGCACTCAATCAAACCAATACGGACAAACTATTGGAATTAATTTTGGAAAATACGCCCGAAGGTCCCGTTTACTATCCCAAAGACCAATTGACCGACCGGCCCGAACGCTTTTTTGTCAGTGAAATTATTCGAGAAAAAATCTTACAACAATACAAAAAAGAAGTCCCGTACTCTTGTGAGGTCATCGTCGATTCGTTCAAAGAAGATGTGACCAATAAAGGCGAAAATATCACGAGAATCGAAGCGCATATTTACGTCAATCGCAAGACGCAAAAGCCCATTATTATTGGGAAAGGTGGAGCGGCCATCAAAAAATTGGGTATCGAATCTCGTAAAGACATCGAAACGTTTTTAGACACTAAAGTTTACTTGGAATTGTACGTTAAAATTAAGGAGAACTGGCGAGATAACGATAAATTGCTGAAATCTTTTGGCTATCAGTAGCGTATCAGAAAGAGGTCAGAAGTCAGACCGTTCCGATAAATCGGAACTGTCAGAAGTCAGATTTCTAAGCAAGTCTCAATGCAGGTTAGAATATCTTCGAATATTCGTGTAAAGCCCCCAAGGGCATTTGGTTAGAGCCACTTAGTACTTTATAACTCATACTTAACTAATCATGAAAAAAGTAGGCATCACGGGTGGGATTGGTAGCGGAAAAACGACCGTTTGCCAATTATTCGAATTGTTGGGCATTCCAATTTATTATGCGGACGACCGTGCTAAAGCCTTGATTGTCAACAACGAATCGGTTAAAAAGCAAATTATTGAAGCCTTTGGGGAGGAAGCCTACTTGGAAAACGGCAGTTACAATCGAGCCTACATTGCGGGCATTGTCTTCAAAGATAAAGACCGATTACAACAATTGAATAATATCGTCCATCCCGCCGTTTTCCAAGACGGGGTCAATTGGCACAATAGCCAAGAAGGGGTACCTTATACCTTAAAAGAAGCCGCACTGCTGTTCGAAGGAAAAGGTCACCAGTATTTGGATAAAATCATTCTAGTAGTAGCGCCGACCGAAACCCGCATTGCCCGAGTCGTGGAACGAGATGGAACAACGGCGGCCGAAGTACAAGCTCGTATTGATAAACAATTACCCGACGCCGAAAAGATTAAATTGGCGGATTTTATTATTTTGAATGATGGCAGCGCCCCATTGGTTCCACAAGTCCTAAAAATCCACGACAAACTGCGGCAATCATGACCATTAGCGGTTTTACGATGGTCAAAAATGCGACCAAACTCTACTACCCCATCCAGCAAGCTATCGCCTCCATTTTGCCCATAGTTGATGAATTTGTGGTCGCTCTGGGCGATTGTGATGCCGACGATTTTACCAAAGAAGCCATTTTGGCCCTCAAGTCACCCAAGATTCGGTTAATTGAAACGGTTTGGGATTTAAAAAAATATCCCAATGGCACCGAAAATGCGCACCAAACGGACATCGCTAAGGCCGCTTGTAAGGGCGATTGGCTATTCTATTTACAAGCCGATGAAGTGATTCACGAAAAGTATTTGTCCGAGATTCAACGGCAATGTGAACGCTATTTAAACGACCAACGAGTCGAGGGCTTTCTTTTCAATTACAAACATTTTTGGGGCGACTATCAGCACTATCAATTAGCCCACGGTTGGTACCCCAAAGAGATTCGCATCATTCGCAATCATCCCGATATTCATTCGTGGGAATCGGCACAATCTTTTCGACGGATTCCTAATTTTAATGGTAAGAATTATCGACAGCAGCAAGGCACGTACAAGTTAAAAGTTATTCAGCTAGACGCCGAAGTATATCATTACGGCTGGGTAAGGCCACCCGAATATATGCAAAACAAGCGCAAGTCGCTGGACACCATTCACCAAGGTGCGACAAAAGTTGCCGAAGCCTATCGACAGCAATCCGACCGCTTTGACTACGGGCCACTACGTCTGGTACAAAAATTTACGGAGACCCACCCAAAAGTCATGACCGATTGGATAGCTCAATTTAACTGGGCAGATGAACTTTACGAAAATGGCCCTATTCCAACAAATAGACGCCCATTCAAACACGAAAGGTGGAAGTATCGCTGTTTAACTTGGATAGAACAGCGATTGCTTGGCGGTAAAACTTTGATGGGTTTCGAAAATTTTGTTTTAATTGAGTAACCTCAAAAAAATTGAGTAAAATTGCGATTCTTATTTAACCAACACCAACGGTACCAACTAAAAAATAATCAATAATGGATATACTATTACTGTTCGATATGCCCAATTTCGCTAGTCCCGAAGTTTGGCTGAGTTTACTAACACTAACATTTTTGGAAATCGTTTTGGGAATTGACAATATTATTTTTATCGCCATTGCGGCGGGAAAACTCCCCAAAGCGGAACAAGCAAAAGCGACTAATATTGGCTTGGCATTGGCGATGGCGCTACGAATTGCCCTACTTTTTGGAATTTCGTGGCTCATCAGTATGTCCGAACCGTGGATTAAAATTGACAATAGTTTGATGAAAGGCGGCTTCTCGGGGCAGAGTATTATCCTAATTATAGGAGGGATTTTTTTATTATACAAAAGTACGAGCGAAATTCACCACAAACTGGAAGGCGAAAGTGTGGAAGACGCGGCGGCAGGTGGTAAAGGAAAAGCTACGTTGACGAATGCCATTATTCAGATTACCTTAATCAATATTGTTTTTTCCTTTGATTCCATCTTAACGGCAGTCGGCATGACCAACGGTATTGAGGGTGCCCTGCTGGTTATGATTATTGCCGTAGTGGCTTCAGTTTTAATCATGATGGTCTTTGCGACGCCCGTCGGTCGTTTCGTCAACAAGCATCCATCCATTCAAATGCTGGGTATGGCCTTCTTGATTCTAATTGGATTCATGCTAATTATAGAAGGAGCGCATTTAGCCCACTTTAGCGTTGCGGGTTCGGAAATCGGTGCGGTTCCCAAAGGCTATTTGTACTTCGCCATTGCTTTCTCATTGGGTGTAGAGTTTTTGAATATGAAATTGCGGAAGAACCAGAAGCCCGTTCAAATGCACGGGGTGAAAGAAGAAGCGGCGTCGGAAGGGGTGATTTGATGGTTGAATGGTTATATTGCTAAATTGTTATATTGTTGTATGGTTACTACCCTGTAAGCAATACAACAATATAACAATTCAACCATCAACCTTAATGCATTCTATCGCCTCGAACTTCCAAAGTTGGCAACATCTCCTTTTCATAATCCAGATACTCCTGCCATCTCGCCAACGCTTTTTCCTTCCCCGAATATTTTTTGGCCAAATTCAAGAACATGTGGTAATGCCCCGCTTCGGAAACCATAAATTTATGGTAAAATTGCTTTAAATCGTCGTCGGCGATGTGTAGAGACAGCAATCGAAACCGCTCGCAACTACGCGCTTCGATTAACGCACAAGTCAATAATTTTTCCAGTAACTGGTCCTCTCGACTACCGCCTTTTTTATTAAATTTGAATAACTTATTAACGTATTCGTCCTTCCGCTGGCGCCCTAATTTCAAGCCTCTTTTATCTAATTCGGCTAATACTAGTCGAAAATGCCCCCATTCTTCGGTGACAACGGGCGCTACTTCTCGCACCATTTCGAAGCGTTCGGGAAATTGCTGAATCAACGAAATACAAGAAGTGGCTGCCTTTTGTTCGCAGTAAGCATGGTCGGTCAGAATATCTTCTAAGCTAATTTCGGCCATATTGACCCAACGAGGGTCGGTCGGTAATTTTAATCCTAATTTATGTTTGGTCTCTGCCATGATTTTTTATGTAGGTAAAGAAATGAGTTCTATTAGGCAACTACGACATATAAACGTCAAGGTTATACATATCTTCCGCCCAAATAAGATAATCGTCAAAGATTTGTCGCAGTTTGGGATTTCGAGCAGCAGGTACCAAATCAAATAATGGATACGTACCTGGTTTCTTTCGGTACATTACATTCGCAATAATTCCCACCTCATGGTTAATACCTGCTAATTCGGTAATCGTAATTTTACCTCCTTCGGGAAAATCCATCATGCCTCTTGATTGGGTTTTTAGAGGAAACTTAAGGTTGCTGCTTAAAAATAATCGCCAATTTTCCGAGTCGTCGAGTTCGATGAATCGCAGCAAAATACCTTTTAAGCGTTGTTTGGCGGCGGCGTTCTCTAAGTAATTCCAACGGTATTCGTTGAACAACGTTTTGTACTTTATTTGTGCATCTTCTCGCTTATCCCTTGGTCGGCAGCGTCTCAGTTGGCTTTCAGAAAACTCAAAATTTTGAAAATCTTCGTCATCCTCTACCAACGCTCGTATATAATCGGCAGGAATTTTATCAAGAGATAAACTATCTAACTCTATCTCGTACAAAATGTCCCACTTGCCTTCTCCATAGTACACCGATTCTACTCTACCAATTAATCCACCTATTGGCAAATCCGTAATTTCATCCAGCGTATTTTTGGCGATTTTTACACTTGTCCCTTCGGGAAACTTAGGATTTTTCACCTCATCCGCTTGACCAAAACCAAAAGGGTCGGCGTCTTCGCTGAAACCAAACATACTAGCAATATCCTCTGGTGATACTTTTCCCCCCGACAGTTCCGACAACATTTCCAGCATTTGTTCTGGCCCTGGCCTATCCAGTTGTTCCGCTTGCATCATCGCTTCTAAGGGCTTGATATTACCCACCTCCAAACATTCGGTAAAGGCGTCTCGCAATTGCTCCATCCGTCGAATAGACTCTTCAAGGTCACCGAAAGCAGCATCCAGCCCTTGCCCTTGACTTTCGGCTCTTTTTAACTCCGTTAACATTCGCCCAAAGTCAGAAGAACGTAGATTTTTCAACTCGGCGCTGTTTCTTTCTATTTGATTTTCAATAAATTGCAGGTCTCGCTCTAAGCGGTCAATTTCTTGCTGCAATACATCCACCGAGAATGATTTGGCTTCGTTCAAATCTAAATTCTCTGTAATAAATAGCTGCTCTAGTTCCAACAAAGTTTGAATATCCCCCGCTTGGTAGGCTTGATTGATTTGTTGCATCATTTGATGATACTCTTCCTCTTCGGCCTTGGTCGTTGCTTTATCGGGGTGAAATTTTTGAGACAAGCCAATGAAGATTTTTCGAATGTCTTTTTGTTCCTGTTTATCGGGTTTAACGGCGAAAGTTTCAAAAAGGTCTCGCATTTTAGCCCGTTCGTTTTCGTCGAAGTGGCTCGAAAAATCTTCCGCATCCAAGTCTTCCATCTGTTCTTTGTAGGCTTTGTAATCCTCTCCGAACATATCCTCGTTAGCAAATTCATTAGCCATATCTTTTAGCGCTGCCTTGTCCGCTTTGCTCAACCCTTTCATTTTCTTCATCCGCTCTACTAAGTCCAAAATCTCTACTCGGAGTTGTTCCATTTGCTCCATCTTGCTCGCTACTTTTCCCGTGGCCGTCCGCTGTACCTCCGTAATTTTTTCTTTGGTATTCGCCAACCGAGTCTTCAAACTTTTGAGCACCGTTTTTTTCTTTTTCAATTTGGTTTGTAGCTCTTTAATGGTCGCTTCTTTCGCTAGAATTTCGGGGCTTTTCGCAACTTCTTTCTTCATCGTTAGCGGTTAGTTTGATGTGGTAGTTTCTCTAATTACTGATTGCAAGAAAACAAAGATACAGTTAATTTATTGAGGAAATTTCAATTATTTGTAACTACTTCTTTGTTGACTAATTTAAGTTGCGGATAACGGTTAGAAAGCGATGCTTTGTCAGCATCTCTTTCTTTTATGCTCTTGAAAAGCAGGAGATACTGGCAAAGTCTAACGACACCCCACAAGTTTACTTTAGGGCAAAAAGGTACGGAGTACCGATAATATTTGTATCATCTGCTGCTAAAAATAGGTCTCAAAGGTGCAGCGCACCGTTCGCATTGA
>JBCCQK010000373.1:0-8667 GCA_039024375.1 Bacteroidota bacterium
AACATAGGCGATTCAATACACAGAACAAGAAACGAAACTCTTTATACATTGTTACATCGAATAGGACTGATAAAGAGGAGCTAGTTTAGAGAAAAATTGAAACCAAAAAAGGGCATCCCCAAAACGGAGACGCCCTAATTCTTTTAAAAGTATCTTAGCACAAGTCAGAGACTTGTGTTACCTTTTTTTGTACGACTCTAGAGAGTCGTGATACAAGCTACTGATACGACTCTGGAGAGTCATAGTACGGCTATTGATACTCCTCAATATCTTCAAATTGTGCGGCACGAGCTTGTTGCGCTTCGTGTTGCTCTTTGGTCGTAACCCACAATTCTTTGTAACGTTTCATACCGGTACCGGCAGGAATCTTCTTACCGACGATGACGTTTTCTTTCAAGCCTTCTAGGAAGTCTCGCTTGGCGCCAATGGCGGCGGTACTCAATACCTTCGTCGTTTCTTGGAACGAAGCGGCGGAAATCCAACTCGCTACCCCCAAAGAAGACTTGGTAATACCTTGCAATAACGGACTAGAGGTCGCAGGAATCGCATCTCTAAATTTACAGATGGAGCGGTCGTTTCGCTTCAAGTAGGAGTTTTCCTCTCTGATTTGACGCAACGTCACCAATTGTCCTGGACGTAATTTCGTAGAATCACCGCTGTTGGTGATGTACTTCTTATCGAAAATCCAGTCGTTTTGCTCTAAGAAATCGTACTTCTCAACTGCTTCCCCTTCTAAGAAAGTGGTATCCCCCGCATCTTCGATTTGTACTCGTCGCATCATCTGACGGACGATTACTTCGATGTGCTTATCGTTGATGGTAATACCCTGAGAACGGTAGACTTCTTGTACGCCGTTCACTAAGTAGTATTGTACGGCGAAAGGCCCTTTGATATTCAAAATATCTCTTGGTGCCGTCGAACCATCGGATAGCTGCGTTCCTGCCCGTACGAAGTCTCCTTCTTGGACTAAGATGTGCTTAGACAAACCAACTAGGTACTTTCTTCTTTGCTCGTCCTTAGATGTCACAATGATTTCTCGGTTACCCCGCTTGATTTTACCAAAAGCAACAACCCCGTCAATTTCGGAAGTCACCGCAGGATTAGATGGATTTCTGGCTTCGAATAACTCCGTTACCCGTGGCAGACCACCCGTAATATCTTGAATCTTACCCAGTTTTCTAGGAATCTTCACGATTCTATCGCCCGCTTTTACGGCCGCACCGTCTTCTACGGAAATGTAAGCCCCCACGGGCAAGTTGTAGTTTCTCAACTCCTCACCAGCAGCAGAAATAATCTTAATCGTTGGGATAACCCGCTTATTCTTGGATTCGATAATGACCTTTTCGGCAAAACCCGTTTGGTCGTCTCTTTCCGTTCGGAACGTTTGCCCCTCGGTAATCGCATCGTACTTAACGATACCGTTAAACTCGGAGATAATCACGTTGTTGAATGGGTCCCACTCACAAATCTTATCTCCTTTCTTAATGGTTTGACCGTCTTCAATAGCAATGGTCGCACCGTAAGGAATATAGTGAGAAGAGTACTGACGCTTGGTCTTTGGGTCAACGATTCGGACTTCACCCGTTCTCGCCAATACAACCGTCGTCTTGTTACCATCTTCGTCCACATTCTGCACCGTTCGCATACTATCGAATTCCACTTTACCGTCAAACTTAGATAGCAAGCTAGATTCCGTCTTGGAAACCGATGCCGTACCACCCACGTGGAAGGTACGAAGGGTCAACTGTGTACCCGGTTCACCGATGGATTGCGCAGCGATAATACCGACCGCATCTCCCATTTCGGCGATTCGACCCGTTGCCAAGTTTTTACCGTAGCACTTTCGACAAACGCCCCGCTTTACGCTACAAGTCAATACCGAACGGATAGTCACCATTTCGATACCTTCATCGTCGATGTATTTAGCCGTTTTCATCGGAATGTATTCGCCCGCATCAAGGATTAATTCATCCGTCACGGGGTGCTTCACTTCGTGCAACGTGTAGCGACCTTCGATTCTATCCGCTAGAGATTGGATGATTTTTTCGTTCTCCTTCAAGGCGTAAGTATCAATTCCTCTTAACGTCTCACAATCTTCTTCTTTAACCACTACGTCCTGTGCAACGTCCACCAAACGTCGAGTCAAGTAACCTGCATCGGCCGTTTTCAATGCCGTATCGGCCAAACCTTTCCGCGCACCGTGGGTAGAGATAAAGTATTCCAACACCGACAATCCGTCCACGAAGTTCGATAAGATGGGGTTTTCGATAATCGCTCCACCTGTATCGCCCGATTTCCGTGGCTTAGCCATCAATCCTCTCAATCCACACAACTGCTTAATTTGCTGACGAGAACCCCGTGCGCCGGAGTCCAACATCATCCAAACCGAGTTGAATCCGTCTTTATGTGTCGCCAATTCGTCCATCAACTTCATGGTGATTTCGTTGTCACCAGTCGTCCAGATGTCGATAATCTTATTGTAGCGCTCGTTGTTGGTAATCAATCCCATTTCGTAGTTACCCCACACTTCTTCGACCTCTTCTTGCGATTCGGCTAGGATTCTTGCCTTGTTCGAAGGCGTAATCAAATCCCCCAAGTTGAACGACAAACCTCCTTTGAACGCCCACAAGAACCCTAGTTCTTTGATAGCATCCAAGAATAGAGCCGTTGCACCGAAATCCGCTCTTTGGATAATCTTCGCAATTACTTTTTTCAAAGCCCGCTTGGTCAACAATTCGTTGATGAAAGGCACTCGACCGGGAACAACGGAGTTGAATAGTACCCGTCCACAAGTCGTCTCCACTCGCTTGGTAATCAACTCACCGTTTTCATCTTCAAAATTATCCACCCGTACCGTAACGGCAGCGTGTAGGTCCAGTTTGCCTTCGTTGTAGGCAATCATCACCTCCTCGGGCGAGTAGAACGTACCACCCGCACCTTTTACTTTTCCTTGCTTCCGCTCCTTCGTAATGTAGTATAGTCCCAAGACCATATCCTGCGAAGGTAGCAAAATGGGCGAACCGTCCTGTGGGTTAAACATGTTGTGCGCCGAAAGCATCAACACTTGTGCTTCCAGAATCGCTGCTTGACTCAAAGGCACGTGTACCGCCATCTGGTCACCGTCGAAGTCGGCGTTGAAGGCACCACAAACAAGCGGGTGCAACTGAATCGCCTTACCTTCTACCAACGTGGGTTGGAATGCCTGAATCGACAATCGGTGTAACGTTGGGGCACGGTTCAACATGATGGGGTGACCCTTCAAGATATTTTCTAAGATTTCCCAAATAACGGGGTCTTTTCTATCAACTAGTTTCTTAGCTGATTTTACAGTCTTAACGATACCTCGCTCAATCAACTTTCGGATAATGAACGGCTTGAACAATTCCGATGCCATCCCTTTTGGTAAACCACATTCGTGCAGTTTCAAGGAAGGTCCCACTACGATAACCGAACGACCAGAGTAATCTACCCGCTTACCCAATAGGTTCTGACGGAAACGTCCTTGCTTTCCTTTCAAAATATCAGAAAGCGACTTCAACGCCCGACCACCTTCGGCCTTCACGGCGTTCGACTTACGAGAGTTGTCAAATAGCGAATCGACCGCTTCTTGCAACATCCGCTTTTCGTTCCGTAGGATTACCTCGGGTGCTTTGATTTCCAATAATCGCTTCAACCGATTGTTTCGGATAATCACCCGACGGTACAAATCGTTCAAATCTGAACTAGCAAATCGGCCACCATCTAAAGGTACTAATGGACGCAATTCTGGTGGAACAACGGGTAAGTACTGAATCACCGCCCACTCGGGTCGGTTTTCCATACGAGTCTGTCCGTCTCGGAAAGCTTCCACTACGCGCAATCGCTTCAATGCTTCCGACTTTCTCTGCTGAGAAGTTTCATTGGTTGCTTGGTGACGTAGGTCGTAAGACAATTGGTCTAAGTCCAAACGCATCAACAAGTCCTTCACGGCGTCGGCCCCCATTTTGGCGATGAACTTATCTGGATGCTCATCTTCTAAAGACTGATTTTCCGCAGGCAGAGAATCCAAGTGCTCCAAATATTCTTCTTCCGTCAACAAGTCCATCTTACTCAATTCACTCTCCTTCGCTCCTGCTTGGATGACGATGTATCGCTCGTAGTAAATGATGGTCTCCAATTTCTTAGAAGACAATCCTAAAAGGTAGCCAATCTTGTTGGGTAAAGACTTGAAAAACCAGATGTGCACAACGGGTACGACCAACTTAATGTGTCCCATCCGCTCTCTACGTACTTTCTTTTCCGTCACCTCCACTCCACATCGGTCACAAACGATTCCTTTGTATCGAATCCGCTTGTACTTACCACAGTAACATTCGTAATCTTTGACGGGGCCGAAAATACGCTCACAGAACAAACCATCTCGCTCTGGCTTGTAAGAACGGTAGTTGATGGTTTCGGGCTTTAGCACCTCTCCGTATGACCGTTCTAAAATATCATCGGGCGAAGACAAACTAATCGTGATGCTTTCGAATCGCTTTTGCTCCGCTTTATTAAAATTCTTTCTAAATGCCATTTATTGTTGGTTGGCAGTTGATTGTCAGAATCCTCCGAAAATGAATCAACTGTTATTAAAAAATGGTTGATATTTCTTGTTATTCGTTACTCGTTATTTGTGATTCGGAATTAGACGTTGACCACGAATAACGAATCACAAATAACTAATAACAAATACACTACTCAAACTTAATATCCAGTGCCAAACCTCTCAATTCGTGTACTAATACGTTGAAAGATTCGGGGATATTGGGTATCGGAAGGTTGTCGCCCTTCACAATCGCTTCGTAGGCTTTGGCCCGACCGTTGATGTCGTCCGACTTGATAGTCAACAATTCTTGTAGGATGCTGGAAGCACCGAAGGCTTCTAGTGCCCAAACTTCCATCTCACCGAAACGCTGACCACCGAATTGAGCTTTACCACCCAAGGGTTGCTGTGTAATCAAAGAGTAAGGTCCAATTGAACGGGCGTGCATCTTATCATCTACCATGTGCGATAGTTTCAACATGTAGATAACTCCAACCGTTGCTTGCTGGTGGAATCTATCTCCCGTTTCACCGTCGTACAAGTACGCCTGACCCAAAGAAGGTAAATCTACTTGTTGGATGTACTCTTCGATTTCGTCCATGCTGGCTCCGTCGAAAATAGGCGTTGCGAATTTCACACCCAATTTCTCACCTGCCCAACCTAATACCGTTTCGAAAATCTGTCCTAAGTTCATCCGAGAAGGTACACCTAGTGGGTTCAATACGATGTCCACTGGCGTTCCGTCGGGTAAGAAAGGCATATCTTCTTGACGAACGATTCTCGATACGATACCTTTGTTACCGTGTCGTCCCGCTAACTTATCTCCCACTTTCAACTTACGCTTCTTGGCTAGGTAAACCTTCGCCAATTTCAAGACACCTGCGGGCAATTCGTCACCAATACTGATGTTGAATTTCTCCCGCTTGTACTTACCAACTTCTTCGTTCAACTTAATATTGTAGTTGTGCAATAAGTTGGCAATCAAGCGATTGGTGTGCTCATCGTCCGTCCAGTTGCTGTAATCAACCGTTGTATAATCCAATTCCTTCAATAAGGCCTGAGAATACTTCGTACCCGAAGGAATCAACGTTTCGTTATAGACACTCTTTACTTTTTTGGCAGTCTTTTCTTTCACCAAAACAAGTAATTTATCCACTAAAATCGTCTTCAATTCGTTGACGGTAATAGCGTGTTGGTCTTCCAACTTCATCAACAATTCCTTCTCTTGCGACTTCTGGATTTTGTCCTTTTTCGCCCGAGCGAACAACTGTTTATTGATGATGATACCCTTCGTGGACGGTGGCGCTTTCAAAGAGGCATCTTTTACGTCTCCCGCTTTGTCCCCAAAGATGGCTCGTAGTAACTTCTCTTCTGGCGTTGGGTCAGATTCCCCTTTCGGCGTAATCTTACCAATCAAAATGTCGCCTTCTTTGACCCAAGCACCGACACGGATAATTCCGTTTTCGTCCAAATCTTTGGTGGAATCTTCACTGACGTTTGGAATATCATTCGTCAATTCTTCTTCTCCCAACTTAGTATCTCGAACGTCCAATTCAAAGTGCTCGATGTGTAAAGAGGTAAAGACATCATCTTTTACCACCCGCTCAGACAATACGATGGCATCCTCAAAGTTGTATCCCTTCCAAGGCATGAAGGCTACCTTTAGGTTCTGACCAATGGCCAACTCACCTAACTGCGTACCATAACCATCACAAAGAATCATTCCCTTGTGTACTCTATCGCCCTTTCGAACAATAGGCTTCAAGTTGATACAAGTCCCTTGGTTCGTTCTGCGGAATTTCACCAATTTATAGGACTTTCGATTGTCTTCAAAAGAGATTAATTTCTGCTCTTCCGTTCTATCGTACCGAATGACGACCTCCGTTGCATCCACGTATTCTACCACTCCATCCCCTTCGGCGTTGATTAACATTCGCGAGTCACGTGCCACTTTTCCTTCCAAACCCGTTCCGACAATCGGCGAATCTGGTCGCAATAATGGTACCGCTTGACGCTGCATGTTCGACCCCATTAAGGCTCGGTTCGCATCATCGTTTTCCAAGAAAGGAATCATGGAAGCCGATACCCCAACAATTTGGTTCGGTGCAACGTCCATGTACTCAATTTCCGATGGTCCCAAAACGGGGAAATCACCGTGCTCTCGACACTTAATTCTATCCGTAATGAAAGCTCCTTTTTCGTTCAAAGGCGCATTCGCTTGTGCTACTTTCGCAAAATCCTCTCCTTCCGCCGATAAATAAATTGGCTCTTCGGCGTAGTTCACCGCTCCTTGGGATACTGCTCGGTACGGTGTTTCCAGAAAGCCCATTCGGTTGACCTTTGCGAAAACACAAAGCGTTGAAATCAAACCAATGTTCGGTCCTTCGGGCGTTTCAATCGTACACAATCGACCGTAGTGCGAGTAGTGAACGTCTCGAACCTCGAAACCCGCTCTTTCTCTTGACAGACCACCAGGTCCTAACGCAGAAATTCTCCGCTTGTGCGTAATTTCCGAGAGTGGATTGGTTTGGTCCAGAAACTGCGACAACTGGCTCGTTCCAAAGAAAGAGTTGATAACGGAAGAAAGCGTTCTAGCGTTAATCAAGTCAATGGGTGTAAAGACTTCGTTGTCCCGAACGTTCATTCTTTCCCGAATCGTTCTAGCCATCCGTGCTAAACCGACACCAAACTGAGCGTACAACTGCTCTCCTACCGTTCGCACTCGACGGTTGCTCAAGTGGTCAATATCGTCGATTTCCGCCTTTTGGTTCATCAACTTCACCAAATATTGGACAATCTTGATAATATCTTCCTTCGTTAGTACCAAGGTCTCTTTGTCAATGTCTTGCTCTAACTTTCGGTTGATTTTATATCGACCAACTTCCCCCAAGTTATATCGCTTATCGGAGAAAAACAATTTGTCAATGATACCTCTCGCCGTGTCATCATCCGGTGGGTCAGTACCTCTTAGTTGACGGTATATATGTTGCACTGCCTCAATTTCCGAACTGGCAGGGTCTTTTTGTAAGGTATTGTAGATAATTGAGTAATCTTCCTCAATGTCATCCTTTTGAAGGATAATAGTTTCTGCGTCAGAATCTAAGATTTGCTCAATGTTCGACTCGTCTAAGATAACGTCCCGCTCTAGGATAATTTCGTTCCGCTCAATCGTCACTACCTCTCCCGTGTCTTCGTCCACGAAATCTTCCGTCCAACTTCTCAATACCCGTGCGGCCAATTTTCGACCGATGGACACTTCTAGCATATCTCTCGTCGCTGGTACCTCGTCCGCTAAACCGAAAATGTCCAGAATCGCTCTATCCGTATCGTAGCCAATCGCTCGCAACAAAGTCGTAACGGGGAACTTCTTTTTACGGTCGATGTAGGCATACATTACCGTATTGATGTCCGTCGCAAATTCCATCCAAGCTCCCTTGAAAGGAATCACTCTAGCAGAATAAATCTTGGTTCCATTAGGGTGAAAACTTTGTCCAAAGAATACCCCTGGCGAACGGTGTAACTGCGTTACGATAACCCGCTCTGCACCGTTGATGACAAACGTTCCTTTCGGCGTCATGTAGGGGATATTTCCTAGGAAAACATCCTGTACGATGGTTTGAAAATCGAGGTGTTCTTCATCGTTACACGATAGACGTAACTTCGCTTTTAATGGTACACTGTAGGTCAAACCACGGTGCATACATTCTTCGATGCTGTATCGAGGTGGGTCGATGAAGTAATCTAGGAATTCTAAGACGAAGATATTTCTTGCATCTGTAATCGGGAAATTTTCTTGAAATACGCGGAATAAGCCTTCGTTCGTTCGATTTTCCGGCGTCGTTTCCAACTGGAAGAATTCTTGAAATCCTTTCAATTGAATTTCCAACAAGTCCGGATACGAATCGGGCAATTTAATTTTGCCAAAGCTAATCCTACGCTCTTCAGCTGTTTGTTTTGCAGCTTCTACGGTCATAAGAAACACCTGTTTATAATGGTGATGAAATTGTAAGAGGTCAGAAGTCAGACCGTTCCGAATGTATTTCGAAACTGTCAGAAGTCAGATATATCAATCCTATTAATCTGATTTTTGACAGTCCAAATAAAAA
>JBCCQK010000374.1:0-8667 GCA_039024375.1 Bacteroidota bacterium
GCCATTATTTCAGTTATAGATTCAAATTTAGTTTATTGATACCCTTTTTACACAACCCCATGTTAGCCAAAAGCTATCAATCATTACCTACATGAAACTATACAAATACAAAAAAGTCGCTTTTTTACTTTACAAAAAAGAATGGTATCAAAAGGCAACTGATTGGGATGAACTCATCAATCAGCAGCATCTTTTCGATGCCATTAAAGGAGATTTATCCAATTGGAAAAAACTAGAACATAAGCCTCATTTAGGGTCAGATGCGCCCATTGGTAATCAAGAAGTGTGGGCGGCAGGCGTCACCTATCTAAAAAGCAAGGAAGCTAGAATGGAAGAGGCTAAGGAAGCAGGTGGTGGTGATTTTTATAACCGTGTGTACGACGCCGAGCGTCCCGAAATCTTTTTCAAAGCAACGGCCGCCCGAACGGTTGGTAACGGCGATACCGTCTATATCCGCCGAGATAGCACTTGGAATGTCCCCGAACCAGAATTGACGCTCTTTTGTTCCAGTGCGGGTACTATCGAAGGGTATTCTATTGGTAATGATATGAGTTCGAGAAGCATTGAAGGGGAAAATCCACTGTACCTACCCCAAGCTAAGACCTACGAGCGGTCGGCGGGTTTGGGCCCCTGCTTATTGATTGTGAAGAAGCCGCTTCCTAAAACAACCATTATCGCGATGGACATTTTCCGAGGCGACAAGAAGCTATACCACGATAAAGTGGCGATTAGTCAAATCAAACGGAGTTTCGATGAACTCGTCGAGTATTTATTTAGAGAATGTAATTTCCCTAATGGCTGCTTTTTAATGACGGGGACTTGCCTCGTTCCCGACGATTCATTCACCTTGCAAGTGGGCGACGAAATTCGGATTCGCATTGAAGGAATTGGGGAGTTGGTTAATTTTGTTGGGAAGAGGGTCAATGGCTAGGACAGTAATAACCGAACCTCATGGCATTTCCCGTTCCGTAGGTGTGGGAATTGACTTCTACTCACTACATCCTGTGACGTTCTTCCGAAAAAACGGGACCTAATTTATCCAGCGATTTAGGTAGAAGTAACCACAATTGTCCATAATGATGCAGCGCCATTGCTTTTCGCTGCCCCTCCTCTCCCACTCCACAATACACATCCACGTGGCCATTTCCCCGAATGGCACCGCCAACATCTTGAGCGACTAAAAATCGGTATTCGTGATGGGAAAAAATACCTTCTTCATCCAAGATTGGTAAAGCTGCCAAAAGGCAACTTCCTAAAGGTAAATGATTAATATCAACGGCAATCGAATAATCGGCGGTCAAAGGTACGTGTCCCGCCCCTTTGGGTTCACTGGCCACTTTTCTAAAAAAAACGTAAGAAGGATTAGCAAAAAGTATCGGTTTGACCTTTTCGGGATTATTTTTAAGATACCTTTTGACACCTTCCATCGAAATGTTTCGTAGGGCAATCAACTCGTTTCCTTGAATGTATCGACCAATACTTTCGTAGGGGTGTTTATTAGTTCCCGCATACCCCAAATAAGCCATATTTCCGTCTCGATACCGAACTAGTCCAGAGCCCTGCAGTTGCATATAATAAATGTCTTCTAGTCGTTTAGCGTAGGCAAGTTCTAATCCCATGCCTTCCAATACGCCGTCACCGTCAATAGCTTTGCGAGTAGGCAAGCTATCTTTTAACGATTTCGGAAAAGCGTAAATTGGATAAGGGTAGCGTTTAGATTTTCGGCGGCTTACGGAAATCTCGGGGGTGAAATAGCCCGTAAATTTAACGTTGCCTCGACCGTCTTTCCCCGATAATTGGTACGCATTGAGGTGTTTCGCAATTCCTTGCGGATAGGTACCCTCCCACGTTAATAGCAGTTCGATAGTGGTTTCTAAATCGGTCAAATCTAGTTCCAGATTACCAAATTGTTGTCGATAATCCTGCTTGCGCAGACGTAGTAGTGTAAGTTGCCGCTCTAATGCTCTTTTCAATTGTTGGTCGATATACGGCAAAGGAAGCGTAGAAAGGTTCGTCTTAGTGTAGGATTTAGACAATCGTTGAGCAGTTCTCAGTTTGCCGTTATGCTTCTTTTTTTTCTTTTTTTGAGAAATCTCAATTTCGAAATAAGACAAAGTGTCCAACGCAACCTGTTTGGACGGATTGGATGGGGTTAATTGGTCTGTGGTGCATTGCAGGGGGACTAACCAAAAGCATAGGCACAAAGCCGTTTTGCTATACTTCATTAGTCGTTTGATTATTCTTTAGAAGCAAGAGCAGAGAATAGGGAAAAGAGACTTAAAACTTTAGCCACTAGAAATAAAATCAACTCTTTTCCTATTTCTCGCAGTTTACATCTCTAATCTCTCAATCCTGAATAGCAGGATGGCCTACACTGAAAAAGTACGCTGATGGATTATTAATTAATCAACTATCAAGCGTTTTTAATCAGTTTCAAGCCCAAACATTCTAAAATATTTTAAAAAACCAAATTTTAAACAAAAAATTGTAAAATCGTCAAATTCCTAGTAATATTGCCCGAAGTTATACATTTCAATTTTATTTGTTAAGCAAAATACCGCTATTTTTGCGCAATTCTATCTAAACAGAACCTTACTACTCCAAATCATTGGGTTTAAACTTGCATAACACGGATTACACTAATGATAAAAACGCTCCAAATTAAGAACTACGCCATCATCGAACAGTTGGAAATCCAATTTTCGAAAGGCTTGACCATTATTACGGGAGAAACGGGTGCGGGAAAGTCCATTTTATTGGGGGCTTTAGGGCTAATAATGGGCAAACGAGCGGACACCAAAGCATTATACGATACCACCAAAAAATGTATTGTAGAGGCTTATTTTGAAGTTGGTCATTACAACGGATTACGGTCTTTTTTTGAAGCCAACGACATCGACTACGAAGAAGAAACGGTCGTTCGGAGAGAGATAACGCCGTCGGGAAAAACGCGGGCTTTTGTCAACGATACGCCCGTCAATTTAAAGGTGTTGCAGCAGTTGAGCAGTAGCCTCGTTGATTTACATCAACAATTTGATACACAAGACATTAACGACGTTTCGTTTCAGTTGCGCATGGTCGATTCTTTGGCCGACAATGGGACTATTTTGGAAGAATACGATACCTTGTTCAAAAAACACCAAAGCAACGAACGACGCCTTAAAAAGCTGATTCAGCAGAACGAAAATTCGGCAAAAGAAACCGATTTTTTGAATTTTCAACTGGACGAATTTAACAAAGCGGAACTGGTCGAAGACGAACAAGATGGGTTGGAAAAAGAATTAGCGCAACTAAGCAACGCCGAGGAAATCAAAGCCAAACTTTCGGGCGCTTTTATGCACCTCAGCGAAAGCGAACAATCCATTTTAGGGCAATTATCTACTTTAGGCATTTCGCTGAATCAAGTGCAAAAATACCACAGCGGACTAGCACCACTCATTGAACGGTACGATGGACTCGTTTTGGAATTGGGCGAATTGGCCAACGAATTTGAAGGCATCGCCGAAGACACGGAGCACAATCCCGAACGAGCTACGGAGGTACAACAACGGCTAGATTTGATTTATCGCTTACAAAAGAAGCACGGCGTCAACTCTGTTCCAGAATTAATTGAAATTCAAGAAGACATTGCCCAACAACTCACTTCTTTTGGCGACTTATCCAATGAAATTATTGCCCTCGAAAACGAGTTGACCAAATCGGAATTGAAACTTCGAAAAATAGCGCAACAGCTCACCAAAAGACGCAAAGGCGTTGTCAAAAATTTTCTACAATTGGTCCACGAAAAGCTGGCCTTATTGTCTATGGAAAACGCTCGGTTGCAGATAGATATTTCTCCTTCCGATACCCTACTACCAACCGGAACCGACATCGTAGAATTTTTATTTGCGCCCAACAAAGGCAGCCGATTTTTATCCATCAAACAAGTCGCTTCGGGCGGCGAACTATCTCGTTTGACGCTCTGTATCAAATCGTTAGTCGCTAGTTCGATTCCATTACCGACTTTAATTTTTGACGAAATTGATGCGGGGGTTTCGGGCGATGTGGCCTTGAAAATGGGTCGAATTCTACGAAAATTGTCCAACGAACATCAGGTCGTCGTTATTACGCACTCGCCGCAGGTTGCTTCCAAAGCCAATGCACACTATTTTGTGTATAAAAAAGTGGACGGGCAACGCACGAAAACGAAAGTTCGAGCGCTCGACCAAGCGGAAAGAATTCGGGCGATTGCGACGATGTTGAGTACCAATCCGCCTTCGGAGTCGGCGATTGAAAATGCGAAGGAGTTGCTGGCGATGGGGTAATAAAATTAAAAATGACTACTCCCCCTTCAACTTCAACCATTCGAGAAGTTCTTTATCAAGTAATAGGGGTTGTTCCTTAGCCGTGTATTCTCCCCACACTTATACCCATTCTCCCCTGAGATTACCCTCATTCACCCGTAAGGCCGTCATATAAGCAATTCCCGCTTTTTGGTTCATATACAGTCTATCAAATTCCCTGAAAAATGCAATCGTTCCATCGAGGTCTAAGGAATCAGTAGCCGCAGGGCCGTAATCCATATAGTCCTCACTCAACAAAATCCTAATTTTTGCTTCGTTTAAGTTCATTGTTGCTGCTATATACTCCTCGACCAATTGCATATTAGCTGCTTCGTTTTCGCTTATGTCATAGGGTCTTTGTTTTGCTTGATTGACTTTAACCGCATTAGAAGTTTCACTTACTTCATTAGAGGTGTTGGTGGAACAGTTCAACAATGAAAAACTGTTGATTAGTAAGAATAAGCCTAGTACACTGAAGGTTTTTATGGTGTTTTTCATGATTCAATTTTTTTAGGGAGTTAGAAAAAGTAGGCAAATGGAGAGTCCAAATGGTGGGCGATACTTTGAAAGTATCGCCCACCATTCGGCCTCTATATTTATCTTAGAAACCTACGGTGTCGTCTCTGCCACCAACCCCTTCCGCTTCATTTGATGGCTTTCCGTATAAACGATTTTACCCTCCGCTTTTACTTGTAATTTATAACACAAGCGGTCACCCTCGAACCAATGAGAAAAAGTGATGTCCTCCTTACTTTTAGTTCCTATTTCGTGCGCCGTCATAGTCAATTTTCCGTTTTCATCCATATCACCTTCGGCTTGATAAGCCCTAGTCCAATTGGACTGTGGGTAGTGCGTTGAATTGAAGGCGCCGATGGTATTCGTTGCCATATTCATGGTAAAAAAGATGGTACTTTCACTCGTTCTTAATTCGCCGTCGGGCAATCGAAACAAGGATTTGTCCATTACTTGAATACCCGTTGGTACATCTTTGACAATTGATTCACCGTGTATCAATTTCCAATCAATCGGCTCAGATTCTTTATGGGTGGACATATCAACTTCCCAATTACCCGCCATTCGTTGTAGGTTATACAATTTCTGGAATTTTTGGAAACTCGCCGTAGAAGTGACCTCATTTCGGAGAATTTTCCATTTCCCATCCACCTTTTCTAACACTCTGGTTTGCAGGTCATTATTATTTTCTTTAAAGGTGACGAAGGCCATGTTATCCGTTATCCTGAATTGATAATCGGTCTTTTTAGCAGGATTGTCACGCTTAGGATATTTGGCTAAATAGGCTTTCATCGTAGAGGAAACTTTCTCCCAACCTTGTACCATTTGGAGTGACCCTTTATTCGCCGAAGGCGAAATCCAGCTAAAATAAGTAATGGGACTTTGGACGTAGCAACTCGCCCAACCGTCAAAGTCTCGGGCGTAGAAGTAAGCGGTTTCTTGTTCGATTACTTTTTTGATAGCCGCTTCGACTTCGGTTTGTGCCATGAGGCCAATAATGCTTACTAAAAATAGACTCATTGAAAAGAGTACTTTTTTCATAATAGAAGTTTTTTGAAATTATTTAAACGGGGCAATAGGCCCGCACCAAAGATGTGGGTAAACGGAACAGGTAGGTCTGGATTATTTTTTCAAATCCTAGCATTTTTTCACAAGACAGTAGGAAAAGGTTAGCACATTTTCAACAATTTTTTAATTTTTTTTTGTAATTAATTGTTTTACAGATATTTATTCTTACAACTGGTAGATTCTGGGCGCAATTTGATTTTCCAGTATTTTCCCATTACTGGATAAATTTAACTCCAAATTTGCTAGATAACGGAAAGTTTAATGTTGTCAACTCGGGGGCAATTCGTGCGTTTAACCCTGACCTCATGGAGGTCTAAACTATCTAGTATGGCGCTAATCTTTTTAGGAGGCTGACCTCAGCGAGGTCATATCTAAACAATGTGCGACCTCGCTGAGGTCGGAAATCGCTGTCCTTTCTAACTTTTTCTAAATAGCTAAGACCTCTCTGAGGTCAATTTAGGCAGTCGGAAGAAATTTACTCCGTAACGGGATGATTTTAAGGAAACCTATCAATTTTTAATCTGATTATCTATTTCATAATAAAGGGCTTCATCATAAAAACTTCTTTGCTAGACGTTCCTATTCAAAAACGCCATCTCACCTGCACCTTTACCTCCGACCGAGTTGGCCCGTCAACGCGATTATTACCGCTACTGAAACCGTCTTGGTTGGCCCAATAGGTTTGAGCAAATCTGGCTTCTAAGGTGAGATGTCGTCTAGCTCGATATTTCAAGTTAGCGTAAAAACGAGTTCCTTTGTTATAATAGGCGGGTACCGAAAATTGATAGGTAACGTCGTTTTCGTAGGCATAAATTCGAGCGTCATAATTGTCAATGTCAAAAACGGCAAAGCGAGTAGTTACAGAAAAAGGAATATTGGTAGGCTTAAAAATGAGGTCTTGAAAAACTAGAAAACCAGTCTTTCGAGTATCGGATTGCGGGCGGAAAGCACCGTTGTAAAAAATAAGTCCGTCGGATTGGCGGCTGGTTTCAACATCAAAAACAGACCATTCAATTCGACTTCGTAGTTCCAAACGTTGCGTGACCTTTTTATTGAGCTGAAACCTAAAATTTGTTTTAGATTTGTAGAGCAACTCGTCCAATTTACTATAATCCAAGCGATAGCTTTCTTGCTTGCGTTCAAACTTACACTGAATATGCACCTCCATATCTCGCCGCTTGTAATAGGTGATACGACCAAAATACTCTTGCCCACGAGACGGCGCATCGGCTCGAAAACGTAGCCAAGGGTGCTGCCAACTATCGGCATAAAGCGCAATCCGCCAATTATAAGACGGACGAACATCCAATCCCAGATAGAGCCCTTTTTCGTTGATGGTTCCCGTGGTTTCAGAGAAAGTCTGACCGAAAAGGCTATGAAAATCCCTCGGGAAATGTCGATATAGTATGGATAGCGACACTTTTGGATGTAAGGTGGCCGTAACGCCATTGATACTCGCCAATCGCTGATTATCACTCCAAGCCGTTTCGCCAAAAAAAGTCAAGTTTTTATAAAAATAGGTGTAGTCGGCACTAACGTTGAGCAATTGTCGGTCATTAAAATAGAACTGATTATACGGTCGTTGCCGACGGCCAATGGTTTGGTCAAAGCGGTTGTAGAGTACATTTAGCCCCAGTTTTCCCTTACGGTCCTTCCATTGCAAACTGGAACCGACGGAGAACTGACCGAGGCTATTTTTTGCGGCAATCTCTCCTTCCGTACGATGCAAACCCGACAATTGTAGAGACGTAAAATTTTGAATATCAACGTCGTTGTCCGTCGTATCGGCCGCCGTGAAGTTCCCATCTCTTTTTCGGTTCGAGAGGAAAGTCGTCCATTGCACCTTTTTGTTGAGTTGTAAGGTAACACCAGCGCCCCGAAGAAAATTTTGCTCATTGACCGAAGTAAACCGATTTAATGCGGGCCCCGTTCGGCGGGTATCATTGACAAAAATATTTTTCCCCGGTGCAAACCCCGTATTTAAAATGAGTCCTTGACCAAATTGCGCCCGAAAGTCTCCCAAGACGATTCGTTCAATTCGGCGATTCACTTTTTTGTAGAAAAAATGAGCGGACATGAAATCAAACCCCTGCCGATTATCTCCTCGAAAAAAGGTTTCTCCAGGGTCCTTTTCGGCAGTAAGGCCAAAGCTGATTCGATTTTCGTAGGTTTGAGCATACCGTAAGTAGTAACGGTTGATATCGCCTCGATAAGCAGGTGCGGTCTCCGAGTCTTTAGCGCAAAAGCCTTGTGGTACTTCGAGGTTTCTACCCCAGCGCAAAAACAAATTTTTCTGGCTTTTTTTCAAAACAGCGGCAAAGGATTCGTTCAAATCGTCCAAATCTTTACCTACCGTAACAAATGGTAGAATGCGGTAAATGGTTGGTAGGTCAAATTCGGGAATGGCTTGCAATTCGTAAATAGCCAGTAATTCACCATTTTGAACTCGATAGTCGAGTAAATTTTTAATCTGAAAATCACTCAGCAAGTGCAAATCTATTAACTCCTCCGTTGTAGCCGTGTTTAGATTGAGCGGACGGCGAGTATATTGGTCGAGCGTTTCAAAAAGCGTATTGTAATCGAAATCGACAGACTCGGCGCCAATATTTTCAATGTAACTTTCAATTTGGTAGGCTAATTCGTCGGGTACGTCCAATGATGGTATTTGCGCCACAATTGGGACGCCGCACCATAGACCAAAGGATAAAAAGAGGTAAACTCGAAAATGCAAAAGTTAATTTTTTTAAAAAAATTACATTTTTAA
>JBCCQK010000375.1:0-8649 GCA_039024375.1 Bacteroidota bacterium
ACTGCTACGTGGGGTTTTATCTTGCCAAGTAGAAATACTAAAGGTCAGAGTGGCCATCCAAATTAGTGAGGACTGCTACGTATGGTTGAATTCGTTCGTTTACTATTTCGATGTAGTCAGAGTGGCCATCCAAATTAGTGAGGACTGCTACTGATTCGATTCTTAGAAAATCTTTACCATCTTCAGTCAGAGTGGCCATCCAAATTAGTGAGGACTGCTACCATTATCTGCCAGCGGCTTGCGGTACTCTTTAGCGTCAGAGTGGCCATCCAAATTAGTGAGGACTGCTACAATTCGGATTGCTCCTCAGTGAAATCTTCGCTTTGTCAGAGTGGCCATCCAAATTAGTGAGGACTGCTACAGTTCTTCATTTAACCACTGATGCCAGCGGTTAATGGTCAGAGTGGCCATCCAAATTAGTGAGGACTGCTACTTTACATTTATCAACTCACTATTCCTAAAGTAATTAGTCAGAGTGGCCATCCAAATTAGTGAGGACTGCTACTATTTACGCTACTATATCATATATTTACATTTTTGGTCAGAGTGGCCATCCAAATTAGTGAGGACTGCTACGGGTACTGAGGGCTCATATCAAAGATGGGCTTATAAGTCAGAGTGGCCATCCAAATTAGTGAGGACTGCTACGATTTTTTACAATTTCTTCTTTTTCTGCGGCACGTCAGAGTGGCCATCCAGTGAATGAGCGACCGTTCCCGAAGGGTGAAAGTCTGGGAGACTTTCAAGGGAGTGAACCACAAAGTGGGTGGGTGAGCCAGCGATTCCGAAGGAGGAAAGTCCAGTTGACTTTCAAGGGAGTGAACCACGAAGTGGGTGGATGGAAATTTGTTTTGGCAAAACTCCTAGCTTTTCTAATCTTGACAGTTTCAACTCATCAAAGCACTTATCTCACCTTTCCATCTCTACTCACCTTCACTTATAAAAAGAAAAACCAGCTTCCCAAAAGAGAAAAATGTGTATTTTTGTTATTGTGAAAAAGACATAATAACAATACTAATGAATACAGCAACCGACCGATACATCAATCCGCTAACCGATTTTGGGTTCAAAAAGCTATTTGGCACCGAGCCCAATAAGGATTTACTCATTGATTTTTTGAATGAAATCTTACCCAATCATAAAGTAAAAGACCTTACTTATTCTAATAACGAACATTTTGGGCAGTACAAAATTGACCGAAAGGCCGTCTTCGATATTTATTGTATCGGCGAAAATGAAGAACGATTTATCGTAGAAATGCAAAAAGCCAAGCAGAATTACTTTAAAGACCGAACGGTGTTTTATGCTTCTTTCCCTATTCAAGAACAGGCCAAAAGAGGCGATTGGGATTACCGACTAGACCCCGTTTTTTCTATCGGAATTTTAGATTTTGAGTTCGACGAACATAAGAAAAATAAAGACTTATTGCACATCGTAGAATTTAAAAATCAAAAATGTGAAGTGTTTTACGATAAGTTAAAATTACTTTACATTGAGTTACCAAAATTCAAAAAGAAACCATCGGAATTAACCACTCGTTTTGATAAATGGCTTTACGTCTTTACCCATCTACAAAAGCTACAAGATAGACCCAGAGCATTGCAAGAGCGAGTATTCAAAAAGTTGTTCGAAGTGGCCGAAATAGCAAGTTTCACCGAGGAAGAGCGAAAAGAGTATGAAGATAGTTTAAAAGCCTACCGAGATATAAAAAATATAGTTGATACGGCTAAGGAGGAAGGCAAAGCAGAAGGCAGAATTGAAGGAAAAGCAGAAGGCAAAGCGGAGGGCAGAATTGAAGGAAAAATAGAAGAAAAAGAAGCGGTCATTGAAAGATGTATGGACCAAAACATGCCCCCCGAACTTATTGCCCCCATCGTTAACTTACCCATTTCGGAGGTTAAAAGTATTTTGCAGAAAATCAAAGAAAGAAAAGATATTTTCTGAAAGGTAATACGGTAGTAACGTAATAAGGAATATGTATGAAATAACTTCGTAAGTTATAACGGAATCTTTTGGACGTTGATGAATAGTCGGTCTGACTTCTGGCTTCTTTTTGACGCGCTAATTACTGCACAAACGTCTCTTGCAATTGACGCAGTTTTTCTAGGAAAAGAGGCCGTCTCCGACGAGAGATTTCCACAGATTTGCCGTCTTCCATCAGCAGGTAACCCCCTTCGTTGCGGACGTAAGATTTAATGTAGTTGAGATTGATTAGATGGCTTTGGTGAACTTTAAAGAAATTGAACGGCGTCAATAGCTTATCAAAATGTTTCAAGGTTTTAGAAGCGGTAATTCTTCGACCATCTTTTATCCAAAAGTGGGTCATATTATCATCTGCTTCTAATCGAATGATGTCCGTGATGAGCACGAACTGAACTTCCGTCATGGAAGAAATACCAATTTTTTGGAAAGGATTTGGATTGTAATGTCCCTTAAATACTTCTAGTTTTTCTTTGGTATTGCTGTAGCGTCGGCCCGTCGGAATACGATTGACGGCTGCAATTAAATCGTCGGCATCTATGGGTTTTGTCACGTAACCGATGCTGCTGTATTCGCAGGCTTGAATCGCAAACTTATCGTAGGCGGTAACAAAAATAATTTCAAAATTAATATCTTCTATCTGGTCAATTAGAGTAAAAACGAGGCCATCGGGAAGGTTGATATCGAGGAAAGCAACGTCAATTTTGGATTTTGGATTATTGATAAGGGCTAACCCAGATTTGATATTATCCGCCGTGCCCGTCACTTTAATCCCTTGACAATGAAGCGCCAACTGGTTTTTTAGATTATTAATACCCGCTGGTTCGTCGTCAATAATTACCGCATTTATCATAGTATGTGCTGTTTTGATTCGAGAAGATAATTAGGCAGTCATTCTCTTCTCAGTTCGCTAATTTGTTTATAACTACAAAATATACAAAGATTGTATTCTTAAAAACTAAATATAAGCGAAGTTATCAAATTTAGCAATGTACTGGCAATTATTTATATGATATTTTTATACTTTAACAGTACTTTTTTTTGTGCGGTTGGTAAATTGGAAGGAACGGTTTTAAAATCGGACAGAAATGTGGGTAGTTCTAATGGTGGGCGATACTTTGAAAGTATCGCCCACCATTAGAACTACATTTTCACCAATAACTTTGTCCGTTGCTGCCGAGTTGTTTGCAGTCGAACATAATAATTACCCGCAGGAAACCGATGGCCGTCAAAAATAATCTGCTGTTTCCCTTTCGGAAAGGATTGATTCGCTAAGACTTTGACCTCGGCCCCTTTTGCATCAAAAATACTCAACTTCATCCAATCCCCCGTCCCTTCAAATTCAATCGTGGTTTGACTAGTAAATGGATTAGGAAAACTAGACAACGTCAACTCTTTTTGGTTAAAAATCGGTGTTGGTTCAAGGGTCGAAGTGGACATTTCACAACCTGCAATAATGGGCAAATATTGAAAATCGGCGAACATATAATTCCGTACATCCGACTCTTCTGCGCCGAACCAATCCACTAGCAAAGACCCGTAAATAGAGCGAAAATCAAATTGCATCGGTACTCCGTCTTGGTTGCCCACTTCGTCGGGAATTTCCACATCTTCCCCTAAAATGCTGCTATTGACACAGCTACCAAATAGCAAAAGGGGCGCCGCCGAACCGTGGTCAGTTCCTAGGCTACCATTAGATTTGATGCGTCGTCCGAACTCTGAGAAGGTCATCCCGACCACTTTTTCTTCTTTACCCAAGCGTTTTAAATCATCTTGGAAGGCGTTCATGGCGGTGGACAATTGTTCCAAAAGCGTTGCGTGAATACCCCCTGTGTTGTCCCCACCAAGCACCTGTCCTGCGTGGGTATCGAATCCCCCTAAACTCACCACATATACCTTCGTTTGTAAGCCTCCCGAAATAAGATTTGCCACAATTTTCAATTGGTCGGCTAACGGATTTTGTCCTGCGTTTGGGTACAAATCACTCAGATTATTCCCTTTATCCGCCGCCGATAGAATCGTTTCCCCGTAAGCGTTGGTTTGCGCAATCGCATTCCGCAGAAAACCCAATTGTTGACCGTAATAATTATCGGGTAATTCGCTTCCCGTCCCTTCGGACAACGGTGCTAAAGATTCCACATCTCTTAGGGCCAAACTAAAATTGGACCCAACCCCTTGACAAGTTTCCGACACCAAAGACCCGATGGTAATGGCAATGGGGTCAGGGTGGTTGGTATTGGGATAATCTTCTGGATAGACAGGATGCTGGGTGTCAAAATAGCGTCCCAACCAGCCCGTACTAATAAATTCGTCGGCGTCGGAAGCCGAAGTCCAAATATCTTTCGACCGAAAATGCGACCGATTTTGATTAGGATACCCTACTCCCTGCAAAACGGTCAATTTATTCGCATCGTACAAATTTTGGATACCCGTCATAGATGGATGAAAGGCTACCTTATCGGTTACCTTCAACAACTTATTTTCGGGAATCATCACATTTTCCCGCACCCCCATCAACTTATCGTACTGGTCCAGCGGAATAATGGTGTTCAGTCCGTCGTTTCCCCCATTGAGCTGCACAATGACCAATACTCGGTCGTTCGGAGCACTGTTGATAATGGGAAAAAGGCTAGAATTGGCAATAGCCGCTACTTGGAAGCCCTTCAAAAAGACGGGCGCAGAGAAAGCGGTGGCGGATTTTATAAAGTTTCTACGTTTCATATTTTTGGTAGGTTTAGAAGTCGAGAGGTTTGGAGGTTTAGAGGTAAAAAGGTGGAGGGGTCCAGAGGTTTAGAGGTGGAATGTTGGAAATAGATGAGTAACCTTTTGGCCTATCTACCTCTCAGCCTTTTAACCTATCTACCTTTAAACCTTTCCACCTACCCTTCACATCAAGTAATACTCTGGCATCACCAGCATCGCTTGCAGCAAAGCCCGAAGCCGATTTTCGGCACCCGTTTTCAAATCTTCGTTATCGGGATGTGCCAAATAGTCACCGTACTCGACGGTCCATTCGAAATCGGGTAAGCCGGGGATGAGTACTTCTTTTAGCGCCGCTTTTTGTTGGTCGGTGATGGGTTGGGGGAAAAGCATTTTCGCCAATCCGTCAATCAACACGTTCGGGTCAGTGGCATTTTCTATTTCCGCTGCTAACGCTAAGACGTCAATGACAACGTCTCTGCCCGCAATTCTTACGCCTTTTAGCGCCATTGCATTGGTCAAATCCATTCGAGGGCCGAGGGTAGCCGATGAAATCCAAGTTTGGTAAAAGCCAGGTTCTTGGTAGTAGGCTTTCCAACCTGCCACGTCGGGTGGGTCAAAATAGACCATTTGTAGATTGGGCATATACTGGGCGATTCGCCACCAAGTAGTGTAACTTCGACGGTCGGTAGGGTCAATATTGATGGCCGTTTGTCGGTAAAGTCCGATGACAAAGTCCATGGGGTTTTTAATCATTGGCCCTTTAAAACTTGCTTCGAAAAAATGTTCACTGCTCAGCAGCGCTTTCAAAACGGGCGCAATTTCAAAATCATTGGCTACCAACAGTTCGGCCATTGGGGTAATGACTTGTTGTTCTACAGCTTCGTCAATTTCCGAATACACAAACCAGCGGTATAATTTTCTACAGATAAAAGTGGCGGTCGCTGCTTGTTGAAAAATCAAGTCGATGAGCGCCTCGTATTCGGTCGCATCTTGATTGTCGATAACAGCATTACCAAAACGATGAGAGAGTGTTTTATCGGTCCTATCGTGCCGATTTCGGACAAATATCGCTCTTGGCCGATTCTGAGCATTGTCCGAAAAATAGCCAAAATCTCGCCAGCCCGTTAGAATTTTTGCCGCTTCGATGACGTCATCTTCCGTAAAAGTGGTGTAGTCCCCAGACCCCGCTAATTCGCCTTTCCCGACCGTAAATAGTTCCATTAACTCTCGGGCGTAGTTCTCGTTGGGGTTGACCCTAGAGTTTTGGTTACCATTCAAATAGCGCAACATGGCGGGGTCAATGGTCACTTTTTTGACCAATTCTTTAAAATTACCCGTTGCATTTTCTCGCAATAGGCTGATATAGTTATAAATGTAAATAGGGTCTCGAACGACAGAAGCCTGCACCACAAAGTGGTTGTGCCAAAACAGCGTCATCTTCTCTCGTATCGACACTTCCGAATTAATGAGTTGCCCGATATTCCAAGCACCTAAAGACCGATTACGATAAGCCCGAATCATCCCACGCAATTCGCCCCGTGTATGTACTGCATTGACCCAAGTTTCGCCGATGGGCACTGCGGGGTCTTTATCAAAATTGTAGTTAATGGGCGGTGCGGGCATTTCCTTTTGCGCGAACAATAGGTCAATAGTTCGGCTCAACCCCCTCTGCGCAGTCGCCTCAATTTCGACCTTAGTAGGCCCGAAAATGGTTCTGCGCAAAAGGTGCGCCGCTTGCTCAAAGGTCCAATTTCCTTGATAGGGCGTTAGGCCCGTTTGCAAAGATGGAGTCAATACAGCCGACGACAATGGCTTCGTCTTTTTCCGCCCCAAGAGGGTCGAAAGCGTCGTTCTTCTGTCCATACGTACAGATTTAAGTGGAATCGAAATGTGTTTTACTGCAAAATAGCTTGATGGAAAAGAAAGGAAAAACCAATAGGGAGCGTAGGGAAGTAACGATTTTTTACGCTCTATATTTCCTTTGACTAGGTAAGATGACAAAGGTTTAAAGAGGGAGAGAATTTTTTTGAATTAGTGATTAGTGATTAGTGACTGGTGATTAGTGACTGGTAACTAGTCACCAGTCACTAAATGGTAATCACTACCCCATTTTCGGCATTTTCATCAATACACCGCCTAATTTCATCGCTTTACCAGAATTGCCGTTGATTTTTAAGCGACCTTGAATGAACGCTGTTTGCAGGTTCAATTTCCCTTGGCCAATTTTCAAAAGGTGGTCGTCTTTGATAGTAAAGGTAGCATCGGGGTTGGCCGCTTTTCCTCTTCGAATAACGGCAGGCGATTTATTCAAATCCAACTTCCAAAAAGTTTCCACGTCTCCCGTAACGTTAAATTGGAAAACACCACTATCGGGTCGGATAGCGTCGGGATTATCCTTTAGATACTTTTTCATATAAGCAAAAAGCGCATCCGATTTAGCTGTCACCTTTTTCGGAGCCGCTTTTTTCTTACCACTTTTTTCGTAAGCAAGAATAGCCGCTTCGAGTTCGTTGGCGGATTCTAGCAAGTAACGGGAGAAAGTTCCTTGTTCGGGCATCGACTTCGCATCCGATGTTGGGCTCACCGTGATTTGACCGTTGTAACTCAAGATGGTGATAATAAGTCCCATACCGTCCACAACGGGTGCCATTCCCATAATGGAATGTACTTTGTGGTCTCGGAAGTAGAGCGGAAATTGCGGTCCAGGTACGTTGGTGATAGTTACGTTGAAAACGGGGGCGTGCATTTCGGCCATTTGGAATCGAGAGTAAATCCGCGCCGCTTGATTGGCAATACCGAAAGGAACAACTTCGGCTAGAGAAGCAAGCGTTTTGGCACCAATGGCACTTTGGTAGGTTTTTCCCCGTTGGGTATTCTCGTGAATTTCTTCGAGGCGTTCAATGGGGTTGGCAATGTTTGTGGCCAGTTGCACCAACATATTAGAAATTTGATTGCCGCCTTGTTTGGCTTCCGCTTTGGTTCTAGTAGAGATGGGCACCATCGCCACCAAAGGCTTGGCGGGCAGTTTTCCTTTCTCCTCCAAATATCTTCTCAAGGCACCCGAACATATCGCTAACATCACATCGTTCAAAGTAGTCCCCATAATACTGCGTAATTTTTTAACGCGGTCTAAAGACAGAATGACGCCATTCCATTTTTTTCTAGGAGATACGATACCGTTTAATTGAGTCGGTGGAGCAGTAAAAGGAGCGGTTGGCAACTCTGCTTTATTAACCCTAGACAAGAAGCCAGCCTTTACCGTAGCCGTTAGGGTGTCCTTGATGAGTTTTGGAAACTTCAATGGATTTTTGGCAAAGCTAGCCGCGCTGTTGGCAATCAGCGACAATTCGTTGGGAATAGGCTTGGGTTTGTAGGGACGAGGAGCGGGAATTGGTTTCGTATTCGGACTCATGTCAAAAATGATGCTGAGTAGTCCAGCACCCGCCACTCCATCAATCATCACGTGATGGATTTTGGAAATAATCGCAACGGACCCCTTGGGAACTTGGCTGACGGTATCTAATCCTTCCACAAAAGTGAATGACCACAAGGGCCGATTTTGATTCAACGGTTTACTAAAAATATCGGAGGCAACCCGTCGTAACTCTTTCCACCCACCGGGTGTAGGCAGCGCAATATGGTTGAGGTGCATGTCCACATCAAAATCGGGGTCATCCGCCCAATACGGATAATCAACACTCAACGGAACATAGACCAATTTTTTGCGCAGCTTAGGCATCTGGTGAATCCGAGAAAGAATGGTTTGTTTAAACGTTTCGAAGTCCAATGCCCCTTCAATGATTAAGACACTTCCAACGTGCATCGGACTGTTGTGCCGTTCCAAATAGAGAAAAGTGGCATCCATACCAGAAATGCCTTCTAAATTGGGGTTGTCTAATTTTGGAATCTTAATATCTGCCACGGTTTAGCTTTGTTTTGATTAATAAAAAAGTTTATCTAGAAAAT
>JBCCQK010000376.1:0-8628 GCA_039024375.1 Bacteroidota bacterium
CAACATCAACAGATAAAGGCCTGTTCACTGAGGTGAAGCTAGAAGAGATTGTATTTTCAGGCAGCTGATTTCTTGCAGACGCTTCCTTCAATGTCTAAATATACTAATTTAAGGTAAAAATTGGACTTTTCATTCTAAAAATTGTTGTATTGTTATATAGATATATTTTTGAAAAACAGTAATTTAAGATAAAATTACTGGTTCCATTAACAATAAAGCAATTTAACCATTAACCAGTATAACACTGTGTACTAAATAGTCGGTTGGCTTTATTTTGACTAAATACTAGTGCTTTGTAAGCTAATTATTAATCGTTTCTGCAATTTAGTCAATGGAATAAGGAATTGGAGAATTTTATCCCCCTAAACCCGCTAACATTTATAGGTATTATGACTAATAGAATTATCATCAAATATTGCCCAAAATGTCGCTGGCTGTTGCGCTCCACTTGGATGGCACAGGAGTTACTCACTACCTTCGAGCAAGAAATTGACGAATTAGCTTTGCAACCCGCAGGGAGTGGCGTTTTTGAAGTAATGGCCAATGACCAATTAGTTTGGTCCAGAAAAATAGCCCAACGATTCCCAGAAATTAAGGAACTCAAACAATTGGTGCGAGATGTAATCGCTCCCCATAAGAGTTTAGGGCACTCGGATAGGAAAAAGTGAAACATTAGGATATTTCTACTAAAAGTGCTAGTTTTGAAGTAACCTTTAAATAAACTCCTTCTTTAAGAAACGAGGTCAATTTGCCACACTTTTACTTTATCAACCAATTTTCCGATACCAAAAGACCATCAGCATCCCCATAGATAAATTGTCCTGGCCGTAGAACGGCGCCCGCAAATCGAAGTACTTCCCCTTTCAATCCAACACCCCGTTTAATACTCCGTACAGGACAAGTTTGTAAGGCTTTAATGCCAATGTCCATTTGGTTAATCACCGCCGAATCTCGAATACAGCCATACACCACGATGCCTTCCCAGCCATTATTAATCGCTTTTTGCGCCAATCGGTCGCCCACCAAAGCGCAGCGCAAAGACCCGCCGCCGTCCACAACTAGTACTTTTCCTTGGCCATTTTCGCCTAGCGTTTCTCGCACTAAAGAGTTATCCTCGTGGAGTTTTACGGTTACTATTTCACCTCCAAAACAAGGTTTTTTACCATAATTTTGGAATAGGGGCGTCAAGCAGATAAGTTGATTGGGATGGTCGTCCCAGAGGTCAGCGGTGGTAAATTGCATAGTTTTTCTTTAATATTTTAGATAAGATATTACTAGAACTTAAAAATTAAAACGTGCCAGTCCAAAATGTAAATTACTGGTTTTCAATACTTTTAGATTTTAAATTTTGCATTTTAAATTTTAGATTTCACTTATCGTGTTTAGTACTCGCTAAAACTGCCGCAAAAAAGTCATTTTTCCAATCAACTGCTGATTGTTCAACCGATTGCCTTCAATTAATGAGTCATCGGAAATATTACTATTATACACCAGATAAATGAAGGATAAAGGTCGGTACTCCCAAGCCAGTCGAACATTCCAAATATTATTATCATTCACGCTATTCCATTGGTAAGAACCAATGAGTTGAAACCGAGGATTCAGGGCCAAGCGTGCCCGAGTGGACAATAAATGGGCATCCACATCGACTTGTTCCGTACCGACATCTCGGAATTGGTTGAGTCGATAAACGCCAAAAAATTCAATGTGAGGTATTGGAGCAAAGCGCAGCTCGCTATATAGTCGGTGGAGGGAGCCATCGTAATAGCCGCCAATTTCGTATCTAAGCTCACCCGCTACTTTTTTAGAAAAATCGGTCGAAATGCCAAAGTCCACTCGAGTGAAATTATAGCGACCGGCGGCAATATTAATACCCAATGGGCTAAAGGGCGCATCTAACTGTTGTTGTTCGTGAGACATTCGTACTTCCACGTCGCCACCTGTCTGAAACTCTAAATCAATTGGCGCAAAATTAACAATGGTTTGTTGAAAAGCACCGTCCGAGGCGCGCCAAATTAAATCTACGCCACCGTCAGGACCAAAACTCCGAAAGATTTTAGGTAACCAATCGGGGCGAAAGTCAAAGTCAAAGCCTGGAGCCAACAGTGCATAGTCGGTCAAGACCAAAAAACCTGCGCCGGGTAAATAACTTTGACCCGCATATTGTCCAATAATACCCAAATAGCCCCAATTTTTGTCTTGCCGCAACCAAGCGTGGGCGGCCACTCCTTCGCCCATCTCGGTATCTTGTGACCCACTAATCATCGCTTCAAAAGTCAGCGATTGGTTGGGGCGCAGAAAGGTATTGAGGGTGACAGTCGTATTATTTTTTGCTTCGGCATTAATGCCGTTTTTGTCAATTGCTTCGTCATTACGGTAAGTAACCATACCGCCGAGTCGGTTCTGTCCAGAAAAATTTTTGACGTAACGTCCCACTGCAAAATGAGTCGTTGGAGTAAAATCAGTGGCGCGTTGCCGCATTGCCAATAGACCTGCGGTTTGCTTATTTGTTTGGTTGGTAAAACGCAGACCACCATCAATTGGAATGGGACTGCCATTATTATCCAAACCAATTTTCCGACTAAAAAAAGGCTGAATAAAAGTTGCCGAACTGGTGCTAAAAATACTCGCATTTTCCAAGAAAAATTGTCGCCGTTCGGGGAATAATACCGAAAAGCGAGTCAAGTTTTGCACTTGTTGGTCAACGTCCGCTTGGGCAAAATCGGTATTAATCGTACCGTCCAACACAGAATTGGGCGTAATGGCCCATTTGAATTCTCCTCCTACTTTAAAGTTGTTTTCTGTGGTAGTTTCCCCCGTCCCCGAATCGTCTTGGTTGGAAGTCGCTAATATGTAGGGATTAATTTGCACGTTGGCGGCGGGCGGCGGTGGTTTTATCCCTTTCAGCAAAGCAGCGTAGGCCATCCGAAAATGAGAGAAAGCACGAGGGTAGGCGGGGAAAGTGATACGTTCGTTCTTACGCCGAATATTGCGATTAAACGAAATGTACATGTCCTCGCAATTATCGGGATACCGCAAAGTTTTCCAAGGAATCGCCATTTCCGCAATCCAAGCCGTATCGGTAATTTTCGTGCGCACGAACCACAAAGCATCCCAGTTGACATTACCCCTAGATTCGTTGCCGTCAATGACCTGTAATTCTCGTTGAGAACCCATCGGCGTCACTTCAAAACCGAGGGCGTTGCGTTGGTCTTTCAATCCATCAATCGCCACACTAAAGCGGTCATTGTTGAAACCTCGAAAATCTCTTTGCAAATTGGTGACTCGAATGCGACTGCGGTCGGTCAAGCTATCTTTACAAATTGCCCCAAAGTATAAAAACCGGTCATCGTAGAGGATGCGTACTTCCGTGTCCAAAGTGGCGGGTTCACCTTGAAAGGGGTCTCGTTGAATGAATCCAGTGACGGCTTTGGCCTGTTGCCAAGCGGATTCTTTTAAGTTTCCGTCCAAGTTAATATCCCCATTTTGAATGGGCAGCGCAAAAACTTCTAGCGGTTTTTCGGGCGGGTCGAAGGTTTCTTGTGACCAGAGTGGAAAGCAAACAATTTGTAAACAAAAACAAACAGTTAGGGTGCGAATCATCGGTGTTAAATGCCAATTTAAGTTGAAATACTTTAGTAAAGTTAAATGAGTAGTAATTGTTTGGATTGTGTACGGATTAATCCAAAACTCACTAACATTAGGTATCTTGGATAACTTTAGGGGATTAGATAAAATTGATATTCGAAAACGTAGCTAAAAAAGTTCAAAAAAAAAGTAGGGTATCTCCATTCTCGTGCGGTATAGGGGTGTAAATGACGCGTCGTATCAATTATTCCAAAATTAAAAAAATTAAAAAATGAGATTTTTAGCAATGATAACCCTGTGCTTCGTGATGGTATTCACGGCTTGTAATAAAGAAGACTTGACGACCACCCAAGACTTAATCAATACAGATTTAGACGAAAGGAGTAAGGAAAAAGAAAAAAGTACGGATGCAAAAAAGGAAAAAGATGATGAAAAGTGGGAGAAAATTGAAGTCAGTCCTATCGTAAAAACGGACGATTGTGATTATCCCATATCAGGCATTATTGAGTACGTACAAGCGGGAGTCGTGGTCGCCACGCTTGATTACGGAGATGGCACTTGTGATGACTTGGTAACCATTACTAAGGACGGGACAACGGAGGAAATTTCTTTAAACGAAAAAGACCAGAAGAAGAACAAAACGGAAAAAGATAGTAAAGCCGACAAAACGGCATGGACCGAAAATGAAGTCAGTCCCGTAGTAAAGACTGAAGATTGCGATTACCCTGTATCGGGTATCATTGAGTACGTACAAGCGGGAGTCGTAGTTGCCACGCTGGATTACGGAGATGGTACTTGTGATGACTTGGCAACTATTACTAAGGATGGGAACACAGAAGAAATTTCTTTAAGCGAAAAAGATAAAAAAGACGAAAAGTGGGACAAAGATGAGAAGGAAGACAAAGGTGAGAAGGACAAAGGTGGAAGCTAATGGACATTGAAGCGAGTTGTGAGTTTATATTTAGGGATGAGGAATTAAATAAACTACGCAAAATGACGAGGTTATTTTTTCAATTAGCTAGGCAAAATTTTTCAGCATAGCCCAGCTACGTTGGAAAATTTTAACGACGCTAATTGGATGAAGATGCACAGCATCTGAACCGCAAAGCGGATGGGATGCCAAGCCGTCAGATGTGTAGGTTATTTATTTCGTCATCCCTTAATTAAATGTAAACTTATAACTCGCTACTCGTATATCCTATTTGATTACCTCATTGATTAATCCCTTGATGCTTGTTGAAAGAAACGTTTAAACAAATTTACCATCAGTACTTTGACGCCATTCGGAGCTACTTGTACTATCGGTCTGGTGACGCAGATTTGGCGACTGACCTCACCCAAGATGTCTTTATCAAAATTTGGGAAAAGCAAATGGAGATAGATTTAAAGCATATCAAAAGTCTGCTGTACAAAATAGCGGGTGACTTATTTGTCAGCTATTGCCGACGGCAAAAATTATCCGAAAATTATGCAAAAACCATCCCCTTAGCCTTGGTGAGTAAGACCGAACCGGATGCCCAACTAGAATATCAAGAATTAAAAGCCAATTATGAATATAAACTTGCGCAACTTCCCGAGAAACGAAGAGTGGTTTTCCTAATGAGTCGCATGGATGCCCTCACTTACAAAGAAATTGCGGAACGATTGGGCATTAGTACCAAAGCGGTAGAAAAGCGGATGAGTTTGGCCTTAAACGATTTGCGAACGATAATGCAAAAGACATGAAAAAGAAAAAAAAATGGCTTGAATCGAGTCAACCACAACAGAGCGAAAGCCAAGATGATTTCTTTGCCAAGGTGAGCATTCCGTTCAAAGAAAGCAAAGAAGAAATTTGGACAAAATTAGAATCCAAATTGGTCGAAGTACCCCAAACGGCCGTAAAATCTAGGGTAATATCCCTAAGTTGGTACCGCCGTCTAGCCGCTGCGGTCTTACTGGTTGTAGGAATAACTTTTTTATTAAAAAATTACACGACAACTATTGTTTGCCAGCTAGGAGAACAACAAGCAGTCGTCTTGCCCGATGGTTCTACCGTAAACCTAAATGCAAATTCCCAATTGACCTATCATCCTTTTTGGTGGAATTTTGACCGCAGGCTTACCTTCGAAGGCGAGGCTTTCTTTTCGGTGGAAAAGGGGAAACGTTTTCAAGTTATCTCCGTCAATGGCATAACGGAAGTCTTGGGCACTAGTTTTAATATTTTTGCTAGAAAGGCAAGGTACGAGGTGTATTGCAAGACGGGAAAAGTAAGAGTAACCCAGCGCACTACCGAGGAAAGTGTAAATCTATTGCCCAATCAAATGGCTTTTTTTAGTGGTAAAGAAATACTTACGAAGCAAGCCGTTACAGCGGAAAAAAGACAGCCATTTTGGCAACAAGATAACTTTGATTTTTCGGGGACGCCTTTAAGTGAAGTCCTACCACAATTAGAAATACAATACGGGGTGAGAATAGTGTCAATGGTGGACAATCGGTTGACTTACGGTGGTCATTTTCCTAAACCCCTCAAAGTAGAAACTGCCTTGGAGATTATTTGTGAGGGATTGGGACTTAAATTTAAAGAAACAGCAATGGGCGAATATGAGTTGTATTAGTATGCTAACTCCTAGACTACTTAAACTGCTTTTAAGTCTCTTTGTATTTTTTGCCATCGGCTCGTGGGCGAAAGCCCAATCTATCGCTATTTATGCCCAGGAAACACCGTTAAATCAAGTCTTCAAACAATTGGGGGAAACTTACCGTCTGCCTTTTTCTTTTAACGATGAATTATTAGCACAGTACGTCTATTCCGACTCTAGCACCTATCAATCACCCAAAGTAGCCATTACCGCCATGACCAAAGGAACACCCTTAGCCTATAAAAAAGTGAATGGTGTTTTTGTGGTTTTTCAAAAGGATATGGTAAAAAAAACACCAATTTCTACCAAAAAGGAATACCTTTTCCATTTTTACCTACTAGATATCAGAAGTGGAGAACCACTACCTTACTCCACCATCTACGTCAATTCCACGGGGGTAACCGCCAATTCTCAAGGTCATTTTAGCTTTAAGTCGCAGGACAGTATTGTTTATTTTCAGGCGTCTCACGTAGGTTACGAATCTATCCAAACTACTTTTACCTACCAAAAAGAAAAGCCACAACCAGTAGGATTATTGCCGACCAACTTGGCATTGGCGCCCATCACCGTTTCCGCCTCAAAAATTTACCCCACGCCACTAAAATACCGCACAGGTTTAACTAAAATTAATCATCAGTTGGCCACCCTTTTGCCAGGCAATAAGGATAATACCGTTTTTAATCTACTTCGCCTACAACCAGGCGTTCTAGCTGCGGGAGAACAGGCAAAAGACTACTCCATTTGGGGGTCTTCCAATGGGCAAACTTTAATATTATTTGACGGCATTACCTTATTCAATACTAGTGCCTATAATGACCATATAGGCGTGATTAATCCTTTGTTAGTCCAAGACATAGAAGTGTGGAAGGGAGGCTACCAATTGCCTTTTGGTAGTCGAGTGGGCGGCGTGGTAAATATTACTGGAAAGACTGGTAATCCGTCCCAATTTGAAACTCGGTTGAGCATTAATAATCTAACGGCTAATGGGATGCTCAATCTGCCCATTGCCAAAAAATACGCCCTCTTGGTGGCCTTTCGACAAACGTATTACAACTGGATAAATGGGGGCAATTTTATTGACAAAAAAGTGGCAAAAGCAACGCAGAAGATGGATAACAATTTTCGGTTTAGAGACGTCAACCTAAAACTGACCAAGCGAAGGGATAATGGCGACCACTTCTACGTAAGTACCTTCCAAAATAGAGATTTTTTTGCAGAAGAATTTCAAGAAGAAGAAAAGGACATCAGATATACTAAAGACGAAGAAAATCTAAACAAACAAGCGGGAGTAGCCCTATTTTACGGTAAAAAATGGGCCACTATTGGAACGACTAATAGCACCCTTGCTTACTCCCAATTACAGTCCCGTTTGGTGGAAACGCAACGGGTTTTTCTGGGGCAAGCCTTCGCCGAAGTTGACAAAGAATTTGGGTTTTACCAAGCCAATCGGGTATCGGAACTTTCTGTAAAAGTGAACCACGTTTTTCCCGCCGTCAAGCGACACCATCCCCAAATAGGTGTTGGGTGGATACGAAACGGAGTTGCCTTTGAAGACGCTATACTAACTAAAACAGGCAAAAAGCGTAGCCTATCGAATCGGTATTACCTTTGGGGTAAAGACAATTTATCCATTTCCAAAAAAATAACTTTGGAAGTAGGCTTACGTAGTGACTATTATCCATTGACTCAACAAACCTATTGGCAACCCCGTTTAAAGGCCATCCTCGCACCTTCCACAAAATGGACACTGCATTTTGCGTGGGGCAAATACCATCAATTTCTTTCCCAAAACACTTTAGTGAACGAGGGCAATTTCCAGTATATCTGGCAAATTGCCGAAAGAGAAGGGATTCCCGTCATCGGCAGTCAGCACTATGTAGCGGGGATAAGACATACCCACCGAGATGCTATTTTTAACCTCGACTTCTTTTACAAAAAGACCAATGATTTAAGTCGTTTTGGCATTACCGAGCAACAGAAACAATTTACCGCTACGGGCAGAAGCAAGAATTACGGGGTTGATGTACTTTGGCAACAAAAAATCCAGCAACATCGGTTTTGGTTAGGGTACACTTGGAGTCGGCACCTAGAGCATTTCTCCAATTTTAGTAACGCTACTTTTCATCCTGCGCCCAACGACCAACGACACGAATTGAAGGGCGCAGCAATTTTTAACCTCCAGTCTTGGACTTTTTCGATGAATTACGTCTATGGTTCAGGAATTGCTAATACTATCGCTTCTAACCGTACCGTTTCACCTATTCCTTACAGTCGCTTAGATGTTGCTTTTCAGTACCAATTTCAATTGAAAAAAGCGCAGATAGAAGCTGGCCTATCGGTGCTTAATTTGTTAAAAGCAAAAAATGTGTTGTACAATAATTTTGCGGCCTTTTCGGCGGATAAAATTGAATATTCTGCCGCC
>JBCCQK010000377.1:0-8603 GCA_039024375.1 Bacteroidota bacterium
AATTCGGCGACGTAGAAGGTTTCCATACCGGGTGGAATACCCGCCGTTTTGAAAGAGTAACAGCTATTGCAGCAATAAGCGACCACTATCACTATCAACCAGTTAAAATATCGCATGACTTAGTTTTTTGTAACTAATTAATTGAAGTCACGGAGAAAGCCGTTATCCCCGACTCCCAAACAACAAACTCCCAATCCGCACCATCGTACTTCCCTCCTCTACTGCAATTTGGTAATCTCCCGACATACCCATTGAAATCTCTTTAAAAGTTGGTCGGTCAGCAAAATAGTTTTGTTGCAAGTGGTCGAAATGACTTTTGAGCGTTTTGAATTCGTTCCGAACTTGTACTTCGTTGTCCGTAAAGGTGGCCATGCCCATAACGCCTACGAGAGTAATATTTTCCATCTTTTGGTACACCTCAGAAGTCAATAGTTCTTCGGCTTCCGCCAAACTGAGGCCAAACTTACTACTTTCCTCCGCAATGTGAAACTGTAATAGACAATCAATCACTCGCTCGTTTTTAGCCGCCTGTTTATTAATCTCCTTTAGTAATTTCAAGCTATCGACGGCGTGAATCAGCGCTACAAACGGCGCAATATATTTGACTTTGTTAGTCTGTAAATGCCCAATTTGGTGCCATTGGATGTCTTTGGGAAGGGCTTCCGCTTTTTCGACCAGCTCCTGTACCCGATTTTCTCCAAAAATGCGCTGCCCTTCGTCGTACATGGCTTGAATCATCGACTTCGGCTTCGTTTTGGAAACAGCGACTAATTTGGTTTGAGTGGGGGCTAGGAAGTTAAGAATTTGTGTGCGCATATCTTTTGTAAAGGTAGAAAGGTTTACAGGTGAAAAGGCTTAGAGGTTAAGGGGTGGAGAGGCCAAGCAGTTATTTGGATTCACAATCTTAGTCAGTTTAACAAACTTAACCCTATCAACCTCTTGACCTTTATACCTTTTGACCTACTCTCCCCCACACTCCTCAATCAACGTCGCAATCAGCCCCGTCCAGCCCGTTTGGTGGGAAGCGCCGACACCACGACCGTCATTACCATCGAAATATTCGTAGAATAAAACGAGGTCTTTGAAGTGTGGGTTATCTCGATAAATAGTATCAGAACCGTTAAGGCGACGAGCGCCCGATTTATCTTTAGTAAAAATAGAGATTAATCGATTGGCAATGTCGGTAGCTACGCCCGTCAGATTGCGGTATTGACCACTACCTTTAGGACAATCCGCTTTTAAATCGTCGCCATAAAATTCCCCTAAAATGCGTAAAGACTCAATAAGTAAATAATTCATTGGCATCCAAACGGGGCCTCGCCAATTGGAGTTACCGCCAAAAATATGGGTTTGGCTTTCGGCAGGTTGGTACTGAAGACCAAATTCTTCGCCAACGATGTTGACCGAATAGGGAATCTCGTGTACTTTAGACACGGACCGAATCCCTCCGCAGGAGAAGAATTCCTTTTCATCCAATAGGGGTTCCAAAATTCTTTCCAAACGGTCGCGACTAATGGCCGACAGTAAAATATCTTTTCCTTCTTCCAATTCGGGCAATACCAGATACTTATTGCGTTGTACTCGATAGTCCCGAAACCACTTAATTCGACTGTAGAAACGCTCCAATTTTTCAATGCGTTCCCATTTGATAACCAACGAAGCAAACAGGGTCGATAAGCCCACTAGTGACCGAACTTTGATAGGAATTTCTTGCGCGTTGGGCAACTTCAACACATCGTAGAAAAATCCTTCAGCTTCGTCCCAAGCGTTGGCACCACCATCCCCTAATTTGTTCAAAGCGGCAGAAATATAGATAAAGTGTTCGTAAAATTTATAGGCCATGTCTTCGTAAGCGAAGTCATTGGGGGCAATCTCTAGCGCCATATCCAACATGTTTAAGGCGAACATGGCCATCCAACTGGTACTATCTGCTTGCTGTAATGTTCCACCGCCGGGCATGGGCGCACTTCGGTCAAAGACTCCAATATTGTCCAAACCCAAAAAGCCTCCTTCAAAGATATTGTTATTATTGCCATCCTTACGATTGACCCACCAAGTAAAGTTTAACGCTAACTTCTGAAAAGCTCGTTTCAAAAACTGCGTATCTCCTTTGCCCGTTTTCGCTTTTTCCATTCGATAGACTTCCATCACGGCCCAAGCGTGTACGGGAGGGTTTACATCACCAAATGCCCATTCGTAGGCGGGCAACTGACCGTTGGGCCGCATATACCATTCTCGTAAGAAAAGCAGTAACTGTTTTTTGGCAAATTCCAAATCAATCATCGCCAATGGGATACAATGAAAAGCCGAATCCCACGCTGCGTACCAAGGATATTCCCATTTGTCGGGCATGGATAAAATATCCTCATTGTTCAACGTTCGCCAATCTGAATTCCGCCCCGTTTTCCGACTTTCGGGTGGTGCAGGCTGTCCTTTATCTCCGTCCAACCAAGTGTTGACATCAATATTGTAATACTGCTTGGTCCAAATCATTCCAGCGAATGCCTGGCGTTGAATATTGATATGGTCTTCGCCACAATTTTTCATCGTTTTCTCCTGGTAAAAAGCATTGGCTTCGTCAATTCTATCTTTAAAAATTTTATTAAATCCTTTGGCCAGTGGATTGCTCTTGTGTTCTTCTTTCGACAGCCGCAAGCGAATTTCTACCGATTCTCCCGCAGGTACGTCGAATTCATATAACGGAGTGAATTTAGTGCCTTTCGTATGGTTTTCAAAAAGGCTAAAATCTCCGCTGACCACTGCATCGTTGATGGTGTCCTTCACATAGGGTGAGCCATTTACAGCGCCGAATACTCGTTCCATATTTGTCTCGTTCTCTGTAAACAAGACTCGCTTAGGTGCTTCAAAGTAACAGTAATATTCACCTGCCAAATCGTGCTTGATGTGCACAGCGCCATAAGATTTAGTCTGCTTTTTTAGTTCAAGGCTTGGTTTCTCTTCGATGAGTCGATAACTCCACAAGTTTCTCAGCCAAAGCGTTGGTAGTAAAGTCAACGGAGCCGCATTTTGACCACGGTTATGCGCCGTTATTTTTATCAACATATCTTCTTCATCCGCCTTGGCGTATTCCGTGTAAACGTCAAAATAGGCGTCGTCTTGGAACACGCCCGTATCTAATATTTCGTACTCCATCGCCGACCGTGGCCGCCGTCGGTTTTCTGAAACCAAATCAGCATAAGGAAAAACTCGTTGTGGATACTTGTATAAATGCTTGAGGTAAGAATGAGTTGGCGTGGCGTCCAGGTAATAGTATAATTCTTTAACGTCTTCGGCGTGATTACCTTGATTGCCCGTAAGGCCAAAGAGTCGCTCTTTAATGATAGCATCTTGACCGTTCCACATGGCCGTAGCGAAACAAATACGGCATAATTTATCGCTGATACCTGCTATTCCATCTTCTCCCCAACGATACTGCCGACTGCGAGCGTGGTCGTGTGGAAAATACTCCCAAGCCGTCCCGTGTGGACTGTAATCTTCTCGGACAGTTCCCCATTGTCGTTCGCTGAGGTAGGGGCCCCATTTCATCCAATTTTTTCTGCGGGCGTAGTGGTCATCCAATCGGTTTTGTTCAATCATAGCAAAGTGTAAAATTACAACCCCATTGCAAAACGCAGTTGGGCTGGTTCAAAATCGAAAAGAAAAGGAGAAGTCGGTGCTAAAGGAAAGTCGAAACTTAAAGTCTAAAAATGCTAGTGTGACTAACCATTTTTTACAAACTGTTATAAGCTAATTTTCACACGTTTCCCAGGTTCTTTTCTACCTCCGCTTTTTACTTTTCTTCTTCACCTTAGAAGTTGTTTTCGGTAACGGCTTCGTTACTTTTTTTACAACAACCTCAGGTTCCATTTGTTCCAATTCTTTGTAATAATCAAAGCCCATTTTACCCAATAAACCGAATAGAAGCAAAAGAATCAAGCATGAAGAAGCCATAGATATGGTGTCGCCCACGATAAACGATTGGGGCTGAAACTTGAATTCTACTTTGTGTTGTCCAGATGGAATTTTCATCGCTCGTAAGATGTAATTGGCGCGTACAAAGTCTGCTGGCTGTCCATCTATGTAAGCATCCCATCCCTTGTCTGGACCGTACCAAACTTCGGAGAAAACCGCTAATTGTTCGCTGCTGGCGTTGGTGTTGTACGTTAGGTGATTTGGCTTATAATCCGTCAGCGCAATCGTACCATTTTTTTGCGGGTCAAAACTACCAATGTAGCTATTAAATTCACTATCCAAAACAATTGCTTCATTCTGCAAATCCGTAGTTCCTACGGCATCAATTTCTGCTTGCGGCGAGTCCGCTTTTTTAATAGACTCCACAAACCAAGCCGTACCGTAAGCATTTGGATTCTGCTGTAACTGCCCCTGCTGAGTGATAAAATATTTGGTGTTCAACATGTTCAGCACTCCCTGATTGCCTTGACCAATATAATAATCAATCATATCTTGGTACCGCTGCAGTTTTGCGGGGTGATACCCACCAACGGTGTTATGAAAATAAGAAGTACTCGCACTTTGAAACACATCAATCGACATGTCAAACACTCGATAATCTCCCCTACTCTTTTCGATATTCAAAATTTGCGTATCCACGGCACGGGGCTGGAAATTAGCTTGTACTTGATTTGGAGTCACAAAATCGGCTGCTTTCAAATAACGTTGTCCTACCATCCACAAATCGAGGACTGTTAGGACCCCAACGGCAAGAATTAAATAGAGGCTCTTTAGCTTATCATTGACATAAGCCCAAATCAGTCCAGCCGCTGCCAAGATAAACGCTAAAGACCGAAAGCTGTCATTGCGCAAAAGGGCCTTTCTATCCGCAACAATTGCGCCAACGTCGTACCCAGCTTGTTGATATTGAGCGTCACTAACGCCCGCAAAATCGAATAAACTACCACCCAAAACGCCAAATAATAGACAGATACCTCCGACAACACCAGTCGCAATATATAACGGTTTTAGTAACTCCTTTTTGCGTTTAGCAGGCATTTTGACCACCTCGTGCAAACCAAGCGTTCCCAAAATGGTGAAAAACAAAGAGGTCAAACCAAGAATAGAACTGGGCGCTCTAAATTTACTCAGTAGGGGCAGATTATTAAACATAGGCTGATTGAAGAAATCCAAGTTTTTTCCCAAAGCCAGCATAAAAGTTAATATCACGGCACCTACCAGCCACCATTTTACAGGGCCTTTCACTAATTGTGCCCCTAATAAAAATAGCATACAAATGATGGCACCGACATAGTAAGTACCACTTGTACTTCCCATCGCCCCCCAATACATCGGTGCTTGGAAATCTCTAGGCAACTGCGCACCCCGACTCGTCAATGATTTGTACAACTCCGAATTAGTTCCCACCCTTTCCCTTGAACTACCTCCTACCGAACGAGGAATCAACACGTTCACCAAATCCATGTAGCCAGCACTCCACTGCATAGCATAGTTGTACGCCAAACCTTCCGTTTCACTACTAGTTTGCGCTTCGGTATTGGAAACCGTTTTCAAAATCGGGTCGCCGCGCATGGTATCTTTGGAGTATTCGTAGGTTGTCCAAAGTCGTGCCGTAGAGGCACCAACGGCCAATATCCCGCCAATCGTCAAAGCCAAACTACCCATTAAAAATGGCTTAAAATCCTTGTTTTTAGCTGCTTCTACAATTAATCCCCCCACGTAAATGAGCATTGCCAAAAATAAGTAATAGGTCATTTGCGGGTGATTATAATAGACATTCATACCAAAACCGAAAGCAAAAAGAGCGCCTCCGAGCAGGTAGTTTCTATTTTTATAAACGGAGATAGTACCCGCCGCCACCATCGCACAAGTAGCCAGCACATTCAATTTATTAGTATGTCCCGTATCCCACAACACAAAGTTATTGGTCACAAAGCCAAAAGCTAGTGCTCCAACCATACTGAGCCAAGGATTGACACCTAACACCAAGAATAAGATATAGCAACTAATATTGGCCAGAATAAAAACACCGATGGGGTCGCCAAAAAACAATTTAACTAAGGGGCGAGTCTTTTCGATAAGGTTCGTAATATGATACCCTCCAATTTGATAAGTCGGCATTCCTCCAAACATTGCATTTGTCCAAAGGGTAAAATCCCCCGTTTCTTCTTTAAAGGCGTTCGCTTCTCGTTGCATGCCTGTTGCGCCCAAAACGTCCGATTGTTGCAGCACTTTACCGCTCAACTGTGGATAAAAATAAGCGACATTTAACAATAAAAACGTTGCTAAAGCCACCAAATGCGGCAGTGTCTTTTTAAATAAGATAGAACCCATTGCTCGGTATTTTGTCAAAAAAATCGCCCAAAGATAAACGATTATTTTAGCGTACAAAGGCTTGATTACCTTTACGTTTGCAATTTACGTGGGTAATTGTTAAAAGTTGGTTAACCTTACAAAAAATTAAGAAGTTAGAACTTCGGACACAAAATCTCCTCATTTTCAAAATTGCCCAAATACGCCACCGAAATCTCAAAAGACGTACGATTAGGTCCCGCCAACGCTAAATCATCTAAATTTAAGTCGTAGCTGAAACCGAATAGTAGATTGTCAAATTCAATACCGACCATCGCAACGATGGCGTCGAGGCCAAACGTTTCATCGGCGTTGCGAACGGGCCTTGCCCAACCGCCGATGTGCAAGGCAAATGGTGTATAGTCGCCCATGGCAATTCTCACGTTAGACCCCGCATTGATTTCGATATGTGGTCCTTGAATAGATATCAATGCTCTCGGAATGATAAAAAGCTGTTCTCCCGCAGGAAAACGAGCCGCAAATTGAGCAGAGTATTTACGAAATAGTTTGTTGTCTTCGGGTAAAGAGACGTTGATATCTGGATTAGCCGCTAGAAAAGATACGTTAGGTTCGGCTAAATGGTGGATAGCACCACCAATGTAAAAGTTGGTTCGGTGACTCGGAGACAACGTGTAATTGACCCCAATGGCCATATCAAAAAAGGAGAAATTATTCTCGGGTAGAAATTCGCCCGTTGGCAAAGTATAGCCCCCTACTCCGTTGTATTGGTCTTCAAACGTCAAGTTTTCGTAGTTGACACTACGCTGATTGATAGCCATTTGTCCACCGATGGTTAGATAATGTAAGCCAGAATCGTCAAGTGCTTTGTGGAACGCTCCTGCTAAAGCCATTTGTGTGGTACGAAAACCAGAATCGTCCACTTTATCATTGAAAAACTGCAAGCCAATACCTACTGCGTCGCTCACTTTTTTCTTATAATTAGTGTCAAACCGAACATCTACCGCCCCCGCAAAAGTAGCATAGGGGGTTTCCAACGATTGTCGCCATTGGTCTCTACGCACGATACCCATACGATAGCGTCCCTGAAAAGCACCCGTCAAAGCCGGATTGATGACCGTCGGAACGGCAAAATATTGGGTAAAGTGCTTATCTTGAGCGGTAAGAGAAGTGTTGATTATTAAAATAATAGCAAAAACGAAGAAATAAGTTAATCTACGCATAGAGTTATTCAAGTTCGGCAGACAGTTGGATTTACTAAAAAAACGCAATAATATTAGATTTTCAAACGGATTATGTCGATATTTAGTATTTTTAGTAAAGGGCTAAATAAACTTTGTAGGCTATTGGGCATTTTTACTCTATTCATCTTCGTTTGTTACGGTTGAGTATAAACCAAAACAGCTCGAATTATACCGCATGATTTTTAGTATTTGTTCTCTCAGTGTTGTTCCCGTTAGGGCTGGTCGCAATTTCAAAAGTGAAATGGTGACTCAGTTGCTCTTTGGCGAAGTGGTGGAATGTTGGGAGAAAAAAGGAGATTGGACAAAAATTCGCTGTCTTTGGGACAATCAAATTGGCTGGGTTCCTACCAACCAACTCACTCAAATTACCGAAGCGGAGGCCAATCGCTACCAAGAATCCTACGCTTGCTGCATGGAGCTAGCCCAACCTGCTATCGCCTCGGACCACTTTTTACCACTCACCATGGGTGCTTCGCTACCCTGCTTCGATGGGATGCGCTTCGAAATAGCGGGCAACAAATATTCGTTTAGTGGGCAGGTGGTTACGCCGAAACAGGTTCCTGCTACGGTCGATATGCTGATAAAAATTGCTCGTAAATATTTGTATGCCCCCGAACTAGAAGGAGGGCGCTCCCCTTTTGGAATTGACAGTACAGGTTTAGTACAAGTCTTGTTTAAAATGCTTGGCGTACCTATGCCACGTGCGGCGTATTTACAAGCGAGAAAAGGTGAGAATATCGATTTCTATGAGCAGTCAACGATTGGTGATTTGGTGTTTTTCCAAGACAAAAATGGACATATCCATCACGTTGGTGTCATTTGTGAGAAAGATAGAATCCTTCATACACACGGCCAAGTTCGCATCGATAAAATCGACCATTTCGGAATCTTCAACGTAGATACTAACAAATACACTCATAAATTAAGGGTCATCAAACGACTATTTGCGCCTACGCTACCTCCCCAAAAAGTGACACCAAAAGTAGAGACGGAAATTACCAACCAAATAGAGATGTTCAAGTAAACATAAGGGGTTGTATGAAAAGTATTTATATGTAAAAACTTATCTGTGCAATT
>JBCCQK010000378.1:0-8598 GCA_039024375.1 Bacteroidota bacterium
AGACAAAATACAGGGCGTATTGGGATGTTATGACCGAGTAGTGATAAAAGGAACGTTACATGAGGCGTCTCATGGAGGTGGTATGATGAATATCCTAAATAGAAAAGGTATTAAATTTAAGGAATACCCAAAATTGGTAGCCCCCTATCGAAATGCAATTTTCGATAATGCAGCACAAATAGCTCAAACGGAACAAGTGTCCATAGAATTCATAAGAAACAGTAAAAAAATCCGAAAAGAGGATTTAGTACAGCAATACCTTGAAAATAGTGGTAAACAAACAGGCTTAGTCTGTATTTTATCAGCGATGGAAAGATGTAATAACTATCGGTACAAATTTGATAAAATCACCCAAAAGTCATTACTTGTTTCCACAGGCGGCAAATGTTTACACTACTATTTCTATTTCATTGACCCAGAATTGGGCTTGTGCTATTTACGAGTGCCAACTTGGTGTCCATTTCAGTTGCAATTCTATTTCAATGCGCATAATTGGCTAGCCAACCAATTAGAAAAAGCAAAAATTGAATATGAATTACGAGATAATGCTTTTGTACATATTGGAGATTATGATAAAGCACAAGCCATATCGGATAAGTTTGATGTCAAAAAACTACATCAAATTATTGACAAATATGCCTTAAAATATTGTCCATCCGCTTTCAATCTTTGTCCTGTTGGCTATCATTGGACAATTATGCAAATAGAGTATGCCACTGATTTGGTCTTTAAAGATGCCAAAACCTTAGCACCGATTTATGATGAACTATTGAAAACGATGATGCACACCGTAACACCAGATGATGTAGCCCGATTTCTTGGAAGAAAAAAAGTGCATGGAAAAAATAACCTTGAAATCGACTCTTCTTATCGACAAGTTAGGCGACAACAGATGCGCCGATTAAAACATACAATGGATGGTTCATCCGTAAAAATGTATGATAAATTTGGTCAGGTACTTCGCATAGAAACAACAACCAATAATACCACTAATTTTTATCACTACCGTAGCGTAGAACATCGGGATGGTACGCAAACCTCAAAGGTCGCCCCCGTCAAAAAGAACATCTATTCCATCAAAGGATTGATTCCTATTTTCAAGGGTTGTAATAATCGGTATCTAAAGTTTATCGCCGCTTTTGATATACCAATAAGTGGGCAAAAGCGATTAAAAAAAATCACTAAATCGACCAAGGTAAATAATCGTTCTTACAAAGGATTTAATTTCTTCGACCCGGATGATGAACGATTATTATGTATCATTGCCAAAGGAGATTTTTGTATCAAAGGATTTTCTAATAAGCATATCAGAAAATTCCTTCCCGAAAAATCAACTGCTCAAGTTTCCAGACTTTTGAAAAGACTCCATGTAAAAGGACTCATCAAAAAGATTGGAAATACCTACAGATATTATATGACTACTCTTGGTAGAAAAACAGTAAATACGGCCCTGAAAGTCAAAGAACTTTTTATTATTCAGAACCTAGACTATGCCTAGGTTTTTATATATTTCTTGCCACGTTTGCGCAAGATTTTATTTGTAAGAGAACTAAACAAATGTTCTCTGACGAATCGATTCGTCAAAGAACAAAACAAATTACCACTTACACTTGAATACTACATTAAACGAACTCACGGATACGGCGCTCGCCGTAGCGAAAGAACGGTTACAAAACTTAGCACTGGACGAAGCACTGGCAGCCATTCAGAGCTCTTTGCGTCAACGACAACAGGATAGCGGTTCGGATTTATCTATTTACGGCAATTTATTATGGTGTGAAGTCTTATTAGCAAAAGGACGCTTTTTGAAAGACTTGACCTACGCCAAAATGGCTTCTAGGAAGTTAGCAGAAATTCAATCGTTGTTGCCCCCCGTTTCTACCACTGCCCATTTTCTTTCTTTCCATCTGTCTTCGGCGGAAAGCCACTTTCAACTCGACGAATACGATAAGGCCAAAACGGTTTTTAATAACTTATTGACCATTAGTAAAAAAGAAAGAAATGAGGTGGGAACTATTCGTGCGCTTAATGGCTTAGCCAAAGCTGCTTTTCACCAAAATAAAATAATCGGTAGCTTAGAATTTGCCAACCAGGCGCTAGAGTTGTTGATTCAGCAAACGGATGAAAATCAGTATCCGTCACTGGTAGAGAACTATTTGTTACAGAGTCGAATTTTATTCCAAAAGGAGGCATTCACTCAGGCTAAAAATTATGCAGAACGAGCCATCAAAATTAGCGAAGAGCGGTCGCTACTCGAACAACAAATGGAAGCTAATTTACTGTTTGGACAAGCCTGTATTGCTTTAAAGGAATATAAAACGGCCATGTTTCCGTTGATGCGGACCAAAACGGAAAGTTTAAGCGTGCAGCACCTAGTCTTAAAAGCGGAATCTTTGCTTGCTATCGGCACCATTCACACGCAAGTTTTCAACTATACCAAAGCGTTGAACTATTTGAACAAGGTAGCAGATGAATATGCGAGCATTTTAACGCAAACAACCCAAATTGCGCTACAAAATAATCTAGGGCGCACCCATTTCCGTCTATCCCAAAATGAAAAGGCGGAACACTATTTTTTCAAAGCGAAAGAACTGGCGCAACAATACCGACAGCAAGCGCCCAAAGCGATTAGTCTAGCGTATTTGAGTGTTCTTTTTGCTAGAAAAGGAGATTACGATAAAGCACTTCGCTATGCCTCAAGAGTCAACAAGATAAGAGAGCAAATTGGCGATGTTGACGGTGTACAGGTCAATCTAATCAGTTTGGGGAATATTCATTACCAACTAGAAAAGTATAACGAAGGTATTAAACTGGCGAGTAGAGGGATTGCGGCGGCCAAAAGAATGAACGATGGCCTTTCGGAAATTCGAGGCTACCAAATCATGGCAGAAATTTTTCGGAAAAAGAAAGATTACAAAAGTGCCGTGATGTACCAAATGATTTACACCAAGTTCTACGAAGATTTTTATCAGCGTAATGACCGACAAGCAGTAGTAGAATTGGAGCATCAGTTCGAAATACAACGGCTAAGGAAAGAAATAGATAGACTTAGTGGTTTGTCTGAGACTAGAACAATTTCATCAGATTTATAAGGAAAAGAGCGAATAATCTTTCCTGAAAAAAATAGGCATCAACCCAAAAGATTGATGCCCACTAACCATAAGCTAAATAATATTGTATCTTTAAACGGTTTCAGTTATTGGATTTACGATTTAGTAGAAACCGTCCACCGAAAACCGTGTACCGTTCTTAATATCGGTAGTATTCTGGCTTGAATGGCCCCTCAGTTGTTACGCCGATGTAGTCCGCTTGGTCTTTAGACAACTCTTCCAGCTCTACGCCAATTTTCGCCAAGTGCAATCTTGCCACTTTTTCATCCAAGTGCTTAGGTAGCATATAGACCTTATTTTCGTACTTATCGGAGTTGTTCCACAATTCTAATTGCGCCAATGTTTGGTTCGTGAAAGAGTTAGACATTACAAAAGATGGGTGGCCAGTAGCACAACCTAAATTCACCAAACGTCCTTCGGCCAATACGATAACGTCCTTACCGTTCAAGGTATATTTATCTACCTGTGGCTTCACTTCTACTTTTGAGTCACCGTGCGTTCCGTTCAACCAAGCCATATCGATTTCGTTGTCGAAGTGACCGATGTTACAAACGATGGTCTTATCCTTCATCATCTCGAAGTGTTCCTTCGTCAAGATGTCTTTGTTACCCGTTGCCGTTACGACGATGTTCGCTTCTGGAATAGCGTTCGCCATTTTCTTTACCGCAAATCCGTCCATAGCCGCTTGCAACGCACAAATTGGGTCAATTTCCGTTACGATTACTCGACAGCCCGCACCTCTCAAAGAAGCTGCAGAACCTTTTCCTACGTCACCGTATCCCGCAACAACGGCTACTTTACCCGCCATCATTACGTCCGTTGCTCTTCTAATCGCATCTACACAAGATTCCTTACAGCCGTACTTATTGTCAAACTTTGACTTGGTTACGGAATCGTTGATATTGATAGCTGGCAATGGCAATGTACCATTCTTTACTCGCTCGTACAATCGGTGAACTCCAGTTGTTGTTTCTTCACTCAATCCCTTGATGTTAGCTACTAACTCTGGGTATTCGTCCAAAACCATATTTGTCAAATCACCTCCGTCATCCAAAATCATATTTAACGGCTTGCCGTCTTCGAAGGCAAATAACGTTTGCTCAATGGCCCAGTTGAACTCCTCTTCGTTCATTCCTTTCCAAGCAAAAACGGGGATTCCCGCCGCCGCAATCGCCGCTGCTGCGTGGTCTTGCGTAGAGAAAATGTTACAAGAAGACCAAGTGACTTCCGCTCCTAACTCAACGAGCGTTTCGATTAGAACGGCCGTTTGAATGGTCATGTGTAAACAACCTGCGATTCTGGCGCCCTTTAAAGGCTTAGACGCACCGTATTCTTCTCTCAATGCCATCAAACCGGGCATTTCCGCTTCTGCTAATTCAATTTCTAAACGCCCCCAATCTGCTAGGGCAATATCTTTTACTTTGTAATTGACTTGTGTTGCTGTTGCCATGTTATTAGTACAGTTTTATTTTTTAATAAATAGGATTTTTCAAAAAATCCTTTTCACTCACTTAAAAGGAAAGTTAACGTTTTTGTTACGCAGTAATGGCGTATATTTTCCTCGTTAATTCATTGCAAAATTAGGTTAGACCTTGTTTTATCGCAATTTTTTGAAAAAATTAAGTAATTTTTCCCACTAATACTTCTAATTACCGTACAATTTAATTATTAGACTATTTTTGGATATTTTAAAAGGAAATTTTCCTATGAAAAAATTGGACGAGACCGATAAGAAAATTTTGAAAATCCTACAAACGGATTCTACGACTAATATTAAAGAGATTGCGGCGAGACTCAACATGACCAAAACGCCCATTTACGAGCGCATTAAACGGTTGGAAAAAGAAGAAATTATTGAAAAATATATTGCCATAGTCGATAGAAAGAAAATTACATCGTCGATTATCGTTTTTTTATCGGGGTCTTTGGACGTCAAAAAATTCGAAGAAATCAACGAGTTTTACGCCGCCATCAACGAAGTTCCCGAAATCATGGAGTGCTATTTGATGGGCGGAGATACCGACTTTATGCTCAAAGTAATTTGCCCAAGCCTCGATACGTACCACGATTTCTTTTCCAGAAAAATTGCTACGCTACCAAGAATTGGGCAAATTAAAAGTTCGTTTGTTATTAACGAGGTGAAACGTTCGACGGTACTGCCGTTTTTGGAGTAGGCAGTAGGCAATGGCAGTAGCAAGCGTTCGTAAGAGTTTCGCAGGTTGGTCTGCGTTCTTGAAACAGGTGTCAGTAGGCACTACCTTTAGTCGTGCCTACTGACACGGCCTACTGCCACTGCCACTGCCTACTGCAACTCTGCTCCTTTAAACGTCAACAGAATTAACGCGCAAACGGGCTTATCATCCTCGGGCCTCGCTACGATGTATAAGTCGTGCTGTCCCGTAACGGGTTCGATAGCTAAATTAATATCTTTTTCCCCCATCGCCGTTAAGGACTGTTCAACGGAAGTCTCCGCAATTTTTTGTCCGTCGGGGGCATCCAAGCGCAACTCCAGTGTTCCTCCACCAAAGTAACTAGGAAACTGCGCAATTTTTAAGTCTATGCTTGAAATACCGTCCAGGCCGATGCCTTTATAAGCTACGTGGCCTTCGGACGCAATGACAATTTCCATTTCTTCCTCAATACCCGGTGCTTGCCCGGGCTCTAATTTGAACTTGGAAGCCCCTTGAATTTCGTCAAAATCAGCTGCCATTTGCATCGGTGACCGCAATTCGATAATCTTTCGAGTCGTTAAAGGACCAATTACGTCACCCCCTTTATCGGTATAGGAAGCTGTGAGGACATAGACACCGCCTGGATTTTTTCCGATGTGGTCTTTCAAGACGTATTTTCCTTTCGCCGCTAACCCTTTTTTACCATCTTGCCATCCTTCTAAAGAAAGAATATACTTGACCATTTCGGCCGCTTGTTTATTGGATAATTGTGGGTGGGCCGCCATCGCTTGGTCACCCCAGACGCCACCACCACCTTTAATAATTTTGCCCGACAAGTAGTCGATAGCGTCCTTTTGGTTGACGTATTTTTTGGCAATGTCTCGATACGAAGGCCCAATAGACTGTGTACCTAGCTGGTGGCAGGTAGCACAATCGGAATTATCCATTAGACTCTTTCCCAAGAAGTAACTAGAAGCTTCCAGCATCGCTTGGTGCCCCATGGCAATTTCGGCGACATCCGTTCCCGTCTCCAAATAATCAATCGAAACGTTGATGCGGTTGGGGTCAATGCTCGTTCCGTCTTCTTTGTCGGCCACCAAGATTTCGTAATCTAACACTTGATTATCCATGAAAAAAGAACTGTTGCCGTTGATTTTCCAATCTACTTCGGGTAGTTGATTTCCAATCAGTACTTTTTTCTGCACAATAGAAGTTAATCCTTCTTTGTCCGTCACAGCCAACGAAACGTCGTAAGTACCCGGTTTCTCAAAAGTATAGGTAGGGTTCATTTCTTCGGATTGTACGAACTCATCGTCGTCGAAGGACCATTCGTAGGTCACTTCGTCGCCGTCGGGGTCAACCGTTCCATCGCCTTTGAAGTTGATGGTCAAGGGCGCTGCTCCCGCAATGTGGTCCGCTTCGATGGCGGCAACGGGTTCTCGGTTGCCCGAAATATATTTTAGATGGACCAAACGAGCATCCGCATTTTGGGCAAACCACAATGTACCATATTCTAATAAGTAAATATCCCCGTCGGGTCCCCAAATCACGTCCACTGGATTATTGAATTTAATGCTGGGCAAGAAAGGCTCCATCTTCACAAAATCCCCCTCCTCGTTCATTGTGTTGGCCATGAATTTGCCTCGCATCCAATCGTAGGTAAATAGTTTTTTATCGTAGTAGTCGGGGAATCGTTTATCCGATTCGAGATAGTCATCTACATAAAAGACGCCCGCCGCCATTGCATTTCGACCACCCGTTCCCATCAACGGAAAATCGGGCGATTCGGCGTAGGGATACCAGATGAAGGCCGACTGTGCGGGCGGTAGTAACTGTACGCCCGTATTATTAACAGAATTGTTTAAAGGTTTTTCTGGGTCACGGGGTTCACTCGCCGTTTTAGTGGCAAAATCGTATTTGTTGTAAGCATAGTTATTACCAATAAAATAAGGCCAACCAAAAAAGCCCGCTTGCCGAGCTTGATTCACTTCGTCGTAACCTCTTGGCCCTCGTCCTAAACTGTCTTTTCCCGCATCGGGTCCTACATCTCCCCAATACAAATATTTCGTTCGGGAATCAATGGCGATTCGGAAAGGATTTCGACAGCCCATCACGTAGATTTCGGGCCGCGTGTCGGGCGTTCCTTCGGGGAACAGATTGCCTTCGGGAATAGTGTAGGTCCCATCGTCTTGCGGTGTAATTCTCAAAATTTTTCCCCGCAAATCATTGGCATTGGCCGAGGACCGCTGCGCATCCCAAGGCTTGCGTCCTTCCTGTTCGTCGCTCGGAGAAAAGCCATCCGACGCAAAAGGATTGGTATCGTCGCCCGTAGAAATAAATAAGTTCCCATCGGGACCGAACTCTAAAGAACCGCCCGCATGACAACATTCGTCTCGCTGCGTTTTGACTTCTAAAAGTACTTTTTCTGAATCGGCGTCCAATTCGCCATCTTTGTACGTAAAGCGAGAAACGTGCTGTTTGGCCTCTTCTCCTTTCGGAGAATAGTATAGATACAACCAATTATTCGTCGCAAAATTGGGGTCTAAAGCTAAGCCTAGCAGTCCATCTTCCTGTTCGTGATATACTTCCATCGTATGAACAACTCTAGTCGCTTGCTTTGCAGGTTCGTATTCCTTGATTTTTCCACGACGCTCAATGAACAGTATATTACCATTAGGCTGCATGGCCAATTCCATCGGTTCGAACAAGTTCTGGTCTAACACTTCTTTAATGAACCTATTTTCTTCAGGAGCCACCATAGCGTTGGCGTAATCAACGGGCTTCCCTTCGCTTGCTGCGTAGTTGATGCCGCCCCACAAGTGTTCTAAGAAAAGTGGGTCGGTGAACGTCTCGGGCGTATGGCCTAAGCCCGTGTACCAGGAGCGACCGCCGTCAAACTCGTGGTACCAAGCGATAGGATGATTTTCGCCATTGGTGCCGCCTTTGTAAGTGCTTTCGTCCAAATTGAGCAGGACGTTCATATTGGGATTCATGCTTTTGAAATTGTACCATTCATCTTCTCGGGTCCACGTATCAGGTATCATGCTCGTGGAGACGTGGTTTTTGTCAATACGCTGTATGCTTGCTTCTCGCACGTTCGGATTATTGGGATGGCCATTAAAATAAGCGCCAACTAATTGTCCAAACCAAGGCCATTGGTACTCGGTATCGGTAGCAGCGTGAATCCCTACGAATCCTCCGCCCGCTTGAATCCAACGGTTGAACTCTAGCTGCTGCGCCCCGTTTAGGACATCGCCCGTCGTATTCGAAGAACAAACACTGGCCAAATACAACGTTATTGTTTTTTTGAATACGAC
>JBCCQK010000379.1:0-8578 GCA_039024375.1 Bacteroidota bacterium
CTTTACTTAAAACTTCTACCCTTGAAGTACCACAGGAACAAGAAATATTAGAATTTGCAACGATGTCAAAGAACTAAAACACAACTTTATGACTATTTTGAAAACACAACTTGCTGTCGAAAGACATTCCCGTTACGGGGGTGATTTTTGGGTTTTCATACTTTACTCGAACAGTTCCATTATTTACCATTCAAAAATTTACCATTTACAACATTGGCGCAACAGAAAATAAGATTCATCATTAACCCCTTTTCAGGACTCAGCAAAAAAAATAACGTACCTCGGTTGATTCAAGACCACTTGGATTTAGCGCAATTCACTTACGATATTCAATTTACCAAAGCGGCGGGTCACGCTGTGGAGTTAGCCAAGGAGGCTGTTCGTCAAAACTATTTTGCAGTGGTAGCGGTGGGCGGCGACGGGTCGGTCAACGAAGTGGCGAGTGCGCTGATTGGCACGGAGGTGAAATTGGGCATTTTGCCCGGTGGTTCGGGCAATGGTTTTGCCATGCACTTGGGATTGGGGCGCAACATTCGCAAAGCAGTACAAATTTTGAATGTTGCCCGAACGATTACGATTGATTCTTGTCAGTTGAACGGGCGACCCTTCGTGAACTTAGGAGGAACGGGCTTTGATGCTTTAGTTGCCTACAAGGCGAAGAAAAGTACGCTGAGAGGACTGTGGGCGTACGCTAAATTTGCCATTTTGGAAGCGTGGCGCTATCCGATTGAGCGATACACCTTGTCGGTGGATGGTCGGGAAATTGAGGAGGATTGTTTAGTGATTGAAGTGGCGAATGCACAGATGTTTGGCTATAACTTTGTGATTGCCCCGCAGGCCAAGTTAGATGATGGATTGTTAGAAGTACTGTTGGTCAAAAAAGCGCCGAAATGGCGGTACTTGTTCAGCCTTTGGCGATTTTTTAATCGTAGTTTTCATAAAAGTAGTTTGGTGCGTACGTTTCAAGGAAAAGATATTACTATTCGAGGACCTAAGCCCATGCCCGTGCATTTAGACGGTGAAGGATTCTACGTGAACGAAGACTTACATTTCACGATTCAACCGCAAACTTTACAGTTATTAGTGCCTAATACCTACGTTACTCGGCAATTGCCGCAAACTTCGCTCGTGTAGCTTTCGCCAAATCTTCGGGGGACAGTCCCACCAAAATACCTCTTTGGCCCGCATTGACGTACACCTTTTTAAAATCTAACATCGACTCGTCCAAGTACGTAGCAAAAGCTTTTTTCATGCCCATCGGGGAGCAACCACCGCGAATATATCCCGTCAAAGGTAGCAATTCTTTCTGTGGAATGAGCGTCATCTTTTTGTTGCCTGATGTTTTGGCCAAGGCTTTGAAATTTAAGGTTTTATCCTTTGGAATGACCGCTACCAGATGTCCCGTTTTATTGGCTTTTCCCACCAAGGTTTTATACAATAATTGAATATCAAAATCGACAAATTCCTGCATCTTTTCGGGCGTAAAATTGGCCGAATCGTATTCGTAGGTGGATACGGAGTAGGGAATTTTTTGCTGGTCTAAGAAGCGGAGGACGTTGGTCTTTTTCAAGTATTGTTGATTTTAGGAAGTAGGTATGAATCAGCCTACCACAATTGAACTTTTATAGCAATAAAAATCATTTGGGATATTGTTATTGGTTATTAGTTATTAGTTTAGACGTTGACCGTCAACATCTGGACAAGTAACGAATAACAAATAACTAATAACTTCTTACAGATATTGGAAATAGTGATGGTTATTCAAGTTGATTAAATTTTCCGTAATGACGCCTAATCCAACGTCAATTTCAAATCTACGGCGTAGGAATTGGGTTCGTTCTCGATGTTGAGTTGATAATTTTCGGGGTATAAGATATTCAAACGGCGACGAACATTGACCAAACCGATACCACCACTGCGAGGATGTTCGGGCAAGGGAACGGAGTCGGGTTTACTGTTTTCGATACGCAATCGAACCGTTTGAGGTTCCACGTCGAGGCGAATATCGACGTAGCCTTGATTGATGTGGTGGTTCAGTCCATGTTTAAAACTATTTTCCAAAAAAGGAATGAACATTAGCGGAGCAATTGTTTGGTTTTGTACTTCCCCGTAAACGTCGAAGTTGATTTCCACTTCTTTTCCTTGGCGCAATGCTTCCAAATCCAAGTAGTTTTGAATATACTTCACTTCTTTGGATAAAGGGACTCGTTTCTCGTTGCACTCGTACAACATGTAGCGCATCATTTCGGACAGTTTGATGACGATTTCGGGGGCTTTATCCGATTTTTTCAGAGTCAATGCGTATAGGTTATTGAGCGTGTTGAACAGAAAGTGGGGATTGATTTGCGATTTTAGAAAACGGAGTTCGGACTGCATGGTTTGGGTCTGCAAATCGGCTCGCTCCCGTTGGTGTTTGACCCAATCGGAAATGATTTTAAAAATGGTAGAGGCGCCAACGACGATGATATTGATTAGAAAATAGGAATGGTGATTGGCCGTTAAGTAATTCTGTAGTTCTGGATAATTGGCGTACTTGAAAAAGAAAAGGATGTTGCTCAGCGGAGTTATGATAATGACGGACAATACCAATAAACCACAATAGGTAATGAAGCGGTCTTTTGTTAAATAATTGGTAACCAGATAGTAATAATTATAGTAAATCATTCCACCCAAAATGAATGTCCTCAATAACGCATTGGTGAAATGAAAGAAGAAACCGTATTTAATATCCTCAAAAGCAAACAGCAATAGGAACCCTATCAGCCAAAAAATGCTGTGATAGACGATTCGTTGGGAGAAAAAATCGTACAGGGTGTTTCTTATATTTTCTTTTTTTGTGTTAGGCATATTTAGGTAAAGATGCGTAATAAATGGGAGGCAAGATAGTAAAGTAGATGAAAATGGACCGGATTTAGACGAACTGTTTTGTTGGTGCTGTTGCTATTATTTTTGGGCGAACGGATTTAGATGTTGACTTTTTAAGTTGCTCATTGCTCATTGTTTTATAACACGGAAATTAGGGAACACGGATTTAGAAGTTGACTTTTTTAAATTGCTCATTGCTCATTGCTCATTGTTCATTGCTCATTGCTCATTGCTCCTCCCCACCTTTTTTCAACAAAATAATCTGTCCTAAGTGGTACAAATCGTGGTTGACGATGCCCGTTAAGAGGAAGAAAAAATCGTAAGACCGGCCGGGAACGCCTTCCACTAGAATGGCATCTTCGGTATATTTCAATTTATCCATTAGTTCTTGATGAACCGATTTGATACGGTCAATGGCGGCTTGCCAATCTGCTTCGGTGGCTTGTTCCATACGGGTGAAATTGAAGTCCCCTACGACATCGAAGTCAGGGTCTCCCTCCAGTTTTTTTAGCACAAAACGCTTCCAGGAGGCCATATGGTGCACCAATTCAATGATGCTGTTACCATCGTTTATTCGTTGGTTGATAAGGTCTATGGGAAGGTGTTCGATAACCTCCAAAACGGCTGGGCCGTGCCAAGCAGGACCCTTAAAACAACTTTTGATGAGCGAGCGAATTCTTCTGACGGATGAGGTCATAGGTAGGAATTGGTTGTACTTAGTTCTTTGAAAAGTCGTTTGCCGACATACGGTTATTTTCTTCACGAAAGTAGGAATTTTTTTTGCGCCGAAATACTGTCACGAAATTTTTTTTTCAAAAAAAAAGATAAAAAATTTAAAAAAATCAAAATGTATAAGAAATACAGATTGATAAGAATAAGTATGACGACTAATTCTCTATGAAATTGAGGAAGATATGTTTTCTTTTTTTAGCTATTCAAGAATGTTTTTTTCTGTCACATCTGATTTTGACCGTAGCTGCTTTAGTCATAGAAAATATTGATTTTTAGTGTGTTGTACCCAAAAATTTGTCATTCCCCCATTATTGACTTTGGGCCTTTTTAAAAGATTTCTCTTTCTAAAAGTTTGACACAGAATATCCAATACTTTACAATTTTTAATTATCTAAGCTACTGCAATCTTTTTCTTGGATAGCTAAACGACGGAGATTTACACCCATTTTTCAAAAATAATGGAAAAAGCGGGTGCTGCCATCCCTATTTTACCTTATCCTAGATTCCCTTACAATCGCAAAATTAAACCCATCTCTTACCGCTTATTATTGATTAGATAATTGAAATACAATGGGTAAAAGTACAAAGTACTTTCGTCGAATAGTTCTATAGTGTTGGAAGATGTTTTAACTGAAATCTACCTTTCCTGATAAGCAAAAATTAGCATTGTAAACAAAAAAATGAACTAAGTGCCACTGGAATTATCATCTAATCAATTGGATATTTTCTATGGACATACAAATTAAATCAGTAGAAATGCTCATCAAAGCCATTACAAAGCGTTGTCTTCTTCTTTTGACCGCATTACTTTGTGGAAACTGGTTGATTGCCCAAAGTGGGATGATTGACATCGAAATCGACGTAGTGAATCCTTCCGCCTGTAACGTCTCGGATGGGATTATTTACGTGACGCCTATCAGTGGTATTGCTCCATTCGAGTACAGTATCAATGGTGGCGCCTCTTTCCAGGCAGATAGTAGTTTTACGGGCTTGTCTATTGGTACTTACATTGTTTTAGTGCGAGACTCGCAACAGCAATTTTCCAAATTTGAACTAGCTAAATTAACAGCAGAAGGAGCGCCGTCGATTCGAGGAATCGTCATGTCTGACCCAACGGAATGTGATAAGGGAGGCACTTTGAAAATATTGACGGAAGGCGGCATTGGAGAACTACAGTTCAGTATTGACAGTGGACGTACTTTTCAAAATACCCACATTTTCGAAGATGTTCCAAGCGGTTTTTATCACATCGTCGTTCGAAACCAAGATGAGTCCTGCCCAACTACCTACCCAACCGTTTCTTTTGCCCCCCAATCACCCGATATTTTCTTGAACTTCCAGTCCACTGTCAATCAACCCAACTGTGATTCGACGGACGGTGTGATTACGGTGACCGTAACTGGCGGTAGTGGTGATTATTTATACAGCATCGACAATGGGGAAAATTTTCAACTAGAAAACACTTTTAACAATTTAGCCGAAGGAACCTACCAATTGGTCATACGAGATACAATTACAAAATGTCAAAAAGCGGCCACGGAAATGGTTACGCTTACGGAGGCCGATTGTCCCAGTTGCGATAACTTGCAAATAGGCATAGAAACGGTGCTGCCGAATTGCGACTCGTTGAATGGCCAAATTGAGCTAACGGTCAGCGGGGGCAGTGGGCAATACGAATATAGTGTCGATAGTGGCCGCACTTTCCAAGATTCAGTACTGTTTACGAATTTAGCCGAGGGGGAGTACACCGTGATTGTTAAAGACTTGACCCTCGATTGCGAAAAAAATGCGGACGCTACGGTGAGTTTAGTAGCCGAAGATTGTCCGAGTTGTGATTCCCTCGATTTGCAATCGTTTCTCGTACTACCCACTTGTGATTCTTTAAACGGTCAAATTGAATTGACCATCAGCGGTGGGACGGGAAACTACCTCGTTAGTCTCAATGGTGGCGACTTTGTTGCTGCTACTACTTATCAAGGCTTAGGCTCGGGTTCTTATGTGTTCACAGTTAGAGATGTGGATAAAGGCTGTGAAAAAACGTTTTCGGCCATTAATTTGACCGCCGAAGATTGCGATTGTTCGCTCGATTTGTTGGCCGAACAAAGTCTTGTGGCAATGGCAGATGATTGCTCCACGTTGGCCACTGTTTGCCTATCTGTGTCTTTGGAAACGATGATGCAGTTAGAGATTTTAGACAATGGTAATATGTATTCTGGTGGATTGAGAGGTTGCGACTTTGATACGATGCTAAGTTATCTGTATTTTACCTTGCCGGGCGAAGGATTTATGGGGCCTTACACGCTCAATCAATGGGTATTCAACGATTCCACTTACACGGGGTCTTTTGCAGATATTGACGAATTAGTTGCCTTAATGAACACGCTTGATACGAATGCCACTTGGATAAGAGACTCCGCTACGATGACGATTAAAGGAGGATTTGTGGGGAACGATTACGGTGCTTTGGACATCACGCAGACCAATACGAACATGAAAGCCTCGTTTCAACTGAATTTGAATGCTTTACCAATGGGAAGTCAGTTGATGCTCGATACAGGACGGCACGAATTGATTTTTAGAGACAGAAATACTAGTTGTAAAGATACTTTAGTTGTCGAGGTGGCTTGTCCCGAATGTCCCCCAATTGCGGCTTTTGGCACCGCTACGGTGACCGTTTTGGACTGTGATAGTTTGGGAACTTTCTGTTTTTCGGGGATAGACAGCTCAGGATTAGATAGTTACACGATTTTGGACAACGGAATGCCTTACTCAGGAACGTTATCGGATTGTGAAGAACTTGTCAATGGGGTTGAGATTGCTTTAGATACGGGGGCGCACGAATTGGTTTTTGAAGATACGACCACGAACTGTCGGTTTACTTTTTCCTTACAGGTGAATTGTCAAACGGAAACGGTTACCGTTGATACGACCATTTTTATTGGAGATATGGACACCATCTGCATGGCCGATTTATTGATGTCCAGCGACGATGCGGAGTTAACCCCTGTTTGCGAAGGGCAGAGTCCTGCAGTTGGTTTTGATATAAACAATCTAACCAATTGCGTTAGTTTCGAAGGCATTCGAGAAGGGATGGATACGCTATGCTTGACGGTTTGCGAAATGGATAATACCTGCAAAGAAGTGATTATAACGGTTACCGTTGTTGATACTTCCATGATGATGGATAGTACTTGTACCATTTTTCCAGAAGCGAATGCGACGGTTACGGTCGAGGATTGCGATTCAATGGGCCAGTACTGTTTGAATTTGTCCAAAGATACACTGGCTACTTATGAACTTTTCATCAATGGAATGCTATTTACGGATAATTATTTGGATTGTGATGTTCCAGAAAATGGAAGTTTACGGTTACCCATTGGTAGTTACCAGTTAATCCTTCGAGATAGTAGTTGTGCGGATACGGCCACGCTCAATATCGTATGCGAAGACCAGACGAACGAGTTTTTCGACACCGTTTTAGTCAACGAAACGGATACTTTCTGCTTGGATGGAATGGGAATGGGATTAATGAGCGACATTGATACCATTGCCAATATTTGCCCCGAAAATAGTGGAGAAATGGTTTTGTTCGAAGTCAATCCGATGGACATTTGTGTATATTATACGGGTATAGAAGCGGGAGTTGACAGTGCTTGTATCGTTGTTTGTGATACCTTGGACAACTGCGATACGATGATTGTTATTATTACCACGGAGGAAATGCCCGATTCGATTCTACCGCCGATTGCCGTTAATGATATAGATACGGTGGAGGAGAGTAAAACCAAAACCATCAATGTTCTAGGAAACGATACGACGAACTCCACCTTAATTACCGTAACTATCATCGAGGCACCGATTAACGGGACAGCCACTGTCAACGCCGATTTAACGGTGAATTATACGCCCGATATGGACTTATGCGATACAACTGATTTCTTTACCTACGAGCTGTGCAATCCGAGTGGTTGCGATACGGCGAGAGTGGATTTGTACATCAAATGCAAAGAACTGGTTATTTTTAACGGCTTTTCGCCAAATGGAGATGGCGTTAACGAAACTTTTACCATAGACGGTATCGAAGATTTCCCCAACAACCAACTGCAAATTTTCAATCGATGGGGCAACCAAGTGTTCGAACAACAGGGCTACAAAGGTCAGTGGAACGGCACTTGGAAAGATAGATTGCTACCTGATGGAACCTATTTTTATCTATTAGACGATGGCGAAGGAACGACGTACAGCGGCTTTTTGGAGATTCGGCGATAAGTGAGAAGTCAGAAGTCAGACCATCTACCTGCCCGACTGCTCGGACGGGCGGGTTTCATCGACTGTCAGAAGTTAGATATATTCGTTATAATAACCTCATTTTCAATTTTATACAAAAGTTAAATAGGGCGAACGAAAAGTCATTTTTGTAATATGTAATCGACTGATAAAAGTTGAAAACTTTGAAAATATTGGTTTGAAGATGCAATTTTCAAACATCGACAGAAGATTTTTCAACGAGTTATATATTAAGATTTTGACTTTTCGTTCGCCCTAAAAGTTAAATCTGACTTCTGACAGGAAAATTTATTTTTCGGTCTGACTTCTGACTTCTTTTGGCCGCTAGTGGGATTAAATCACCTACTTCTGACGGTAAGGCCTCACTATCAAGCGTTTATTCGCCTCGCAAACGGCACATTTTAAATTTATTGATTGGTACAAACACTAAAATGTCGTAACTTGTCGCTGTTATTATGAGAGACTTTTCAACGGAAATGGCGTCTTAATAGTAAAAAAGTCAATGATTGATTAAGTATTCAGCTTATTTTAGGAAAGATAGAGGATTAAGAAGAGGCGGTGGTGTTGCATTGTATGTTGAACAGTCACTGTCTATTAAAAGGCGTGACGATTTCAATAATGGTAATATAGAAGTGCTTTGGGTGGAGATTAAGTTGCGTAACTTGAACCTTTTGTGTGGAGTCTGTTATAGACC